>PXBW01000002.1 GCA_003566775.1 candidate division WS1 bacterium
CAGCATAACGACAACACCATTATCGTCTGGAGCATCTCTGCAGACACGCAGAGCCGCGAGATCGAGCCGGTCTGCGGCACCACCGAAGAGCGCATCGAGGCCGCCCGCATCGCGCAGGAGGCGGGCTACCATGTGCGATACAAGTTCAAGCCGATCATCCCCGTGCGCAACTGGCGCGATGAGGCGAGCGCAGCCATCGACCTGCTCTTCGGCAGAACCAGCCCGGATGTGATCAGCCTCTGTGTATTTATGTGGCACGATGTGGAGGCGATGAAGCGCAAGCTGCCGGTCGAAGTGCTCGATCCGGACTTCCTGCGAGCCGCGGAAGAGGCCGGCCTCACTACCGAGGACACGCGCGCCGCGCCTTTTCCCGAGGATGTGCGCGCGGAGATCTACGAGCACTATCTCCGCGAGATCCGCCGCCACGATACGGAGGTTCCAGTCTCGCTTTCGACGGAGAACTGGGGAATCTGGAAGCGCCTCGGACCGATGCTCGGCTGCGATGCCACCGACTACGTATGCGGCTGCGGTCCGAACTCGACACCGGAGCGGCGTCGCCTGACCGATCACCCGTTCCGTCTCGCCGCCGGGGGGCCGCAGGACGACTTCAACGAAATGTAGCGCAAACGCGCGAAGCACTTATGCGATGGCCCCCGCCGGAAAGTCGGCGGGGGCCCGTTTCTGTCGCTTGATCGTGTGCCTCAGACAGCCATCTCCTCCAGCTTTACCGGCCGGCCTTCCGCCAACGACTTCTCGATGGCGAACATGACCCGGTGCGTCCTGAAGGCCTCCTCGAAGTTTATCACTGAGTCGCGCCCCTCGAGAATCGCCTATATGAACTCATCAATCTGCGGCGCGTATGGGTGATCGAGCACGTCGCCTGATTCCGCCTGCGCTGTCGGTGTCTTGACCCACTCCTGGGCGCGCAGCCCATCGAGGTTGCTCGACCACATTTCGTCGTTCCAGAGAGTACCTTCGCTGCCCACAAGGTGAATGTTGAAGACGTAGGGCTGGCGGCAGTCGATGGACGAGGTGCACTTACCGTGCGAACCGTCCTCGAACCTGACAAGCGCGGTCGAGGTGGTGTCGTACTCGTACGGCTGTGCCCACTCAGCAGTTGACTTGCTCGAGAATGCGGTGACTTCCACAACCTCACTTGCGGAGAAAGCCATCATGGCATCGAGCGCGTGACAACCCGCAGTGATTAGAGCGCTGCCGCCCATATCCTTCTTCACGTTCCACTCGAACTGACCGTACCATGGCCCGATGCCGTGATAGTAGTCAACTTCGTAGTAGGTGATGTCGCCCAACAGGCCCTGCTCCATCACGGAGTCGATCAGTTGAAAGTGCGGAATGAAGCGTAGCTCGAAGCAGACGCTGCTCTTTACGCCGGCCGCATCAATGGCGCGCTTCATCGTGAGCAGGTCATCGTAGTTGATCGCCAGCGGCTTCTCGATCACGAGGTGTTTGCCCGCCTCCGCCGCCTTCACGGTCTGTTCCGCGTGCAGCGGATGCGGAGTGCAGATATCCACCACGTCCAGCCCCGGATGCTGCAGGAACTCATCATAATCGTGGTAGACAGCGGCGTCGCTGCTCCCTGTCCACGTCCGGATATCCGTCTCGCTTAGTTCCTTGCTTGTGCACAGAGCGTCGATCACACAGTTCGCATTCGCCTTGAACGCTGGTGCGTGCCCTGTCGCGGCCCATCCCAGTCCGACGATGCCGACCTTAATGTCCGCCATCTCCGTCACCTCCGGTGCGACTTATCCCGGCCTGTTGTGCCGGGCCATCGTGTGCAATCCAGTCTGTCTCTTCAACGTGGGAACCCGGATACCTTCTCCTCAGATCAAGGCGGTGGAGAAATATCTCTCCGCTCGATCAGGCAGCACAGTGGCGATGATGCTTCCGGGATCCATCTTCTCGGCCAACTGGCGCGCTGCCCAGATGTTCGCTCCGGACGAGGTCCCTACCAGGAATCCGCGCTCTCTCGCGAGGCGCCGGGTGGTCTCGATCGCGTCATCATCCGAGACAGTGATCACCTCGCTGATGATCGAGGTGTCCAGAACCTCGGGGATAAATCCATCCCCGATACCTGGTATGCAGTGCAGGCCGGGCTCATGCCCGAGCAAGGCCGCGGAGTTCTCCGGCTCTACCGCGGCGAGGTACACCTTCCCGTTGTGCTCACGCAGCAGCTTACCTACGCCGGCAAAGGTTCCTCCCGAGCCAATACCAGCCACGAATGCGTCAACTCTTCCGTCGAGATCTTCGAGTATCTCCCGCCCGGTGGTCCTGTAGTGCATCTCTGGATTATCCGGATTCTCAAACTGCTGCAGACTGAGCGCTCCGTCGATCTCCTCGACCAGCTCACCCGCCCGATCGCATGCCCCCTCGATGTTGGCTCCTTTCGGCGTCAACTCAAGCTCCCCGCCGAAGGCGGTGATGATCTTCTTGCGTTCCTCGCTCATATCCTCGGGCATCACGATGATGACACGATAGCCCTTCTGCACGCCGACCAGCGCCATCGCTATTCCCGTGTTCCCCGACGAGGGCTCCACAATCGTCGCGCCCGGCTCAAGCTCCCCTCGCTCCTCAGCGCAGCAGATCATGTGGAGTGCCACGCGATCCTTAATCGATCCCCCGGGGTTGAGGTACTCGGCCTTTGCCCAGATCTCGCAGGGGCTATCGCCGTCGATTGCCACGAGCGGCGTGTTACCGATTGCGTCGAGGATGCTTCCGCACTTCAACAGAGTTCACTCCCGTTCGGATTAGCTTCAGATAGTCCCTGGCAGCCGGGACAGAAGAAGGTCGCGCGATTGCTCTGGACGACTCGTTCGATCTTATGTTCGCAATGAAGGTCCAGACATGCCTCGCCCTCGCGCCCGTACACACGCAGCCGCTCCTGAAAGCTCCCGGGGACGCGAGTGCCGGTCACGTAGTCGGAGACCGTGGTGCCCTGCGAGGCGATCGCCTCCGCCAGCACCTCCCGAATCGCGACGTGAAGGCGGTCTATCTCAGGGTCGGCCAGTTCATTGCACCTCACATGAGGATCGATACCGGCTCGATGCAACGCCTCGCAGATGTATATGTTACCGAGGCCCGCCACACGGGACTGGTCGAGCAGAGCGCACTTCAGCAGCGCCGTGCGCCCCTGCAGTGTCTCGCGCAGCACATCCGCGGTGAAGCTGTCATCCATCGCATCTACGCCCACGTTGCGAAGAGTCAGGCTATCCTCCACGTTGCCGTCCGGCACGGGTTCGATCTGTCCGAAGCGGCGTACATCGCGGTAGAGCAGCCTGCGGCGGTCCGAGAGTGCCGCGATCACGTGTGTGTGCTCGGCGAGTTCTGCGTCTGAGTCACACACGAACAACTGGCCTGTCATGCCGAGGTTGACCAGCAGAGCCGCTCCCCCGGCCAGTCGAATGATCAGGTTCTTGCCGCGGCGATCCACCCGCAGCACTTCCCTATCGACGAGCGTCTCTGCAAGGCGCCCGCGAGCAGTGCCAACGAGAATATCGTCCTGCGTCACCTTAACAGACGTGATCCTGCGGCCGACCAGGTGCTCTGACAGGTCGCCACGGATCGTCTCGACTTCGGGCAGTTCGGGCATGGCTTCCCCCATGGGGGCACAATCATCCCGGCGGACCATGAGATCGGCCCGCCGGATCCAAACATAAGAATATGCGCTGCCTCGCGGATCTGTCAATCGGAAGTGCATTGCCGCCTGTGTATAGCCGGCAACAGCGAGATCGGACGTATGCTTCTACGGAAGCCGTTATCGAGGCACTCATGTCCCGGCTCTACACCTGCTCCGCCTCCTGCAACCCGCTGAAACTGCGGCAGGACTCGTATAAGTCGCGTTGAAAGCAATAAAATGAGACATCTGCAGCAGACACCTGCTTACCCACAGCGGGTATAGCGGTGCAGCTTTTCGTCAACGAAAGCGGCCGACTCGCCGCATGTTCAAGAGCGAAGAGAATTACCGTGATGCGGAAGCATTCTGAAGCGCCCCTGCAGAATGCCCCGACCACACCATTGAGGAGAACGACGTGACCACTGACAACAGTTCCGACGAGACAATGGAACAAGAGGAAGAAGAACTCGAGACGCCTGATGAAGATCTGTGCGATCTTCTTGATGACGAGATGCAGCGTCGACAGGCCGAGGATATGCCTGAGGACCCCTGGGCTCGATCTGTCGAAGAGGTAATCGAACATCTGGAAGTCGACCCGGACCGGGGTCTCTCCGCGGATGAGGTAGAAGATCGCAGGAAACGCTACGGGCCCAACTGCATCCGTAGCGTTCAGAGTCGACCGTGGTGGGACGTGCTGATCAAGCAGTTCGGCACCGTGATTATGATCGTGCTGGCGATCGCCGCCGTGCTTGCGTTTATTATCGGCGAGCCGATCGAGGGATGGGCCATCGTAGTTGTTATCGTGCTTAACGGCGGCCTCGGCTTCTTCATGGAGCTTCGAGCGATTCGCTCGATGGAGGCTCTCGCACGCATGGGACGGGCCTCGTCTCGCATCCTGCGCGACGGCTCCGAGGAGGAGATCGCGGCTGAGGCGGTCGTGCCCGGTGATGTCGTGCGCCTAGAGGCCGGCGACATGATAAGCGCCGACCTGCGCCTGGTGGAGGTATCCAAGGCGCAGGCCGATGAGTCGGCATTGACCGGCGAATCTGAGCCGGTCACCAAGTCCACCGACTCGGTAGAGGAGGATGTGCCGCTCGCGGAACGTTCGTCGATGCTCTTCAAGGGTACGGCTCTTACCCGCGGTTCAGCTAAGGGCGTTGCGGTAGCCACCGGTATGGCCACCGAACTGGGTAATGTGTCTGAACTCGCCGAGAGCGGCGAGGAAGCCCGAACACCGCTTGAGGAGAAGATCAACAGGCTCGGCACACGGCTTGTCATCATAACGTGCGTGCTCGTCGTGATGGTGGTGATCGCCGGGATACTACAGGACCGCGGCGTCACCAACATGTTCCGCATTGGTGTGGCGCTTGCGGTCGCGACGATACCCGAGGGGCTGCCGATTATCGCAACCGTCACCCTTGCGCGTGGCATGATCCGCATGGCCCGGCGAAATGCGCTGATCAACCGCCTCTCCGCCGTCGAGACACTCGGTTCGACAGGGATCATCGCGTCAGACAAGACGGGCACCATCACCGAGAACCGTCTTACTGCACGTCGACTGCGGCTGCGCGAAGAGGTAGTTCATCTTACTGGAGGCCCGCTCACCGACGAGGGTGCATTCGAGGCGGACGAGCAGGAGGTGGATGTTGACGATGTGCCGGGTCTGCGCCATGCCCTCGAGGTCGGCGTGCTTTGCACGGAGGCGCGGCTCAGGGAGGCTGAAGATAGCGAAGATGAAGACGACGATGATGGGATGGCAGGCAGGGCCGAGGACAAGTTCCGCGCCGACGGTGAGCCATTGGAGATAGCCCTTCTGGTGGCCGGAAGGAAGGCAGGATTCACTCGCGATGAACTCGTGGAGGAAATGCCTCAGGTGGATATCGAGCCCTTCGACCCGGACCGAAAGATGATGGCTACCGTGCATGAGCAGGACGGAGAGTTCCGCTACGCCGTGAAGGGCGCGCCCGAAGCGGTGCTGGAAGCTTCCACCCATGAGCGTGGCGGGGACGCCGAGGAGGAGATGAGCGAGGAACGACGCGAGTGGTGGATCGAGCAGAACGAGGAAATGGCCCGCGACGGCATGAGGATCATAGCGCTGGCCGAAAAGCGGAGCGACAGTGAAACAGAGGAGTTTTACGATGGCCTCACCTTCATTGGGTTGGTCGGAACCATCGATCCCGCTCGACACGACGCCGCCGACGCGATCACCGAGTGCCGGGAAGCAGGCATCCGCGTCGTGATGGTAACCGGCGATCAGGCACTGACCGCCATGGCCGTCGCACGAGAGGTGGGCCTCATAACCGACGAAGACGCTGAGCTTGAGGACGTGGTCCTCCCCGGCTCGATTCTCGAGGAGCCCGACGAGTGGTCTGATGAGGACCGGGAGAAGATACTCAGCGCATCCGTCTTTGCCCGTGTGTCACCGAAGCAGAAGCTCAATCTGGTGCAACTGTATCAGGAGCAGGGTGACCTCGTTGCGATGACCGGAGACGGCGTCAACGACGCCCCCGCGCTCAAGAACGCAAACATCGGCGTCGCAATGGGACAACGCGGCACTCAGGTGGCGCGCGAGGCCTCGGATATGATTCTGCGTGATGACGCGATCAGCACCATCGTGACCGCGGTTCGAGAGGGGCGCGTGATCTTCAGCAATATCCGCAAGTTCGCAACCTACCTGCTGTCGGTGAACGCAAGCGAGGTCTTCTCCATCGGTGTCGCCACTCTGGCGGGCCTGGTCCTGCCCCTGCTGCCGCTGCAGGTGCTCCTGATGAACCTTGTTGTAGACGCATTTCCGGCGCTGGCCGTTGGGATCGGGGAGGGCCCGCCGAATGTCATGGACAGAAGGCCACGCCCCGCTGACGAGGGTGTGCTCACTGGCAAGAACTGGCGTGACATCGGGATCTACGGCGTCCTCTATGGCGTTGTTGCCATCGCCTCGATGCTTATCGGGCTTCATTGGCTCGGCCTCGAGGAGGATGCCGCGGTTACGGTGAGCTTCCTGACCCTCGCAGGGGGACTGATGCTGCATGTGTTCAACATGCGTGACCGACGCTCGAGCATCTTTGTGAATGAGATAACCGTGAACAGATGGGTCTGGACGGCGCTGATCGTCAGCGGCTCGGTTCTGATCGGAACTGTCACCGTGCCGCCGATGATGGAGCTTTTCGACACGGTTACGCCCGACGGGCCGATGATTGCGCTCATTCTCACGATGGTGCTAATTCCGCTTATCTTCGGTCAGCTCTATCTCGGCCTGCAGAATCTCAGGGCGGCGGACGAGGAAAACGGTGAGGACGCCGATGCGGAGGAAGAGGGATGATCCCCCGCATCTGAACGGTCGTGAGTAGCTATCCGCACAAAGTTGCTGTTCAGGATGAAGGTATCTGTCCATGTCGTCGGGAAGGGAGAACAGATGAACTGATTGGTGCGTCCGGGGCAAGCTGAGAGGCATCATATGTCTGAGACGGTCGTCCATAACCGCTTCGCATGGATACTATCCGCAATGGGCCCATCATGCTCGTACAGAGCAGGGATGGGCCGGAACTGTCTCAGGACGATGACCGTCCGCAATGGACAACAGCGACCACCTGATCGGATCTGCTGGATGGCTCGCCAGTGCTGTAAGTAGAAGCATACCACTAGGAGGTAGTATTATGTACGGCAGGAAGCCGGGCTTCACACTCATCGAATTGCTGGTGGTGATCGCGATCATCGCGATCCTGGCTGCGATTCTGTTCCCCGTCTTCGCAAGGGCGCGCGACAGGGCGCGGCAGGCGTCCTGCACGAGTAACATGAGGCAACTTGGGACGGCGATCATGATGTACGCACAGGACTACGATGAGATGATGCCGAGATTCGACGTTCGGATAGAAGGCAGTTCATCCGCGCGCGTCTTCGGCTATTACGATCTGCTTGCACCCTACACAATGAATGAGCAGATCTTCATCTGTCCATCCGGTCACCGACTGCACCAAACCGGACATCGCGGAGAACTGCCCGCGGGTGAAGGCTTCTATCGAAGGGACTTCCGATCCAGTTATTCCACGCAAAGGGCCAGTAGTGTGGGGCATGTCCCGACACCGATGGGTTACCCGGCGCTGAGTCTGGCCGAGATACCCCGACCCGCCGAGACAATCGTGCTGTTTGAATCTAATCACCGCCAGCCTCACTGGCCGTATGACTTCGGCTTTGACAATGACACTTTTGAGCCACTCGAGATGAGAGATGACGGGACTGTGGGTGGAGGTACGGCATACCGGCACTCGCAGCAGATGAACGTTGCCTACTGCGACGGCCACGTGCGATCCACGCCGCAGATCATGGACTTCGATCGCTTCGGAGTTCAGTAAGTGGAGGACAACGCATCCCGGTGCCTCATATGCGGGACAACCGGGTTCCGGGATGTGTTTTTCGTTTGACGGCAGAGATCGATTACGCGTCAGGATCGTCAGGCCATATTCGATCAGCATTGGAGGCCAAGACATGAGTCTTATCGCGAAAACTGCGCTATTTGCTACGGTAATTGCGCTACTGCCGCTTCAGCATGCTTGCGCGCAGGAGGACACCGATATGCCGTGGGCGATCAGCGGCACGGGTGGTGCGCATTTCCTGGTAGAGCCGGGCGAGTTTGAAGTCGAGGTGTTCAAACGGGATCTCAACATCCGCGGCGCGAGGGGCACCAATATGCGGGCGATGCTCGTGGGCCCCGATCGTGAGGTGCTTGACGAGGTCCGGCTGCCCTCGACCGGAGGTGACCAGGGCGATCCTCCCGGCCCGGTGCAGAGCGAGGTGTTGCGCGCGCTGGCGGCCCGCCCGGGTATGTACAAGCTCAACATCACCACCCTCGGCGACCGACACGGACTCAACGTGGAGTGGGGTTTCGAGACGAATGCGGCCGCCTGGGTGGTGGAGACCTCACGCGGTCATCGCGATGAGCGCCACCGCGAGCCGATTGTAATGAACAACCCGGACCGTTCCACCGACGTGGTCTTCCTGCCGCGCGCGGATGAGTTTGAGATAGAGATCGAGGCGCTCCCGGAGGATGCTGAGGCGCTGACTCTCTACGATGAGGCTGACGCGGTGGTGGCCGAAATCCCGGTGGTGGCCGAACAGAGTACATCACTTCGCGAGTATCTGCGGATGCCGCATCCCGAGCAACCTGAGGCGTCTGCGACTTTCACCGTGTCCGCTGACGAGAATCGCGGCGACAGGCCGTGGCGCCTGCACATTCCGCAGGCGCAGTTCTACCTCGGAATCGACGGTCTGACGCGCTGGGAGGGCGGCGATCTCTACCGCTCTCACAACGTCTGGTCGCCGGTCGCCGAATCCTGGTTCCCGTTCCTGCAGTATCGCTGGCTGATCAGCCCGTACCAGCGCACGGTGTACGAGGCACCGGGCGAGCAGGGGCAGATGGCCTTCGTGGTGCACAATCACTCCACAGGGGAGCGAACCGTGGATCTCTCCGTTGAGTACGCCGGCGAAGCGTGGGGAGCGGAGCTTTCCGAGCAGAGCGTAACCCTCGCGCCGCGCAGCAACACGGAGATCGATGTTACCTTCGCGGCACCCGCGGAGGGGGAGCAGCGCATCGCCCACGTGCGGGCGACGCCCCGGGATGCGCCCGAGATCACAACCTATGCAACTCTCACCGTCCACGGCGGCGAGTCGCCTGTGGGCGAGCCGTTGCCTCTGCCGCACGTGCTGGAACCCTACGCCCATGAGAATCGGCAGTACGGCTATCTGCCCGATTATGCGGTCAACAACCAGGTGTACTTCGACCTCGAGAACCGGGGATACGTGGCCGCAGGCAGCATCCTGCACCGCGAGAATGCAGAGGGTGAGTGGGTGGCCACCGATCTGAGGGAGGCCGTGGTTCGCACCGTGCCGGAGGTGGAGGCCGATGGCTGGAGCATCAGAGGCACGAAGGTCGCATTTGACGATGACAACAACGTTTACGTGGTAGGTGGATCGGGGCGCACCGTGGGACTGCTGCGCTCGACCGACAGCGGCGAGACCTTCACTGCATATATCATCGAAGGGCGTGAAGATGAGCCTCGCGGATGGGACATCGAGCAGTTCTCAGGGCACAACACTCCTGAGGGACCGCCGGCGGTGGTGCGGATCACCCGGACGCACAGGGACCAGGCGGATGTGCCGACTTCGCGGCGCGATCCCAGTGTCCGCTGGCGCAGCACCAACGATGTTGAGCTTTTCGTGGCCGAAGAGAACGCGGAGGGAGATCTGGAGTTTCACGAGCCGGTGCTGCTGACCGACGTGTCGCTCTCAGCCTCGATGCATTCCGGTATCCCCTCGATGGTGGTCTCGCGAGGACCAAACATCCACGTCGTCTGGGGCGAAGCGACCGATCCTGAAGCGTCCAGGGAGGAGATCCCCGGGGTACCCGCCTACGTTGCGACCTACAATCGCGAGACGCGAGAGGCCGGAGAGCCGGTCTTCATGAGCTTCGGCCCGCCACCCAACGATGGACATAACACCCCGAGCATCACCATGGACAGTGAGGGATATCTGCATGTGGTGGTCGGCACCCACGGGCGTCCCTTCCAGTACCTGCGCTCGCTGGAGCCGAACGACGCTTACTCGGGATGGACGGAGGCGATTCGGACCAGTGAGGAGGATCTGCGTCAGACATACGTGGGCCTTGTGTGCGATGACGAGGGCGCTCTGCACCTGGTATTCCGTCTCTGGATGTCGGGCGAGGAGCATCTCGACGGCGGCCTCTGGGCGGCACTGGCCTACCAGCGCAAGCCGGCCGACGGCGACTGGGAGGATGTGCAGATACTTGTGGCGCCACCGATGGCGGAGTATAGTATCTACTATCACCGGTTGACCGTGGATCGCAACGGTGACCTGTTCCTCAACTACGACTACTGGTCCACCCTGTGGTTCTACCGCAACGACGGGCGCGGACCGGTGGCGGCGGCATCAGGGCGCCCCGGTCGTGGCTGGGGGCGCTCGGTGATGACCTCACCCGACAGTGGGGCTACATGGATGCTCTGGTAGCACTGAATGTCGAGTGGCGGATCTCCGTGCGACGTAAGATGTGTCCTACTCTCCTCCTGTGCAGCGGGGGCACAGGGGGAGGGATACTCTGGACCAACGCGCGGACCCCAAGGGGCTTCAATGCCGCCTGATGGTCGGATTGCCATCCGGCACAGATCCATTACTGCTCAGATGGTATCGGCCTATCTGAACGCTCTCCTTGGCGATGCGGTAGGGCAGCCCACGAGTAAGAGACCGACCCATAAACGCACGGGAGCAGATCATCACATCACGGTTGAACCATGCGCCATCGACCACTGACAGCCTGGTTGCTCGTCGTACCTGCGGCGGCGGTGTTCGCCTTCTACATCACCTACCCGCTCATTCACACCGTCGTGCTCAGCGCGTACTCATGGAGCGCCCTCAGTCCCGTCAGGACCTTCCGCGGTCTCGGTAACTACATCGAGCTTGCGGGCGATCCGATCCTGCGTACCGCGCTTATCAATAACGGTCTCTGGATACTACTGTCACTCGTGATTCAGCTTCCACTCGCCATGCTGCTGGCGGTGGGGATAGGTTCCGCGCTGCGTCGACATCGGGTCCTTCGCACCATCTTCTTCTCACCATTGATCATCCCGGCAGTGGCGGTCGGCCTCATCTGGACGCTCTTTTACGATCCGCACTTCGGCGCGCTCAACGCCATGCTCGATGGCCTGGGTCTCGAAGCATGGACGGCGGGCTGGCTCGGCGATCGCTCACTCGCGACCCTCTGCATCATTGCGGTAAGCTGCTGGCGTTTCACCGGCTTTCACATGATGATCCTGCTGGCGGGTCTGCAGGCAATCCCCGATGACATCTATGAGGCGGCGTTGATCGATGGCGCAAACTCCTGGCAAACCTTCCGGCATGTCACGCTGCCTTTGATGAAGCGGATCATTCTCGTCGATGCGCTGCTCATCACCGTTGGTTCAGTGAAGATATTCGATCTCATCTGGGTGATGACTCGTGGCGGGCCGAGCAATGCCAGCGAGGTGCTTGCAACTTACATGTTCCGCATGGCTTTCAGCGACGATCGAATGGGCTACGCGGCGGCCATCGCGACGGTGATGATGGTGCTCACGATGATCGCCACGATCATCTACGTGCGCCTGACCGGGCGTGAGGGGGAGACGGTATGACTCGCAGGGCCTGGCGATGGTTGTGGGACGGCCTGTTCGCGCTGCTGGCGCTGATCTTCATGTTGCCGCTTATCTGGACACTGATCGGATCATTCCGGAAGGCGGGCGAGTTGCGCATGGAGCCGTGGGGAATGCCGGAGGCTCTTGCTCCGACGAACTACCTTGCGGCGTGGGAGGGCAAGATAGGTCTCTACCTGCTCAACTCGACGGTGGTTACTATCATCTCGGTGGCGATCATCATCGCGCTGTCGGCACCGGCCGCATACGCCTTCGCACGACTGCGGTTTTCCGGTGGACAACTCGCGTTTGGCTTCATACTCACCGGTCTGCTGATCCCCGCGCACGCGGTGCTGATTCCGCTCTATCAACTCAACGCGGCGCTTGGAGTGGGGGATTACCTCGCGGTAATCGGCCCTTACGTGGCCTTCGGCCTGCCGCTGTCGGTGCTGTTGCTGCGCGCCTACTTCGCCGAGATACCGCGAGAGCTGATGGAGGCGGCGATCATCGACGGCGCCGGGCACCTGCGAATCCTCTGGTCTATCTTCATGCCTGTCTCGCGGCCCGCGATCGCGACGGTTGCGATCTTCCAGGCCGCCTGGATCTGGAATGAGTTGCCCTTTGCTATGGTGTTCATTGCGCAGGAGGCAAATTACACGATTCCAGTGGGGTTGCTGAGCTTTCAGGGTGAGCACATCGCGGACTGGGGCGCCATTCTCGCGGGTGTGGTCATTGCGGTGATACCGCTGATGATCCTCTACCTTCTGTTCCAAAAACACATCGTGCGGGGCCTGACCGCCGGAGCCGTGAAATAGGGCAGGCATTACCGCTCCTCAAAGACGTGTATCCGTCGGTCAGCTAAGTCGCCGCCTCGGCGTCTGCACGGGAGGGAACACGTTCCTCTTCGGTCTCCTCGTTGATTGTCGGCTGCACCCACCCGGCCACGAGTACTGCGGTGAGTACCAGCAGGCCGCCGAGTATGACGAACGGCCAGCGCAGGCCCAGGTGCGCCGCGGTGAAGCCGCCCAGCAGCGGCCCTGCGGCCATTCCCGCCGCGCTCGCCACCCGAGTGTTGCCGAAGGCGCGCCCGTAGGTGTCGGCCGAGACCGCCTGCGCCACTATCGCGTTGAGTGTCGGGGCGGTGCCGCCGCGCGAGATTCCCTTCAGTATCTGCAGGATGCCCAGTTGGGAGACGGTCTGCGCGATCGCATGAGGTGCGGCTGATGCTGCCGCGGCAAGGGTGCAGGTGATCAGCAGCGGCTTGTGCCCGACGCGATCTCCCATCATGCCGATGGCAAAGGCGGCAAGGCCCGCGGCGAGGCCTGAGACTGCCAGCATAATGCCCGCTATCGAGGCGACCCGGGCCGTCTCAGAGACCTGCTCGACCAGCAGAGGGAAGATCGGACCGACGAAGCTGCCCGCCAGCGAGATCATAAGGAAGGTAATGAGCAGAGCGGCGAGGCCCTTTGCGCCAAACGCCCGACGGAGACCATGCTCCTGAGCGGACTTCCCATCCGGCGCGCAGAAGTTCTCGTAAGCGAGGAAGTGTACGACAAGCCCACCGAGGAAGAGCATGCCGCCTGCCGCTGCGAAGGGCACGCGGTAGCCCCAGGCATCTGCCATCAGACCCCCGAAGAGGGGTCCGATCGTGACCCCCATCAGCACCGCTACCTCCATCATCCCGAGCGAATATCCCATGCGCTTCTTGGGGGTAACAGAGGCCACGAGGGTGTTGCAGGCCACGACGGTCCCGGTCAGGGAACCTTGCAGAGCGCGCAGGGCAAACAGGTGCCAGACGTTTCCAGCGAAGGCCATTGCCGTGAGGGCGACTGCGCCGCCGAACATCGCACGCTCGACCATTATCTTCCGCCCGTAACGATCCGCGAGCGCTCCCCAGATCGGTGCGAGAATTGCCTGCATCACTCCAGCGGCCGTAATCACCAGGCCCGACCAAAGGGCAACGGAGGCCTCGCCTTCGACGCCGAGTTCTCGTACATAAAAAGGTATAAACGGCATCACGAACGCGAAGCCGACGATACTTATGAACTGGCCCACCCAGCACGAGTACAGGGTGCGCTGCCAGCACGGCGCTTCGAGGGGGGAGGGTCCGTCTTCGGTTGGTACGCCGCCACTCATCTCAGTACATCACACAGTCGGTCACAATAACTCGCATGCCCGGTTGTACGATATACGAATCGCGGATTTTATGCAAGCGCTCAACGAGAGGATCTATCCTGTCCTCGGGCATCGCGATCATAAGCACCATGTTGATGCCGGGGAAGATGGCGGTGCCCTGCTTTCGCCCGGTCTCTCCCTTTCCCTCCACCTGTTGAAAGAGGGTGTAGTTTTCCAGGTCAAACTCGGCCAGCGCACGCATGACCTGTTCTTCGACGCCGCTCTCCGCGATGATGAAGGCCAGCTTGTTGCATTCGTTGCATGGTTGCACTGGTGGCATCGAGGTTCAATCCTTGTGGTTGTTGGATCCGTTGAGTGCTCTTCCGGCGAGGCGTCGGCGCAGTCGAGTTAAGATGGCTCGGATCTCCTCGCGACAACTGATGTCGGGATCTGACAGGGCCTTGAAGCATCTCGTGGCCGTGTTGCCGACGCGGTCCCAGATGCAGTAGGAGGCCGGCACCACCAACAGTGACAGTGTGGTTCCGAAGATCAGGCCGAAAATCAGCACCCACGCAAACGGCTGGCGCATCTCGGCACCCTCAGCAAGAGCGAGGGCGGTGGGTACTACTCCCAACACCGTGGAAAGCACCGTCATCAGGATGGGCTTCATCCTGTGCGGTCCCGCAGTGAGAAGCGCTTCCGTGCGCGACAGGCCGCGTTCCTTGAGGGTCTTGACGTAGTCGATCAGGATAATCGAATTCCTGCCCACCAGGCCGACAAGCATGATGACCCCGATGATGGAGACGATGTTGAGTGTGTTGCCGGTCACCAGAAGACCGATCACAGCGCCGATCAGGGCCAGTGGCACTGTCAGCATGACGTTCAGGGGCTCGAGCACGTTGTTGTACAGAGCCGCAGTGACGATGTAGATGAGCAGTATTGAGAGAACGAGCGCCTGGAAGAGTTCCTCGAATGCCTCGCCGCGGAAGCGAGCCATGCCCGCCCACTGGTAGTCAACGCCCCGCACGTCCATCTCCTCGAGAATCGACATGATCCTCTGCTCAGCTTCAGCCTGCACGATTCCCGGATTATGCGCGGTGAGTGTGATAGAGCGGCGGCGTTCACGGCGTTCTATCTGAGTCGGTCCCTCACCAATCGACACCTCCGCCACATCTGAGAGCAGGATCGGCTCGCCCGCGTCATCAACGCCCACGAAGATGCTGGCGACGTCCTGCACGCTGCTGCGGTCGGCCTCATCAAGCTGTACCCGGATGTCGTACTCCTTACCTGCGTCACGGTACTGAGTATCGGTGGCGCCCTCGATGCTGTTGCGCACCGCACCGCCGACCGCGCCCACCGAGAGCCCCAGGTCGGTTATGCGGAGCCGGTCGAGTTCCACCTGAATCTCCGGACGACCGGGTCGGACTGAGGTCTCAACGTGTATGAGACCCTCGATCTGCGCGACCCGCTGCCTCAGGTCACTCGCAACCTGTGTGAGAAGGGCGTAGTCCTCACTCATCAGCTCCAATTCTATTGGAGCGCCACCACCACCACCCATACCGCCCCTGGCAGCAACGGTGAAATCAGCGGGCAGATCTGCAAGCTCATCTCTGATATCGTCCGCCAGTGTAAGATCATCTCTGAGTCCACGCTCGCGGCGATGGCGCGCTCCATATAACGTGAGATCTATCCTTGCCCAGTTTGAGCCACCCTGACCGCCGCCGAACATGCCTGCGGTGCCTCCTCCTACCTGTGCTGAGATGTACTCTATCTCAGGATATCTCTGTTCATCCTGGAGACGCTGCTCTATGATGCGCACCTGATCGTCTGTCGCATCGAGGCGGATCCCCGCCGGCATCTCAATCGTTACCCTTATCCTGCCCTCGTCGGTGTGTGGTACGAACTCACCGCCGAGTCGGGGGACGATGGTCCATGCGACCACGGCCAGAACGCCATATCCGATTATGAGGACCAGGTAGGGGTGTGCCACAGCCCAGCGCAGAGCGACGACATAGATCGCCTCAAGCGCGTCATATGCGCCATTCAGGCCCGCATAGAAACTGCTCCAGAAGCGATTCCATCCACGTATGACCCGATTCTGCTTATCCGCGCTCTCTGCATCTTCCTCGGCGCGTTGACGCACGAACCACCAAGAAGCGAGCATCGGCGTCAGGATCGCTGCGAAGATCAGTGCGACGAAAGAGATCGCAACGATCGTGAGAGCAAACGGGAACATGAACTGCCCCACGATTCCCGCCATTATGGCGACGGGCAGGAAGATCGCGACATCAACGATAGATGTTGCAACCACCGCCCAGCCGATCTCCGCCCAGCCGTTAGTGGCGGCGGCGCCGGGTAGCTCACCCCGGTCGAGATGGCGCTGGATGTTCTCCAGGATAATGACCGAGTTATCGATCAGGATCCCTACCGAGATGGCAAGCGCCAGCAGCACCATGCTGTTAAGCGTGAAGCCAAAGCCGAGGCTGGTGAAGACGAATGATGCGATCATCGAGGAGGGAATCACGAGTGCTGCAATTATCATGGCGCGGACGTTGTGCAGAAAGAGGAAGACGATCAGTGCCGCAAGCAGCGTGCCCTGCCCAATTGAGCTGATAACGTCCTGCACCTGATTGCGCACCAACTCCGAGTCGTCCCTGGAGACCACTATCTCAATATCATCAGGCAGAGTCTCCAGAAGCTCCTCGACCCTGTCGCGTACTGCATCGGCGACCTCCACGGTGTTGGCGCCCGACTGTTTCACCACCTCGACGCCGACTACCTCACGTCCATCAAGTCTGGCGTACTGATCCGGATCAACGACGGTGTCCACTACTTGGGCCAGATCGGTCAGCCGGAGCCGTCCGCCACGCGGAGTGTCGATCCGCAGGTTGCGCAGGTCCTCGAGATCCTCGGCGCGACCGAACACCCGCACTCGGTAGTCACGCAGGCCTTCCTCGATGGTACCGCCCGGGACGTCGACGTTCTCCATGGCGATCATCTGTGCGAGCCCGGAGATGCTGAGACCCACCGCCCGCAGGCGATCCCTGTCAGCCAGCACCTGTATCTCACGTTCCTCGCCACCCGTGACGGTGACTGAAGCGACGCCGCCGACCGCGCCCACACGAGGGCGCACAAAGTCCTCCACAAGCTCGCGCAGGTCGCGCGGAGACCGCTCGCCACTCACGGCGAGGGTGACGATCGGAAAAGCCCCGATGTCGATCTTGAGCACGGATGGCTCCATCGCATCATCGGGGAATTGCCCCCGTACGCGAGCCACCGCATCCCGGACATCGGCTGCTGCCGCGTCGATGTCCGCGTCGTAATCGAACTCGATCCCGATCATCCCCTGGTTCTCCTGAGCGGTCGAACTCACATGCTGAACGTTGGGGAGAACCGACACCTCATCCTCAACCGGCCTGATGATCTCCTCCTCGATCTCCTCGGGGCCGGCACCGGGGTAGGCCACCACCACGGTGACGAAGGGAAATTCGATATCCGGGGCCAACTCCCACGGGATACGGTCGAAGCCGACCAATCCCAGCACGATGAAGCCAAGGATGAACATCGCGACGGTGACACGGCGTGAGATTACGGCTCTTGCAAGGGCCCACATTTGTCGGCGATTGCTCCTCTATCCATAGGGCGCGAGGCGCCCGTCAATGATTTACTCTGCTGCGTTTGAAGCCCGGTCAACCGGGGTAACCCTCTGTCCCTCTGCGAGTTCCTCCTGCCCGGCGACCACCACGGTTTCGCCCTCGCGCACACCATCGATGATCTCCACTATGTTCCTGCGAATCACGCCGACCTCGACCTCGCGAACCTCGATAGCGTTGTCCACGACCACGTGCACGCGGTTCACCCGCTCGCGTTCCACGAGCGCATCCCGCTGAATGACCACTACATCCTGATGCGTGTCCAGAAGCAGAGATATCCGGGCAAACATCCCCGGTCTGATTACACCTTCGGGATTATCGACTTCAACACGGGCCACGAAGTTGCGGCTGTCGGGGAGCGCCTGAGGCGATATGTCAGTGACGGTGCCTCGGAATTCCCGCTCGCCGATGCCGTCAAAGGTAACAACACCGACGTCCCCCTCACTGATGCGCTCGATGTCACGCTCGCTCACCACCGCGTGGACCCGGATCGGGTTGATCCGCACGATGCGCATGACGGGCCCTCCCGCCATAGCGCCCTCGCCGGTCTCTACCATCCGCGACGCCACCAGCCCTGAGACCGGAGATCTCACCACGTGCTTGCCGAGTTGCACGGACGCCACACGCTCGCCGGCCTGTGCCTGACCGATAGCCTGCTCGGCCGAGGCCACCTGCCGCCTTTGCACATCCACCTGCTTGCGGCCGGCAAGCGCGCTTGCGCGCTGCTCCTCAGCCTGTCGCACAGCCTGCTCGGCCGCCCGGACCTCCTGCTGGGCCACCTCGATCTGGGTGCGCTGTGCCTGCGCCTGCGCAAGATGCTGCCTGGCCTGATCGACAGCGAGTTGCGCCAGCCGCACCTGTTCGGTGCGCGGCCCCTCTTCCACCAGAGAGAGTTGCTCCCTAGCCTGTTCGTAGTTCTCGCGTGCCAGTTCGAGTTGATTCCTGACCTGATCGTACTGCTGCTGAGCGATCACACCAGCCTCAAGCAGACTGCTCTGTCGGTTGTAGGTGTCCTGAGCAAGATCCAGAGATGACCTCGCCTGCCGTACCGCTGCTTCGGCCTGACGCCGTTCCTGATCGCGGGCGCCTGCCTCGACTTCTGCAAGACGGGTCTCCGCGGTCTGAACTCCGGTCTGCGCCTGCTGGATTGCGTTTGCTACCTCGGATTCGACCACTCGAGCGGAAGCCCGTGCCTGTTCGAGACGCTCCTGCGCTGTCGCAATACCCACCTCAGCCTGGCGAACATTGCTTGCGGTTGTGCTCTCGGTTAACTCGAGCGCCTCGCGCGCCTCCTCGAGACGTGAACGGGCACCGGCTACTCCCGCGGCCGCCTGATCGCGCTGTGCCGCCGCGACCTCCCGATCCACCTGCACGAGCGTCTGACCTCTTC
>PXBW01000195.1 GCA_003566775.1 candidate division WS1 bacterium
GCTCATCGACTTGCTGCCAGTGAAATAACAGTGATCGACCCGGTTGCGATGGCTGTCCATGTCCACGCGCAGTATGTGCCCGAAGGTTGAGCGCGGGTTGCCGCAGTGGAAGAACTGACACTGGGTCACGCGGCAGTCGTTCGCGCCCTCGAGGTGAACCGTGATCCCGGGGCCGCAGTGCTCAAAACGTAAACCTCTGAGCACAATATGGCTGCCGGTAACGCCGAACCGAGAGTTGCCCTGGAAGATCGCTCCACCAGGTGTCTGCGACCTGATTATGATGGGGGCTTCGGTGCTACCCGAGACCGCGATCGTGACGCGCCAGTCGCGGTGGATGCCGTCGGCGATGACGATCTCGTCGCCCGGTCCGGCGGCCTCCGCAAGCTCCGCGAATCGTTCGGGGCTGTCCGCCACGGGTCCGGCGGTCAGTTCAAGGCCCAAATCGGTCGTCATCGACCGATGCTCGTCGCGGTCGGTGAGCACCTCGATCTCATGCGTTCCCGCGGCCATTTGCACCGCGACCAGGTCGCCGTCGGCCGCTGCGGTGGGAAGCTGCTCATCACCCGCGCGAACTCCGGTGATGCCGGGATAGCGTATCAGCACCCGCCCGCCGTCGGTCTCCAGCACCGCCCGCCTGTTCGTGATGTATCGCACGACCTCCGCGTCGGTCACCAGCGGATGATCCCACGCGCTGTTGATGACGTCACGCACACCGTAATCTGCCGCGGCCCTGTGCATGGGCAGAAGCAGGGCCACAACGCACAGCATAGTCGCGATCTTCACTCGTCTCACCACCCGGGAGCATCTTTCGCCTCTGTGCGGAAAGACGGACAGTCACCTCTGCACTGCAATGATCTTCATGGCGCCGGGAGATACCAGGAACACCGTGGCTGCAGATTTCTCGGAGCAACGCGGACGGACCTGCATCAGAACCAGACGGGATATCTGTCGAATCCCTCGCCACCAAACGACGCAATCAGGCTCCAGACGAGACCTGCCGCGACGTAGTGACCGACCACGATGCCGATGAACAGCGGGATCATCCTGCGATATGTGCTCATCCCACCGACACGCAGAACGATACTCTTGATGATCCAGACCAGCAGCAGCATCCCCCATGCATTGTACCCTTCGGTGAGCGCGATGAGCAGGCCCGCCGGATGCAGCGGGAAGCGCAGGAAGAGACGCCTCGCACCCGCCAGTCCCAGCACAAGCAGGAAGCCTCCGATGGTAGCGATCGCCTGCGGGCGCTTCGGTCCCTCATGCCCGCGACCCCACGCCGCCAGTGAATCGTAGCCGCGGCGTACCAGTTCCACGCGATATCCCCCGGCCGTCGTGCCGCCCTCGAGGATGTTGGCACCGTACTGATAGTACGTCGACAGGTGCATCCACCAAGAGACCGCGCAGCCAAGCACCACCGCGACGACCATCAACCACGCCATCTTCCGCACGTCTATGCGTACTTCGCGACCGATCTTGAATGCCTCCAGCGGAAAGGCGATGAGTTGGGGCAGGTAGCCGCGCGACATGTAGAAGACACTCGACAGCAGAGTGAGACTGCGCATTCCCTCGCCCATCGCCATGCGCTCGGTGCCCAGCAGGTTCACCAGCACATCGCGTTCCTGTGGCAGCGGGCGCACCCAGTTGTGCGGGAAGCCCGACTCCGCACGCACCCGCGCGTGCGCTATTGCGTAGGCGAAGACGAGGCCGAAGAAGCCGCACAATATCAGCCAGTTCATCCCGGCCATGCGCCAGAACACTACGATCCCGAGCGCGCACAGGATCGTCGCGATCGGCAGCGCCCGCGAACCCTCCTCGGAGTGCACGAGACGCCGGAACACCGACGCTATCCTCGCACGGGCGGCAAATACCAGGATCACCGCCACTCCGAGAAACGCACCTCCGCCCTGCTCATTGCGGAAGGGCAGCCCGGGGATCATCAACCCGAGCATCGCCGCGCCGAGGGCGATGCTCTTGAGGTAGATGAGGTAGAAGAACACCGTCGAGAGCAGCATCTCCGTCGGCATCAGGTAGCCGAGTCCGAACATGAACGGTCGGTAGGCGAACTGCAGCGGCAGAAGCGCCGAGAGCGGCCATTCCTGGAATAGCCCGCCGAGGTCGGTGCGCAGTCCGAGTGCCGCCACGCCCGGGTTGAATGCGTTGGCGATATTCAGGGTGTGATGCGCACACACCAGGATGAAGCCCGTCCAGAACAGGCCGTCGCGCCAGAGCGTGATGCGGATTCCGCCCTTACCGGCCAGCATGAGCGGCAGTTCCGCCAGCGGATAGATGAGGTGCTCGCTGTCCTCCCACTCCGGCCGGAAGATCAGCGCGAGACAGATGAGCAGGCCGAAGAATGCGAGGAAGAACAGCATCCAGATGGTCAGCGGCCCAAGCCACGCGCCCCACGGCACCAGCCCCGCCTCCGAGCCCTCGAAGTAAGTGCGGATGACCTCCTCCCCGCGAGGCGCCATCCACTCCGGAATGTAGTCGTGAAACCGGGCCCAGTTGTTCTCGGGAGTCGCGAAGTAGAACAGGGAGGTCAGTGAGGGCAAAAAGAAGCGCATCGCTCCGCCGGAAGTCAGCGCCACCGACAGAGTAAGGAAGCAATAGACCGCGATCATCTGCCTGCGGTCGAAGCCGAGACGCCGCAGTGGTCTCAGCAACGCCAGCATGAGCAGCAGTGCCGCCAGCGCAGGCACCGGCGGCACCGCCATCGCGACCTGAGACGCCAGCGTGATCAGCGCCCCCTGACGCTCCCAGAGATTCGCCAGCAGCAGGAATAGGAAGCCGACTGCGAGCACTCCAATGGCGCGTCCGGTCACTCGCGAACGGCCTTCGTCGTTTCGATTTGGCCCAACTTCGAGTTCCGGGGATCGCTGCGTAGCGTCAGGGTCCGATGATAAGCTCCTCAATGTCGTACCATTGTCCCTCCTTCACATCGCCGCGTGGGGCCGCTCCGAAACGCAACCCCTCAAGCACCTGCACGTCAGGGTTTCGCTCGCGAATCACCCGCGCGTCAATCTCTATCTCGTGCCATTGTTCGTCATCATGCAGCAGGTGATCGGTGATCCACGCGTCCTCACTGACCTCCGCCGCCGGGCTGGCCGCCACGATCGCGCTCGGCCCACTGAAGGCGCGCAGCGTGATCGCGATCGGCGTTCCCTCTCCCACGCGATAGCGGATGAATATGCGTGGGTGGCGGTCGATGTCCCAGTCCGCCGGATGGAGCTCCGCGGGCAGCCTGCCACCATCCTGCGGCGCCATCACGTGGCGGTAGTTGACACCATCACCGGGCGGCTCATAGCCCTCGGGGATATTGGCGGCGGTGGGACCGTGCCGCGGTCCGTCCTCTACGACGTCGCGGTAGGCCGCCGGTCGTGGACGGTAGCTCTTCCACAGCCACCAGGCGCTGTGATCGTCGCGGTCCCACGTGGTGTGTACCAGCGGCGCATTCGGATCGGCCGGCTCCGCAACCAGCACGTAACCCGTCCCGCGATGCACCTCCCCCTGCTCATCGGTCATCCGCACCCTGACGGCGTAGTCATACTCCTCGGTATAGCGGTGTGTCACTTCACTGCCCTCGGCAACGTTGCCATCGCCCAGCCACCAGCGGATCTCCCGGGGCCGCGCATCGCCGTGAACCACCGCGCGCAGCGTGACCTCCTCACCTGGACGTGCCTCGAATGGCTGTGCGACCACCTGTACACTCACCCGCCCATCGGGACCGTGCTCGAATGCACCGATGTCCGGCGCGTCACCCGACCACGGCAGGCCTACCGGCTCGCCCTCATTCCAGCTCATTTCGCGGTCCAGGCGCAGTGTCTTCGCGTCATGATCCACCTCAAGCACGCGCGCCCGCCGGTCCGGCGCACCGATGGCAATCAGATCACCCTGCTCGCCCTCGATGCCGAAGCCATCGTAGAAGCACGCCGCATCCTCCACCGCAAGCAGCACTCCCTCGCCATCGCTCGCTGTGTGCGTGAGTGGGATGGCCGCGTTGCGCAGTGGGCTGTCCTCCCGCAGCGCATGATCGTAGATCGTCGCATCGACGAAGCCGGGTTCGATCTGCAGATTGTCCACGTATCGCGCTCCGTGCTCCTGCCGGAAAGCCTCGGCCTGCAGTTGCGCAATGGTGAAGGACTCGCCGTGATCCTGCACCACCGGCATGTCCGGTTCGGGGGCCGCGAACACGTTGCGTACCAGTCGGGCCTGCTCGGGCGCGCCGCCGCGCATGTTGATCTGACGGTGATTACCGTGCGGATCGTTGCGGCTGAAGATGTTGTTGGCGAAGATCACGTCCTCCGTACGCTCGTGCGCGCTCCCGCTGAAGCCGATGCCGTAGTGCGCGTTGTGGTCGAAGACGTTGTGGTAGAGCCGGATATGCAGCAACGGATTCGGCTGGGGAAGATCTCCACCGGGATTGAACGGGTACAGGTTGATAGCGCCCCCGATGTTGCGGAAGACGCGGTTGAAGCGGAAAATGCCGCGGGTCGTCACAAACTTGGCGTTGGAGCTTGCGGAGCGGCCGCTGTTGAACGCGTGGGTGACTATGTTGTGCTCAAACAGCATGGCCTCGGTCGAGCGGTCGGCAAAGGGCCGCCCCCACGCGGCATGGAAGACGTTGCCGCGCGCGACCACGTAGCGATTCCTCGTAAGCTGCCAGGGGCAGTGTCC
>PXBW01000043.1 GCA_003566775.1 candidate division WS1 bacterium
GGTGCTGGGGCCGCTGATGCTGGCGGGATCGTTGACGCCGGTGACGGTGACGGTGATGGTTTCGCTGGCGGTGCCGTCGAAGCTGGTGACGCGCAGACTGTCGGTGACCTCGGCGCCTTCGGGCAGGGCCTGCACCGCGTCCAGATCGTTGTCGAGCATGTAGGTCCATTCGCCGCTCTCGAGGTCGAAGGCGAAGGCGCCATAATCGCCCGCCAGCGCGGCGGGGTCGAGCTCGGCAAACCGGTCCTCGCCCGCGTCCGGGTCGGTGACACTCAGCACGCCCATGACTTGCTGGCGGTCCGTATCGTCCTCGACCACCAGCCCGGCGGTGTCACCGGCGATGCTGGCGGGGTCGTTGACGCCGCGAATGGTGACGGTGATGGTCTCGCTGGCGGTGCCGTCGAGGCTGGTGACGGTCAGGCTGTCGGTGACCTGCTCGCCCTCGGGCAGCGCCTGCACGGCCTCGGCGTCGTTGTCCAGCGTGTAGCGCCAGGCGCCGGTCAGCGGGTCGAAGGTGAAACTGCCGTAGGCGCCCTGGAGCGCAGCCGCCTCCGGCTCGCGGAAGCGGTCCTCGCCGACGTCGGGGTCGGTGACGGTCAGCACGCCGCTGGCCTGCTGGCGGTCGGGGTCGTCCTCGGTGACCGCGCCGGTGCTGGGGCCGCTGATGCTGGCGGGATCGTTGACGCCGGTGACGGTGACGGTGATGGTTTCGCTGGCGGTGCCGTCGAAGCTGGTGACGCGCAGACTGTCGGTGACCTCGGCGCCCTCGGGCAGGGCCTGCACGGCCTCGGCGTCATTGTCGAGCGTGTAGGACCAGGCGCCGGTCTCGGGGTCGAAGGTGAAGATGCCGAAATCGCCTGCAAGAGCCGAGGCGTCAACCTGTGCAAAGCGGTCCTCGCCAACGTCTGGGTCAAAGACAGTGAGAACACCGCTGGCCTGCGCGCGGCCGGGGTCATCCTCGACAACCAGCCCGGTGGTGTCGCCGGCGATGCTGGCGGGCGCATTAGCTGAAGCGGCATCCTGTGGGTCCGGAATCACCACCGGGGTTTCAAGCACGTGCACCAGTGGCAACGCCGAGAAGCCATCCAGGACGACGGTGAGATGATATGCGCCCGGTTCGAACCCCTCATATTGCCAACTCAGCACCTGCATTGCATCGCTGACCTGGATCTCGCCAAGGTCAAGTTGCTGTCCCGAGGCCAAATCCTGACTCCGGCTTGCAAAGATACTGACCCTTGCGTCTGGCGGGATACCTTCCAGCAGCAGCTCGAATTCGGCAATCTGCGCCTGCCCGTCCATGCGTAGCAAATTCAGCTGCACTTGCGGTTCTGGTGAAAACTCGGATGCCGCATATTCGACGTTCGCCGCATCGGGCAGACCGATCACCTCGATGTCCCATATGCCGCTTTCAGGGTGACGAAGTGCTACATGACGCGAGTTGAGGGAGCTCAATTCCTCGACAATCATGATGTCAGGGTCTGAAAACAAATCTTCTTCCGACAGCCTTGTGCCATCAGGAGTGATGACAACGATCTCGGCATCCGGCGCGTCCATGTCCCAGTAGGCTGAAAGGACCACGACGCCTTGGGCCTCGTCGAGCAACCAGCTTCCGATGAGTTCGACGGTATCGCCTCTGAAGCTTCTGAAGGTGCCGTCGAAGCCGAGCTTTATGCCTCGGCTGAAACCAAATCCGAACGCTGTGAAGTTTGTCCATGCAGCAGCGTAGTCGTTGGAAAGATCGCCATCGTCAGAATAGACAACCCTGACATTTCCATTGACCGAACCCACAAATGGCAGCGCAATCTCGCCGGTTGCATTGATGGTCGTGTTGCGGATGCCGTCAACTTCGAAAACATCGTACAAAGCCTGCCCTGTGTAAAGTGATCCGAGAAGCCTTGCTTCCAGGGCAGCAGACAGGGCAGCTTCGGAAAAACGCGCCTCGATGTTGCCGGCAAGATACATCAACTCGAAATCCAACAGAGCATCCGTATCGATACCGAAGAACCGCCTCATGAAGCTGCTCGCGCCGGAGGATACGGTGTCCCCCAGAACCCAGCCAAGGCGAGATTCAAGCAGAAAGCCGGCCGACATGCCATCAGCGCTGAACTCGCCTCCGATGGAACCGCGTATTGGCGTTGGCGCCCCGCCCGCGGAGGTTCCGAAGGTGTAGAGAACCTCGCCGCTAAAGGTCCTCAACGCATCCGGATTCCCCGGATTTGCAGAAAGGTTGTCGATGCCGATCGACCCGCCGTTCAGGAAAAATCCGGTGCTGGCGAGCGGGTAATTCAATCCCTGCAGGGTGAATGAAAGGCTGTCGAGCGCTACCGGATCCCAGCGCCCGGTGACAGTCCCTTCGGCAACGACCCCATCGCCAAGAAACGGCAGCGCTGCGGCAACTGTCCCGCCGAACGCCTGGTCGATGGTGTCCAGTTCGAAACCGATCTCACGGAGCAGCCCCGTATTGCTGGTGTATCGGATATCGCCGACAACATCCCAGGTGATCCCGTCATCATTGTCCAGCGCGAGCCGAAGAAACCTGTCGCCGCGCTGGAAAAGCGCATCCCCCTCACGCTCTCCCGCAAGGTCCAGCGTCAACGTGCTGACGCCGAATTGCTCCAGTTGATCGCCAAGCGCGCCGCCCCAAGTCAATTCTGCGGTGCCGCTGAAGTAAAGGTGATTTCTCAGACCGTCATAATCGATGCCGAGATTCGTGAACTCCAGCGCTAGCCCGGCCTCATCCAGCCCACCAAGCGAGATATCCGGCAGCCAGTCGGAAGTTCCGATGAAGCCCGGACCGAATGAAATGCCCTCGTCACCGAATGTGATTGATATTGGCGCGCCAGAAGTGTTAAGGGCGCCGAATGGCTCTGGGAAGATCAAATCCGCTGCAAGCGTGATGTCGCGTTCTGCAAACCTAAGTGATGAAAACTCAACATCAATAAGATCGTTGAAGATGGAAAAATAATTTTCATTCGGATACAACCTAGCGCGCGGCTCGCCAGGCCATACCTCTATAGTGCCGTTAAAGAGACGATACTCCTCAGCCTGAGCATGCGCAAAAAAATCTACATCCAGCGCGAGCACGAATAGCGGACCGACCCCAACTTGGCCATCCCGCAACACTGCCAGTAGATCTGTAGATCTTTCATTGTAAACAAAGACGTCTCCAAAATCAGCCCAAGATTCTGTGTTGTACCTATAATCCGCACCATCCTCGAATTTTTGATCATACGAGCCATACCATCCATCAGGTGCAAAATAAGATAAAGCACCAAAGGTTTTTACGGCATCTGGATCTTCGTAATTTGCACCAGTTGGGAACAACACATAATTGGCAGCTTCCTGCCCCCCCGCGCGTAATTCGATAGATACGAATTCATCCGCCTCCAAAGGCACATTGATATTGTAGATCGTCCAGGGGTCATCGAATCTGGACTGGATATAGCGTGACCAACTGTCATCCTCAAATGGTCGGCCAATTGCAATTTCCTGCCCGGCTTCGTTCCAGAGAACGATCCAAAGTGCACCGGTGTCGCTTCCAACTGTGAGACGCAGTGTTTCGGCACCCGTGGCCCGATAGCCAAAGTTACTCGAAGTCGATAGAGAACCTGTTTCGCTGAACTCATTATCGATCACCCTGCCGATGAACCATCGCGGCTGCGCGGGGTCATCGCCGTCGTCGGGCGGTGTCGGCTCTACGGGAATGGGCGAGGGCGCCGTTTCCGGCGGGTCGGGTTCCGCAGTCTCCTGTTGAACGTCAACGATGCGGACCGCCATGTTACTCCATTCGCTGCCATTTACCCGCTGCCGTGCACCGATCACAAATGTCTCGCCCGGCGCGGTATCGATTCTGTTTGCGGTTAAGCTCCACTCCCCGCTTGGGTTGGCAATGAGCACCGAAGACGTATTATCGATTGAAACCCGGATTTGAGCGCCAGGCTGTCCGGTTCCGCTGAGCTGGAGGCCGTCCTGAAGATGTCGTGCGGTGACCACATCATCACCGTTTACTGGCGCAATTGTGGGTGCTAGCGGCTGAGCCGGCTCCTGCTCCGGCGCCTCTGCGCCGGGCTGGAAGTCGGTGGTCAGGACATAGGTGGACTGTTCGTCCTGCACCAACTGATCAGGGTAGAAGACGCGGATCAAGTAGTCGTTGCCACCCGTCACATCGAATGTGAGCCTTTCGTCAGCGAGGCCCCGGATCGTCGAGCTTGCAAGGATGGTATTTCCGCTCAGCAACATCAGATCGATGTCGTGGATGAGACCCGTAAGGGCGACCGTGACGGTCCCGTCCTGAGGAGCCGTGAAGGGAAAAACGTCTACGAACCCAAGGGACCCTTGATAGGTGACCCCAAGCTCGATGCGAGTTCCGGTTGCTATGGTGTCGCCCGCGTTGAGATCAGGGGTTGTTTCGCCGGGCGGCGGCTGTTCGCTTCCAGGCGGGTTGGCAGGGGCGTCCGAGGGTCCAAGAATGAAGGACGCAACATAGTCTGCGGCGCCCCAGCTGTTAAGGGTATCAGCGGAGAAAGCAGATAACCCTACGTACTGGTCGCCGACAAAAACCCGGTCGATGATGTTGATGCCATCGACAGGAGCGTCATTGGCCCACTCCGCAGGGACAGGACCAAAAACACTGTAA
>PXBW01000308.1 GCA_003566775.1 candidate division WS1 bacterium
AGCTTGCGCGGCGCATTGTGTACTCACGGCAGGAGCCTCCCGAAATGGAGCTATGGTGTGCTCACACCCCATTTCGACGCTCCTGCCGCTCTTACTTCCCTACGGACATGAATAATTCGGGCTAAAGCCTTAGTCGGTGATTCCCCGCCGAAGTCCCTTCCCGTTTCGTGAATCACTTTGGTAAGCGTTTCGACCCGGAGCGGTTCGTTGATGGCCTCCAAAATATCCTGTATTGCCTGCCATACAGGTTTGTCACTGGAGTCGAGGAACGGAAGCACGGCGAGAACATCTCCCGCATCGAGATCATTGAACGTGCGGTAAGCATTGACCCCTGACTCGTTCATTTCCCTCTCCAACTCTTCCACCAGGGGCCTCGTCTTAGGGTTATCCAGCATCGCGTCAATCAACTCGATCTCTTCGGTAAGTTCTGCTCGCGCTTCCTTGAGTTCATGCAGCCGTGCAACCAACCGTGCGACCAACCCTCTGTTAGCCATGTGTTTGCCTCCCTAACGCCCGGGTGTAATCGGCTGGACTATGCCTCGAATCCTTATCGTGTGTTTCTCGTATCCTCTTTTGCAATGGCTGGTACATTGTTCGTTGCTGATTCGAGACACCAGCTTGTCTGAAACCGTGGACAGTATACACTACCCTGGGAACAGAGGCCAGCAGGGATAGAATGAGGTGATCGAGAGGCGTGATGAGATTTACCGGAGACCGCTCATTTCTAATATGCACAGAGACCTATCTAATTTCGACGTAGCGGCGTTTCATCATTATCGGAAAGCAGTCCACCAGGCCAGATACAGGCATGGTCCCCAAAGACACACTCTCTTTAGTCAGGCGAAAAATCACTCTACAACCCTCCGACAAGGCACTGTGGATAATTCTGAGCAAAGGGGCCTATGCGATAGCACCAGACAGGCTTGGCAAAATCCCGAAAATATGTTATAATCTAACTGTTGTTTTCGGAACAACAACCATACAGCTTGTTGTCCCGATCCACAAGGACTCATATGTTGTTGGTCCGAGAAACGCCGAAACCCTTAACCAGTTAGCTTATAAGCCAGGGGATTTCAGCCCGGGAGTCTATTTGGTTATCCCAAATGCTCCAACAAGAAAGAGAGAGCTGTTCACAACGGATCTGTAGCCATGGACCGTGATCTAACGCTGCTCTCCCCTTCTAATGGGGGGAGAGCAGCGGTCATGAGATAACTCTCTCGTTGTTAATGACCAGCAGACTAATGCCGCCCCTCCTTCTTATGGGTCGGGGCGGCATTTACAGGTCAATATCCCCCGTTCACAGCAAGCAATCTAACGCCGCTCACCCTTCTCAGGGGGGTGAGCGGCGGATTTGCATCTATAGACTCCAAAATCACTGCCTATCGCCCTCGTGGATGCTGTGACCCACCTTGCCCCGCGCCGTTCATGCTTTCCTCAAATCTTTCTCGATGGTTTCTCACACATTACAACCGCCCCGCATTACGCCTGATACCGGCCTGCCCCGACCACTTGCTAACACTGACAGCTCAACGAGTCAAATGTCTCCGGTTGAGATACGAATGGGACCATGAGACGAAACTATCTGCACCCTCTTCGAGCAGTCGTGGAATGGTTCGAGGTGGAGGGCGTCGGACAGCAGAATGAGAAAGAGTAGATCAGGAAGTGGCTCGGGTCATGATCGAGGTGTGCCGTGAGGAGCATAACACGGATCGCCCGTACAGTTCGCTGGGCTATCTCACGCCGGCGGAGTTTGCCGAGAAGTGGCGGGAGGGGGAGGTGCAGGCGACGCGCTGTGTGGGCTCCGGTCGGGCTCCGTCCTCCCTCCGCCCACATAGCGCAACCGAGGCCCCAAACCTCTCACTGTAACTGGTCCGAAGAATGGGGGGCGGTCGTATGCATGGTGCTGGCTGAGTGGATTCTGGCTCAACTCTCTTGACAACAGGGTATTTGATGGCTATTATAAACTTGACTAAGTTGTATCGGAGCGAACAATATGGGATGTATTGCGATGAGCTGTAACTAATAGGCAAAAAATACGGGGAGGACGATAGGGGTATCGGGGTGGAACCATGTGTCTGATCCCCGAGTCGACCGAAACAATATACTGGATACGAATCAGATCAGGCCCGCCGTGCTCATGACCGAGCATGGAGGGCCTGAACTGTTTCCGGGTGCGGGATTTATCGTTGCAGGGAAGAGACCGCACGGACAGGCGCGGTGTCCGTTGCGAACGCTTTGATCTACCAGGGGTGACTGTCATGACATTGTGTTTGCCACGGCTATTGCCGCCTGTTACGATCGGCGCACTGCTGGTTGCGCTTTGCCTGCCGGTCACAGGCGATGTGACTATCCGAGGCCGAGTCGAGTTCTATGACAGTCTTCGCGGTGACTACCGACCGGCCAGACAGGTCCGCGTGATGGCCAAAGGAAACTGGAATCCGGCCACCCGCAATCCGCGAGGGCACACCGATGACAGTGGCCGGTTCACGCTGACGCAGAGAGACCCGATTGTCGGCAGGTTCGACATCAGCATCAGGGTATATGCCAGAACTTACACCGAGCACGGCTGCAAAATCCGTGTCTCCAGCCGGATGGGCGCATTCCGCCCCTATAACGTCACCTCCGCGGCAGTTCTGCGGGTGGCAGGCGGGGAAACGTGTACCATCAACCTGAGAATCGGCGGCCCTCAGAACAATGCCGTTGCCACCCACACCCACTCGTTTGCGGAAAACGCCAACGCATTCTTGCTGCATCAGGAGACCCTGGAGCACTATCGCACCCTAAAGGCAATGGGCTTTCCCGCCTGGGCGTTTCAGCGTACCCGAATTATTGCCCCGGCGGCTGGCTTTCTACCCTATTACTGGCACCTCAGTGATTACGTAAACATGACCCACGCCGGCCTGACCAACCCCGGTACCATGGAGTTCTCGGCCGGTATCGGAGACTGGTCAACCATACACTCAGGCGACTCAGAGGATATCGCATACCCGTTTGTGCTCAGGAGCATGCGACACGAGGTGAGTCACCGAATCCACCGGCGCCTCACGGAGATAGCTCCCCTCGGGTTGAATATGCCGGCGAGGCACCATCCTAATATGCAGACCAACCGTTTCCTGGCATTTACGGAGGGTGTTGCTGAGTTCTTGCCACGGGCCACCCTGGGCATGCCTGGTAACTATGGGCCAACGCCGCCGGGCTGGAATATACCCGCCAACCCCCCTCCGCCCGGCAACTTTGCCTGGCAAGGCGAGGTTACAAGCCTTCTGCTGGACCTCACCGGCCCTGTCAACACGACCAGGAGAATGCGGTTTCCGGCCACCCAAAGCGTAAACGAGCGTGTGCGCGTACCTGCTGCCCTGCAGGACGCACAGGAGTGGACACTGCGCATCTCCGATCCGGACCTCACCCGTATCCGCAGGGTACTGGGGATGCCCGCTGCAGCTGGTACTCGACCGGTCGAGACAGTGCGACAGTTTCTCAACGGCTATCTGAGCGAGTATCCGGAAGACGCCCTGGGGCTGAAGGTTGCCGCCTATAATCGCTGTCTGCCCGTCGAAGGGCTCCCGCAGAATGCCCCGCACATTGACGGCAGCATTTCCCTGCAGCGTGTGGGGGATGAGGAAGTTCAAGTCAGCTTCGACATCATCGAAGAAGACCCGGAGGATCGCAGCATCGTCAAAGCCTACTACTGGTGGCAACGCTATGTTGATGACCATCATGGGTTAGGCGGAAGTAATGAGATCATGCCCCCTGTCACCTACGACACCGGTTGGAACGGCAACAGGCGCAGTGTCACTGAGCGGCTAACCTTCCCTCCCGCAAGTGAGATTGACATGTCGCGCATCTGGATCGTGGTCAGCGATGAGATGCTCTCAAGCGCCTACTGGGTAGACATACCTGCGGCTGACGACACTACCCCCGTTGCTACGCAAGTGCCTCGGCTGGAAGTGCCTCGACTACCCCATGTGACACGCCCCCGGGCGCCACAGCCGGAATTGGAGCTGCCTGAGCTGCGATTTGACGCCGAAGCCGAGGGGCGAATCCGTGCGTTGCAGGACGCCCTTGACCGGGCGGAAGCCGAAATCGAAACCTACGCGGAGCACACCGAACTGGTCAGTCGCATCGAGCGCACTCTGTACGGCCTGGGTCGCGCGGGGGGCACCATTGAGCCCAATGACACTTTCAGGCCCGGCATTACGATCTGGCCCAGTGACAACTTCCGGCCCCTTATCGAGCCCGGTGACACCTTCAGACCCCGTATCGAGCCTGGTGACACCTTCAGGCCCCGTATCGAGCCCGGTGACACCTTCAGGCCGGAGCTGATAGAGGGACGGCCTGGCATCAGGTTGCCCGGAGGCGACGAGACCCAGTATGCGCGTTGGCTTAGCCGGCTCAGTGAAGGCGAGCCGCTGCCGCAGGCCATAACACCGGCAGTGCAGCAGGAAGCGCTGGCCGAAGATTTGCAACTGCTGAATGCCGCGCGACAGCACTGCACCGGCGCTGCCGATCGGCTGGAGAGCATCATCAACGACATCCTGACGGCCATCGGCGACCTGCCCCTGGGTGACGAAAGCGAGCTGAT
>PXBW01000090.1 GCA_003566775.1 candidate division WS1 bacterium
AGGAACTCGTCGAACTCGGTGTAAGTCTCGACCCCGAACTGTCCCCCTGCCTCGAGCAGCCGCTCCTCCCACGTATCACACAGCGCGACAAGCTCCATCCCGACAAGCTCACCGGTTCCACGGGCGAACGAACTGCCCCGTCCGACTCCGACCACGCCCACGCGAATCGTGTTCATTCTGCTCTCTCCTGTCGAGGTTCTTCATATATCAGCACCCTCCTCGTTCGGACACTCGGGTATTTCGTGGCCGACGCGCAGTCCCCTCCCGGAAGGCCTCGCAAAGCGGGGCGGCGAAATGCGCGGGTGACGCTCTTGAAACGCAGGGCCCGGGAGTCGAACATGGCAATCGACAGCGAAAAGATCGTCGAGATGTTGCGCCGCAGCTACTTCGCCGTGGACGGCCTATGGTTCGTGATGATCGAGGAGGACGACGGTTTCGAGCGCGCGATGGAGCTTGATCAGCGCGTCTGGCGCGTCATGCCGAAGATCCAGGCGCGCAAGGCGCGGGAGTTGCTCAAGGTAGAGAGCGATAGCCCTGCCGAACTCGTGCGCTGCATGGAACTGAAGTTCACTTCCGAGGGCCACGATTACCAGGTGACGATGGCAAACCTGAAGCGCGCCGAGATCGTCATCAGCAACTGTCCATGGCGTGAACTCCTGGTCAGTTCTGACCGCGCGCATCTTGGGCCCGAGATTGCCGATCGCATCTGCGCGCTGGAGGCCGCGACCTGGGCCGCGGAGTTCTCAGAGCAGATAGAAGGAGAACTGGCCGAGGCGATCTGCCGCGGTGATGAACGCTGCCGTTTCACATTCAAGCTGAAAGATGATGCTGATAATGAGTGATACGCCGATGCCGCAGGAACCGCTTACGGTACTTATCAAGCCGGCGGGTCCGGACTGCAACCTCGCCTGCAGCTACTGCTTCTACACACAGAAGAGCGATCTCTACCCGGATACGCCGCAGCATCGCATGAGCGATGAGACGCTGCGGGAGCTTGTGCGCAGGTACATGAACTACCACGACCGCACGGTTTCCTTCGCCTGGCAGGGCGGCGAGCCGACGCTTATGGGCCTCGACTTCTACAAGCGAGCGGTACGCTATCAGCAGCTTTACGGCCGCTCGGGGCAGCATGTTTCAAACAGCCTGCAGACCAACGCGGTGCTGCTCGATGACCGAGAGTGGGCGCGATTTCTGCACGAGTACCGCTTCCTCGTCGGCGCCAGTATCGACGGACCGGCGGATGTGCACGACGCTTTCAGGCGTAACCATGACGGGCGCGGCTCCCATGCGCGCGTGGTGGCCGCAATCGAGACGCTGCTCGAACACGAAGTCGAGGTCAACGTCCTTGCAATGGTACAGCCCGAGAACATCCATCGTGCGGCCGAAACCTACGAGTACCTGCTGAATCTCGGAATTGACTTCCTGCAGTTCATTCCGCTGGCCGAGCCTGACCCCTCGGGTGAGGGCCTCGCCGACTTTTCCATCGATCCCGAGGACTACGGGCGCTTTCTGTGCGAAATCTTCGACCTGTGGGCGGCGGAGAAGCCTCGACAGGCCTATGTGCGCATGTTCGACGACGCGCTGGCGGTGGTGATGGGCTTTGACCACCCCACCTGCATGTTCGGCCCCCACTGCGGGCCCTACTTCGTGGCGGAGCACAACGGGGACATCTACGCCTGCGACTTCTTCGTGGAGGAGCAGTGGAAGTACGGGAACATCCACAACCTGCGCTTCGACCGAATACCGCGACTTGAGTTGTACCAGACCTTCCGTAAGCGCAAGACCGCCGGTCTGAACGAGTGCGCGCGCTGCGAGTGGTTCGGCATGTGCCACGGCGGATGCCCAAAGTACCGCGTAATGCTCGGCGATGCCGCAAGGCCGACCTACTTCTGCGAGGCATACCGCATGTTCTTCGAGCACGCTCACGACACCCTGCAGGAGATGGCCCGCACGCTCCATGCCCGCCGCGAAGCCGAGGAGCGAGAGATTCAGCGCAATGACCCATGCCCGTGCGACAGCGGCCGCAGATACAAGAACTGCTGCAGCGATCGCTGAGGGCGTCCATGCCGAACCTTGCAGGCAAAGGTGCCGACCTGAGCCCTATACAGCGACAAACGCTCCCCCGTGATCGCTCGGGCTGATCAGCAGAGCCAGAGCTATCTGAGGCGATTGCTCTTCGACGATTCAGGGCTTTCGGGCGGCAGGTAGAGGTCCGCGTCGTGGGGTGGCGGCAACTCGCGCAGCAGGCGCAGACGCTTCCTGGCCGGTAGCTGCTCATTGAGATGCGCAAACAGCTTCCGCGGCTCAAGCTCTTGCGCCTTCAGCACGGTGAGCTCCGTTTCAGTCGCCACGCGAAAGCGCTCCACTGCAAGCTCCGGACTCATTCGGCCATGCACCAGCACCACGCTGTCCGCGATCTGCGCCCACTCCTCCGGCGTCATCAACTCTTCCTCGAGCAGCGCGCGATGCAACTCTTCATCCAGCAGCAGAAGCTCGTGTCGGGCCTTGCGGTTATTGTAAGCCGGCCGCGGCTCGGCATTGCCGCCTGTGGCGGCGATGGAATCTGACACCGATGGCACCGATGGTTCGTCTGTGTCCGCACGCCTTGCTCCATCGCCCGGATTATGTGTTCGCCGCCAGATAAGCACGCCGAAGACCGCTATGGCGACGAGTATCGCGCTGACCACGAGCACAAGGCCGATATTCACCGTGTCTCCATCCTCCTCAGCCGAACCAGACCTGATAACCTCGGTATGCTTCACCGCCGAAAAGGGCGATGATCGACCAAACGCCTCCTCCGATGATGAAGTGCCCCAGTACGATGCCGACCGCTGCAGGGATCAGACGGCGGTAGAGCGAGACGCCTCCGAGCCGCACCGCGAGGGATTTCGCGATCGCGGCGAAGAGCATACCGCTCCACGCACGATAACCGCGTGTCGTGCCGATAACAAAGCCAAGATGATGCAGTGGGAAGCGCAGGAAGCGGTGGCGCAGCATGGTCAGTCCTATCGTCGCGATGAATCCCCATGCAAGCGCGAGAGTGTGCCCGCGATTGGGAGGGATACCTGCGGTCGCCATGTCGTTGAGTCTGGAGAAGCCAAAGCGAGCTGCTCCAACTCTCATACCTCCCTGATGGGTGCCGCCCTCGAGGAAGTTGGCTCCATGCTCGTAATACGCATCGAGTTGCACGATGTACGAGACCAGCATTCCGAAGAGTAGAGCGAGCAGGAGGGTCACGACAATCTGACGACGGCTGACCCGCGTCTCTCCCGCAATATGCATCCCTTCGAAGTGATACGCCGAGAGATTAGGCAGATAGCCGCGAGTGAGAAACCATCCGGTGGATAGCATCGTGAGATTGCTCAGTCCCCCCATTCTCTTGAAGGGCTCGCTGCCGAAGGTCCAAACCAGCACACGATTCGCCTGGGTCACCGGATAGCCCCACTGAAGCGGCAGACCGGTCTGTGCGCGAACCCTCGCGTAGGCGATTGCCATCAGAAAGAGCACACCGAAGTACCCGAAGATTGTGATGGAGGACATCCCCGCAAGTCGCCACCAGAGCCATGTGCCGAAGACCGCAACCAGAAGGCCGCGGGCAGCCCAGCGCTTGATCGGCGGCCCCCCGCCTTTGAACGCACCGCTGAAGGCCTGCAGCAGAGAAACGCGCGCCGCCCAGATGACCACGAGGGCGAGCGCGATGAACGCTCCCGCAGCCTGACTTTCGAAGTGAGGAAACTGCGGTATGTCGTATCCCAGCGCCACTGCCCCCACCGATTGAGCCTCGATCAACCCGTAGAAGATCAACGAACTCACCACGACCTCCTGAGGCATCAGGTAGCCGAAGCCCAGCACTTCAGGCCGATGGTGCATTATAACGTTCCCCAGGGCCGACCACGGGCGCTCGGTGAAGAGTTGCCCAATCGGATAGTTGAGGCCGAGTGCAGGAACCGCCGGGTTGAAGGCGTTCAGTATGTTCAGGAGATTGTTGCTCGCTGCCAGCAGGAAGCCCGACCACATGACCGGATCGCGCCACAGTTGAGGAATGCGCCGGTCCGAATCCGGCGGTGCGGTCATCGAAAGCGGCAACTCAGTCACCTGAAACTGCAACCGCTCACCCTCGGCCCATTCATCGTAGAATAGCACCGCGGCGCAGAGCAGGCCTCCGAGCATAAGGAAGAAGAACACCGACCACGTGCTCAAAGGCACGATCCACGCCTCCCACGGCACGCCGTCCCCGGTGGCCTCGAAGTAATTCCGTACTACCTCCGGATCATGTGGCGCGACCCATTCCGGCAGATACTCAACGTAACGGTCCCAGTTGTTTTCGGGTGTGGCGAAATACTGCAGGGAGGTGATCGAGGGCATGAACGATCGTAGCGCTCCGCCTGAGGTCAACGCCACCGAAAGTGTCAGGAAGACGTAGATGATCAGAAGCTCGGAACGGCTCAGAGCGAGACGCGGCGAGAGCTTTCGCAGCAGGGAACCCAGGCCCAGCAGCACCACCAGACCCATCAGAGCTGGGATCGGTGGAACGCTCATCGTGATCTGAGCGCTGACTGTCAGGAGGGCGGCGAACTTCATCCAGATGTTCGCCGCTACCAGCAGAGCAAGTGCGATAATGAATGCCCGAACAGTAAGGGCACGCTTGGGAGCGCTGCTGTCCGGAGCAGTCTCCCACACCGCCTCAGTGACTCCCGCCATTTCGCATCACCGATGTATCTAAAGTCAGAGCTTTTGAGGATTGTAGCAGTGTTCGCCGAGCGGCGCCCGCAGACCTTTGAAAGCGATGGGTACGGTCCTCAGCGGGCGCGGGCGATCAACGTAAGAGGAAGATTCGATCCGGCGGTGGGTATGACCTCAAGATTCATGGTACTGGATGCACCGGGGCCGAGATCACGGCGAGTGAGGACCTGCTCCTGTCCGGCCTGCATCAGGTGCGTCTGAACGGTCTCACCATCGATCGCCACGATGAAGCGCGCAACTCCTCCTCCCGCACGCAAAGCGACCTCCATCCGCGCCGGGCGGTCCGTGGGATTCGAGGCGTTGACCTGCACGCGATGGTTGATGCCGAAAGAGCCGGCAAGTGTCATTCCCTCATCGTTGGTCAGGTACTGACGCCCCACGCAGAAGTGCTCGTGTCTGCCCCCGACCGTGTATGCCATCTGACCCTCGATATATCCGGGAAACGCGTACGGGGTAACCGCAAGCTCATCACCGGTCCGCGACAGCGGAATGAAGCCCCTCGGGACCTCGCGTGGATCGCGCGCCTTCACCTCGAGATAGGTGTTCGACCCCTCCTCCACGACTAACTCCATCAGTCCGCTCACGACATCCGCGGGCTTGAGCACGATCGCGTTCGTCTCGAACGCCTTGCCCGACGGCACGTGCGCCTGGAACCCGGTTCCGGTCCGTACTACGTCCCAGTAGCGACGCATCGCATTGAAGCCGACGAATATTTCGTCCGGATTGGGTCCCGCCTCCGCCCAGCTAATGCGGATCCTGGCGCTCTCAGGGCCTGCGTTGACCAACCGGACCGCCACCGCCACGTTCTTCCCCGCGAAGTTCTTGTGATGCCACATCAGACGCGCCGGACGACCGGCGTGGAGATTCTGGCGCAGTAGAACCCCAACACCGTGAACTCGCTCGGGGTAGTTGCTGATCAACAGCGCCTGGGACGAGGGCAGCGGCGCCAGCCCCCCCATCGTCCGCACCGTCACACCCTCGCTTACCGGCAGATAATCCGCACCTGAGGCGCTGACCGAGACCCGGTACCCCCCCGGAGTGTGCTCACGATCGTGCATCCTGATGATTGCGCCCGGCTCAGCCTCCACGGCGCTCAGGGCGGCATTCTTGATCGCGGCGTCCGCCATCTGTCCGAGTGAGCGCGAACCGATCATCCGCAGCGTTGCCTCAGCCGCGATGCGCGCGGCCCACTTCTTCACTTCAATCGTAATCGCATGGCGAAGCTCGCCGGCCTCAAGCTCAAACACCGTCGTACCCGTGCCGACCCCGTGAATCACCGCTCCGTCGGCCGCGGCGTCTATCGTGCCAGCGGCGATTTCCGGATCACCCGTTCTGACCTCAAGCCGCTGCTGGAGCGTTCCGCCGAAGCGCACCGTCCTCCGCTCACGGTAGGGCACGACGAGTATGTCATGGGGAATCACACACAGGTAGGGGCGGCGCAGCACTTCAACGAGTCGTTGCCGCCAACTCTCGCAAAGACTCTGTGCGTCGAGGTTCGAGGCGCGAACGGTCGGAGCATCGGCCGTGGCAATCAGATTGCCGCCACCGGTCACCGCCCACTCGCCCTGCACCCGCTCAACGGCAATCTGATCGCTGCGAAGCCCGCCGAGCGCCATATTGTTCAGGCGCGTAGCGATGGCGGCGGCCTTCTCCTGAAGTCCCGTCCCATCCTGGGAACGCAGCCGCATGACCACTGTGTCATCCGCAATGATCTCCGCAGTCCGAACTCCGCTGATCGATCCGGTTGACACAGTGAAAACCAGGATGCGGTCTGCCCGACTCGCCGGCGCAAGCACCAACAACGTTACGACGACCATCGCAACTATGGTGCGAACTCTGCCCGAAAGTGATTGCGAGCTGCCGCAGGTGCTATTTGAAGTGCTGCTCAGAGCCATCCAGGCTCGTCGAAATCCCCACGCCCTGGTCTTACCCATTATCGCCGCCCTGTCTCTTCTGAAGCTCTTCGACGGTCTTCTCAAGCTCTTCGATCCGGTCGAGAAGCTTTGGAATGCGTCGAGTATGCGCGATGATGCGTAACTGCCGCTGATGGTGATCGGCCGGGTAGCCGGAGTAGATGCCCTCCTCCTCGATGTCACCAAACACGGAGGCGCGCGCTGCAAGAATCACGTTATCTCCGACACTCACATGGTCGTTGACCCCGACCTGACCGCCCATAACCACATTGTTGCCGATGCTGGTGCTGCCTGCGATACCAACCTGCCCGCACAACAGGCAGTTGCGCCCCAATACGACGTTGTGCGCTACATGGACCTGATCGTCGATCTTTGTGCCGGCGCCGATGCGGGTCGCCCCGACGGTGGCGCGATCGATCGTCGAATTTGCACCAATCTCCACGTCGTCTTCCAGGATCACGATCCCGATCTGCGGTATCTTCCGGTGCCCCTCTTCGGTCTGCAGATACCCGAACCCGTCACCGCCGATCGCCGCCCCGGCATGTACTATGACGCGAGTACCCGTCTGCACGCGCTCCCCGATAAAGACCTGCTGATATATTGCGTTATCCTCACCAATCGTGGCCTCACGGCCGATGTAAGCAAGCGGATGGATGATCGTATTGTCACCAATAACTGCACTATCACCGATGTAAGCGTTCGCGCCCACGCTGACGCCCTCTCCCAGACGCACATCGGCACCGATGACGGCCGTCGGATGAACGCCCGCCTCTGGACGACCATCTGGAGCAAATAGTTCAAGAACCACGGAAAAGGCAAGCCGCGGATCTTCAGTGACGATGAACGGCTTTTCCCGCACCTCCACCTCAGGTGGAACGATGAGCGCCGACGCCTCGCATGTGTCGCACAGCGACTGCACGCTCGGCCCATCGACAAAGGTAATCTCACCGGGGCTCGCCTCAGTCAGATGGCCGACGCCGGTTATCTCAACCTCACCGTCGCCCCGCAGTTCTCCACCGACCTGTTCCGCAAGCTCACAAAGCCGATACGAAATCTCGCTCACCCTGTTCAACTCCTTCTCAACGCTCACCGAAACGCCAGAATTCCTCCAGATCCTCAGCTATCGCACTCGTGAAGTCCTGCCCGTGTGCAGCTTCGCCGGGAAGCAACTGAAGATCTATGCCTCTGCGATACGCAACTACTCTCGCTGCCTGCTCCGTACCCGTCTTGATCTGGGTCCGCAATCGTCCAATCGACTGAAGCAGGCGTTCGCGCTGAAGTGCCGCCTTGTCGGTGCGTGCCAGTTCCGCCCTCTCCCGCGTCGCCTCAGCCGCATCCAGACGAACGTTCGCCTCGTCTGGCTCAGCGGTCGCCGCTGCGCTACCCTCACCCGTGTCCGGCCACGGCGCCTGCATCGCCTCAACCATCTCGTCGTAAAGGTCCGCGCCCACCTGTGATATCTCGGCCTCGCGTTCAGCCAGCACTGCCTCGGCGCGGTCGCGGGCCCGCTGGATGCGCTCCTCTGCCTCCGCCCTGATCTCCTCTTCGAGCGCCGCAAGCTTCTCCCGGCCCAACTGCCGCTCCGCCTCCATCTCCCACTCAATCGAATCCCACACCCGCTGGCGCTCCTGTTCGGCGGCCGCTGCCGTTTCGCTGTCTCTTATCTCAGCATCAATGGCGAGGTTCGTCAGACGCTCCTGATGGTAGCGAACCAGCCTCGCGCGTATCTGTGCCAGCCTCCGGCTCTCCTCTGCCTCCGCGGCTGCCATCCGCCGTCTGACCATTGCCGCAGCGCGACTCTCTTCCCAGTCTATCCGTGCGACCAGATCGGTCCTGAGCTCTTCGCGATCCGGTACTATCTGCGGATACTGTGCCCGCCACGACGTCAGGAGCGCGTCGATTCTCTCCTCTGGATCGGCGAAAGCATAGCTCTCAAGAAGAACCACCCGCTCGAACCGACGCTCGCGAGGTTCAAGCACCGGCGTCCACTCATCCTCTGCAAGCTCCGCGAGGGCCTCTTCCAACCGGACCAACGCCTCCCAGAGCGGATGACGGGCTGCCAGCACAGCCGTGTAAGCATACCCCGACACCGGCTCATCGCGCCGCAACACCTCGCGCGGCGGTGCTTCAGGACAGCCGGAAAGCAGCGTCACCACGCAGATTGCCGCCAGAGCAATCGGCGCGAAGCGCTTACCCATCACCCTCATTGTCGTCATCCTGCGCTCCGCCATCATCCTCCTGATCGGCCTCGCCCTCGGCAGGCTCCTCGGTGGTCGGCGGCCCGTCTGTGCCGTAGTTCAACCTCTCCAGCACCGCCTCCGTAATATCGTCTCCTCCGAGAAAAACGGCATCCGCATCGAGCACAATATCATAACCCAATGCCTCGGCGGCCTCGACGATGGCCTCCTCCACGCGTTCCATCAGTCCCGTCAGCGCGGTGCCCCGTCGCCGCTCAAGCTCCTGCACGATCTCCTGCTGCATTCCCTGCAGTGCCTCGACGCGTGCATCGTAGGTCTCCTGCAGTGTATTGAACTCCGCCGCTTCCTCAGGCGTTCGGTCGGGCTTCGCGCGCAGCTCCGAGAACCTCTCTTCCCTCTGGTCAGAGACGGCGCGCAACTCCTGAAGACGCTCTCTATCCTCTTCCGAGAGCGGACGCGCTCTTTCCAGTATCTCCACCGCCTCCTCGAAATCGGTCCTCGAGAGGAATACGTAGTTCGACAACTCGTTGTAACGACTCCTTCTTTCTTCCAGCCAGTGGCCCAGATCCTCTTCGCGGGCGCGAAGCTCACCAAAGTTCGCCTGCAATTCGGCGAGGTTAACCACGGCTATTCCCCCAGCGGTCTCCTCCGCACTCACCTCCGCAGTTACAGCAATAACGCCAAGCACAGCGAAAGTGATCGTCGCGGCAAACATCAAGTTGCGATGATTCATAGATTGCTTTCTCTCCTGATTTGTGAGGAGTCTGGTATCGAGCCATCCTCACAGGTATTGACAGTACGAACGGTCTCTTGTTTCTCCGCAGAGACATATCGGCGACACAACGCACGGGCGCCACGCTATGAACGACTTACGCACGGCGCCCGCATTGTGGCAATTCGGTCTTTAGAATGTGTGACCGAAGCTGAAGTGAGCCTGGCTACCGTCCTCGCCGAAGCCCATGTCGAGCCGAATCGGACCCAGCGGTGTCACCACCCGTATGCCGGCTCCCACGCCGACGTGGGGGGTGAACGTCTGATCCTCAGCCGGCATTGAGAATCCCGGCACCACGGTTTCGAACTCCCCCCCGAACGCATTGCCGACGTCGACGAAGCCGACCGCGGTCAGAGCGTCCGTGATCGGACGTCGGTACTCAACATTCGCGAGAAGCAGTGACTCTCCGCGCCATCGATCAAGTTCGTAGCCTCTCAGCGTGTGCGCTCCACCCACGCTGAATGATTCGTAGAGGGGCGGCGACCCAAGACTCATGCCACCCATCAAGCGCAACGCTATCACGTCATTCCCCAGACTGTGATAGTGTCGGTGTTCCAGGGACAGCTTGCCGAACTGCTCCTCTCCCCCCAATACTCGCCCCGCCTGTTCGTACGAGACCGATGAATAGGATCCAGCGCGTGGATCCGCCCGCACATCGCGCCTGTCATCGATCACGCCCAGGGTCAGGCTGTTCACCCGCCCTCCCGGGTGCAACGGAGCGAAAACCTCCACGGGGCTCCCGAAGTCGCCCGGCATGCGGACGCTTGATTGCTGCTGAATCTCCGTGCTTGCCGCCTGTGCCGCGGTGCCGAGTGGGCCCACCGGATCGTCAACGAATGTGCTCCCATGGAATAATGCGCTCGAGACCTCCACCGAGCGCAGCGTCATGCTCACCCTTCTCCGCTCACCGATGGGCCTCACCATCGTTACATCGCCGCCGGTTCGGCGCTCATCGAACTCGCCTTCGGCAGTGTCAACCAGCGCCCCGCCGAGGAACTGCCTCCTGCGCTCTGAATCGTACAGGTTAAGCTTCATCGTTGTTCCGGCGGCATCGAAGTAGGGATCGAAGTACGAGAACTGATAGCTTTCTCTTCCTCCCAATTCGAGCGTGGCTGAGGCGCGCTCGCCGCGACCGAACAGGTTCTTCTCCTCCGCCGACAGCATCACGACAAGGTTGTCCAGACTCGACCATCCCATCGCAAAGGCGGCCCGTCCTGTCCTCGCCTCTTCGACCTGAATCACGAGGATGACGTCGCGCAGCGGATTCGCGACACCCGGGCGCAATTCCATCTCAACAGTCTCGAAGAGGCCCATTGCGTACAGGCGCCTGATTCCGGTTGCAACCTCCTCCTGGCGGAAAAGCTCCCCGGCTTCAATGTCTATCTCGCGCAGAACAACTTCCTCATCCGTGCGTCTGAGGCCCTCGATAATGATGTCCTCGATGCGCGCCTCTTCCATCACAAATGTGAGCACTCCAAAATCGTCGACCTTCGCCTCGGACACCCTGGCGATATAACCGCCGGCCTCATAGCGGTCCTCAATGCGACGGACATCGCGCGCTATCGAGCGTTCATCGGCAATATGACCGACCTGGCTCACAATGGCATCGGCGAGTTCGTCATCGCTGATAACCGTGTTGCCGGCGAATACTATCTCCTCTATCCGCTGTTTCTCGACGACCGTTATTACCACCCGCACCCCGACCTCAAGCTGCTCAGTAGAGATCGTCACTTCATCGAAGTAACCCATCCTCATCACGAGCCGACGGGCCTCCGCGCGCCTCGTGGCGGTCAGTTCCTCACCCGGCTTCAGCAGTTCACTGACCACGTCGATAATTGCCTCGCGGGACACGAAATCGTTGCCCTCGACTACTACCTCTCCTATCAACGGACGTTCCTCCTCAGCAAGGGCGGCCCCGCAGAGGAGCATTGACATCATAGCAAGCAGGATAGCCGTAGAACGCATCGCCTTCGAATCCATTGACATCGGCACTTCCAATCACTTCCATTCTCGCAGACCCACGAGTGGTGCATTATAACTGCGTTTACGGTATCTCCTCAAGCAGTTCCTCAAGCCGTTCGCGCAACACTGTGCGCGCACGGAAAAGTCGACTCTTGACGGCTTCAACGCTACAGCCGAGTATCTCCGCAATCTCGCTGTATGACAGCCCTTCAAGGTCGCGCAGCACAACTATTTCCCGATAATCGTACTTCAGATCCGCTACCTCCTGAAGCACGATTGCGCGCAGTTGATCGTTCTCCGCGACCCTGTCGGGAGCAAGTGTCCAGTCCTCAACCTGCCGGTGAATCTCGTCGTTGTCATAATCCAGCGGCTCATCGAGAGAGTATGCCTCTCGAGATTCCACACGCTGCTTCTTCTCGAAGCGATTCTTGGTTAGATTGACCGCGATCCGGTAAAGCCAGGTATATGCGCTTGCTTCTCCACGAAACCCATCGTACGCGCGACAGGCGGCCACGAACGTATCCTGCGTCAGATCTGCCGCCTCGTCACCGTTGTTCACGAGTCGGTAGATGACGCTGTAGATGCGCTCGTAATTCTCGCGGACAACCTCGGTGAAGGGTGGACGGGCGGGATTTGCGCCCCACCTGTCTCCCTCGGCCGCAGAGGATGCCGGGCCCGCTTCGGTTCCTGCCGGATCATTCACCTTAGACAGCGACTCCACCTTCGAGTTGCGCATCAAAGGGCCTGTTCATCGACCGCCCATGCTCAGAATCGAAAGACCTTCTCGACAAACAGCCTGTGATCGTGTCTCTCATCAGTTCGATAGCTGACCTCGAAGCGACGTTCAATCCGGTACGAGACACCGAGGTCATATCCCTCGCGACCTCCCGTTACCACCGTCTCATAGGTAATCAGCAGATCCTCTATGAGATAGCCTCCCATCCTGAGCGCGATCGGTTGGTCGAAGGCGAAACTCACCTCGAGGAACTCAAGGCCGAGAATGTCCCGCAACTCCTCTTCGAATGGATCGAAGATGAATGTCCTGAAGGCGGCACCGAGAGCAGAGACAAACTGCTCGGTCATCACCTGTTCGAGATCTCTCCCCGCAAACAGGCCCTCACCGTCCGCAAACGGCGCGGTGCCCAGCAGAGCGTAAATCTGCTCCTCGGCAAGGGGCGGTGTGGAGCTTACCTCCACGTGGATATTCTCTGGTAGCGTTCCGCTCACTCGCAGATCGATCTCGACCGGTCCCACCTCACGGCCATCAACCACGGTTGCCGCAACGGTACGCGTTGCGTTCGCCCAGACCTGCCCGTCGAAGTCAAGAACGATCGGAGGCGTCAGGCGCTCGGTGCCGAGGCCAGGACGCACGAGGAAACGGACCCCGGCCGTCTGAATGTCGATAACGCCGCCGGGCATGCTTGCCGCGCCTTCCTGCAACTCGATCTGCCCCTGGATATTGGGCCGCTGCGGCGTGCCTCGCGCAATCACTGCCCTTTCGGTCGGCTCCAGCGGCGCGACGAGCCCAAGGGTCCTGACCTCAACATCGTGCCCGATTCCCAACTGAGCATCGAAGCGCAGCGCAGGGAAGTCCGCCGACATTCCCATGAGTTCCTCCGTATCCGCTTCCGCGGGCCGCGGCACCCCGATCGTCGCATTCGATACGGTCATGCGCCCCCCGAGACGCATCGGCTCATCCGGTGCCGGATTCGTCATCGTGAATCGTCCGTTCAGCGTACCGAGGAACATATTATCGTAGCGTCCGCGCGCCCGGTCTGCGACGATCGCCAGGTCGTAAGCGTTACGCTCGAGCTGTGCGAACTCGAAGGTCTTCATCTCCACTGTTCCGTCCATCAGTACGCTGCCATCGCCGAAATCGGCGCCCAGGTCGGTCACTGTGACGACCTGCTCGCCTCTCTCGTTCGTGACAAAGGTCACATCTCCGCGAATCTGCCGCGCCGTCAAACCACCCGGAAGCTCGTGCTGCGGCCCCGCAACCTCGAAGCGGAAATCATACGCGTTCTCGGTCAGCCGCTCCAGATCGTACTCCATCAACTCCGCCGTTCCGGTCGCCTGCATCGTTACCGCGTCGATACGCGAGGAGAGGGTCTCAAGCTCAACGATCGTCCGCTGCTCAACGCCGCGGAAGTACATCGATAGCTGCGTGTCCTCAATCGGACTCTCCGTCCATGGCACCTCGATCGCTGGGGCGTCGATCTTCAGTTCGCCATCAAGCTCTGGACGCGACACGGTTCCACCGACTGTCAGCAGCGCGTTTACAACTCCGCTGGCGTCAACACCCTCCATCGGCGTTCGCGCGTCCTCATCCGTCGCCATGGCGCCCGCCACAAGAGGGGGAAAGATGGCGAGGTCGATGCCGTCCGCTCGCGCCGCCATCTGCAACTCTGCATCGGAAGGCACGCTCCTCGTGGCCCAATCGAAGGGAAGTCTCCCATCGATGAACATCTCCTCATCGTTTTCACGAACCACCAGGCTGTCAACGTCCAACCACGTGCCATCGTATCGGATGATCGGTGCGGAGATGAGGTCGAAGCTCACTCCGTACGCCTCAGGCCCCACCACGTCCAGCGATCCTATCAGGTCAGGACCGTCCAGCGGACCACTTGCCTGCACGGTCAGGTTAAGCTCTCCACCCGCGGCCCGGACCGCGGGCGGCATCCATTCGCGAAGCCTGGCGATATCGAGAAACGTGATCTCCGCGAGAGCCATCAACTCTGCCTCGGGATCCCATGTGCCCGTCAGAGTTATCAGCCCTTCACCCTCCTGCGCCTCAGCATCTACGGCCACCCGTGCCCCCTCGCCCACCTCCGCACGAACCGATGTATCCGGAACCAACCTGCCGTCAACCGTCACCTCCCGAGCGGATGCCGTCATCTCCCCGAGGAATGCCTCAAGATATCGTTCAACTTCGTCTTCCTCGTCTTCGATTGGCTCCTCCGGAAGCACCCCCTCCCCGGTTATCGACGCGTCCAGCCTACCGCCCAGGCGCATCGACAGCGAGGCCAACTGTCGCGAAAGCAATCTCTCCCGCTCCTCGGCCTCTTCCTCCGGAGCGGTATCCACAAATCGCTCGGCGAGCGGTATCCCGGCGCGCAGAAGCGCCGGCAGCGACACGTCGTCGAGGTCCACTCGGGAGGGCATTACTCGTCTCTCATCGAGACGGTACTGCCCCTCGAGCGCCATCGTACCTCCTGCAAGCGCCAGCGATGTCCGACGCAGCATCAGAGCATTGCGATCCAGAACCAGGGTGGCGGACATCGCACCGATTGGTTCAACGCCCAGTTCGAGATCCACGGCTTCGACCTGTGCGAGCCCGGTCAGATTGTCCAGCGGCCCCTGCAGGCTCAGGAAGGGCACACTCACCTCCCCCGACAGCGGAACCGCGAGGTCCTGCCAGGGGGCGAGATCCTGCAGTACGACGCTCTCAGCCGTCATGTTCGCCGCAACGATTGGTTCATCGTAGAGCGACGTGACTGTCGCCTGACCACTCACCAGCGCGTCACCGATCGCCATGCGCAGATCGCGCAGTTCGAGCGTATCGCCCTCGAGCCTCACCGCAATCGTGGCATCATCGGTCGCCACGGTTTCATAACGTGCGAAACCAATAGTCACAATCCCGTCGGCGTTCGGACGTTTGAGCGTTCCCCCGACATCCACGCTGGCCCTGACCACCCCCGACACATCCTCCCCTTCCAGCCCGGCGAGATCGCGGGCGTGTTCATCCACCGGCCCGGCGAAGACAACCGTACCCTCGATATCCGCATCGGAATCATCCAGTTCGATGTTGCGCAGGGTCCCGTCCACCTGCGCGAGTATGCGCCCGGTAGAGGCATGGAGACCGATCACGCGCAGCTCATCAAAGTCACCCTCAATCCCCGCCCTCACAGCATCGACGCCGTAGTCCTGGTAGTTGACCTGAAATGCGCGCACACGTACGTCCAGATGCGGGTCGTCGGGCGTGCCGCTGGCCATGCCGGTGATGAAGGCCTCGCCCCGCAGATCCTCCAGATCGAGTTCAAAGCGCTCGGTGACGCGTTCGAGATCGACGCCCGCGATGCCGAAATTCGCGGCCATCTCGGCCTCGAATGGCATCACTGCATTCACCCATCCTACCCCCGCCAGGTCCTCGAAGCTACCGGCGCGCACCTGCACGGCGTCCGCATCGACTACCACAAGGCCACGTAACGACCTGACTCCGTATTTCTGGTAGTGCGGGCGGTCGACCACGGCCTGCGCCAGCACCAGCGGCGCGCCTTCGTCCAACTCGGCCACGAAGTGACCTGAGAACACGCCGGACAGGTCCCCGGCGAACTCTTCGAGCCCCGGGACGGCATGAAGACGGGTAAGCTCGACGCCGTCGATGCTCCCGCGCGCGTATGCCCACGGCGTCTCTTCGCCCGCGAGATCGAGAAGCGCTTCTGCACTCAGGGTGGCTCCGAGCGGTCGCGCGGTCAGATTGCTCAGTCGGATAAGGTCTCCGGCCAGCGCGACCTCGGTGTGGATGTCCTCCACCACGAGGTCCCCGACAGTGATCCGGGGTACCGCCAGTTCCGTCTGAAGCAGTGGCACCTCCGCCGACCAGAGAAGATCCACGGCAAGATCGTCGATCGCGGCGACCTCGAGCGGCCCCTCAAGATCCTCGGGCATCATCTCAGCCAGCGGCTCCAGATCGGTGGGGGTGGTCCGTACCGTGTCAGCGCGGGCCCGCACGTTCGGGTCGGACAGGTCCAGCAGATCGACCCGCAGGTCCACCTCCTCGGCAACCCACTCGCCGACATCTGCGCTCGCGTAACGCACCTCGCCCGGCGCTCCAACTCGGGCGACCACGTTTGCCTCACGCAACGGCCCGGCGATCTCCCCCGACACCAGCAGCGGTCCGGCGATTGTGACCGAGGCGATCTGCTCCTCCATCTCCGGAGAGAGGTCGGGGAACAGCGTGACAAGCTCGTCCGATCTCGGAACATCAGCGTCGAATGCGAGGTCCACCACCGGATCGTCGAGATCTCCCAGGAATCCACTCGCTTCGACGGTCATTGCATCCATCTGAGCTACGAGGCGGTGCATCTGGACGCCTTCGAGTGTGACGCTTGCATCCGCCTCCGCGGATACCGGCCGGCGGCCGAGTGCATCGAGCGTCAACACTGAATCCCTCACTGCAACCTTACCTGACACTGTCGGGGCGCCGTCATGATTCGCCGGTATGCCGACGGTAGCGGCAACCTCCGCCCGACCACGAATCACGTCGATCTCCGGTGCGACAACGAGGCGCTCGAACCAGTAGGGCATATCCACCGAACCGATCTGCGTCTGCCCCCAGAGGAAGCCGGTGTCCGGCTCCATCATCCCCGCGAAATGCAAGGAGCCGAAGCGCCCGAGGCGATCTCGTCCGGAGAGATCGAAGTCAATCCAGCCGATGGTGCGCATGTCGATCTCAGCATTGAACTGCACAAGCTCCGCATTGACGAAGGTCCCCGCCACCTGGGGCAATGCGTAATCATCGTAGATCACCGTGGAGTCGGCGATGGTGATGATGCCCTGAAAGCGCTCTTCAGGCGGCACCGGAACCGGGGGCGGTTCCGGCAGGACGTCCTCGATGTTCAGCGCCCCCACCTCATCGCGAACGAGGTGGACCCACGCACCTTCAATTCGCACTCTACTGATGTCGGCCGCGCTGCCTGTCCGACGCCGCAGCATCCCGGCGAGGTCGAAGGCTATCCGGATAGTGTCCGCGGTCAGTATCACCCCATCCGCAAGCCTGGGGCCTTCGGCGACAGCCAGCCCGTGCAGCCCAACGCCCTCCATCGACAGGTCGGTTATGGGCCCGAGTTGGACCTCCCGTTCGAGCGTGTCGGCTATCTGCTGAGCGACGAGAACCTGAAGCCACTGCTGCCAGCGGTCGGGGGGAGACAGGAAGACATGCGCCGCCTGTCCGATGATGGCGACGGTCACTATCAGGAGAAACAGAATAGTTATCAGACGGTTGGTCATGATCTGCCCGGGCACACGACATGACCCGCTGCCGACCGACGCGGGTGGCATAGTTCAATCAACCAGTGAAGCGACATCCCCCGCGTGATAGCTGCTGCGGACGAAGGGTCCGCTCACAACCTGCGCGATCCCCCGCTCACGCCCCAACTGCTCGTACTCTTTGAACTGCTCCGGTGGCACATAGCTTGCCACCGGCAGGTGTTGTGGTGACGGTTGCAGGTACTGTCCGATGGTGACGATGCTGCAGCCCGCATCTGCGAGGTCGCTGAACGTCTCCTCTACCTCCTCCACCGTCTCACCCAGCCCCACCATCAGGCCCGACTTGATCGGAATGTCCGCGGAAAGCTCGGCCGCTCGCCGCAACACACCGATCGAGCGGTCGTAGTCGGCCTGCGGCCTCACCGATGTCTGAAGCCGCCGAACCGTCTCGACATTGTGATTGTATACCGCGGGATGCGCCTGCAGTACCCGCGCGAGCGATTCGACCCTGCCCGCAAAATCACTGGTCAGCGTCTCTATCTGAATGTTCGTTATCCTGCCCCGCAGGGCCTCCATGGTGGCGACAAAATGCGCCGCGCCGCCATCGGCCAGATCGTCGCGGGTTACGCAGGTGAGCACCACGTAGTCCAGTCCGAGTTTCGCCGCTGCCTCCGCCACGGACGCAGGTTCCTCCGGATCCGGGGGAGCGGGCGTCCCGCGCTCTACAGCGCAGAAGCGGCAGTCGCGAGTGCACACCCCACCTAGAATCATGAAGGTGGCCGTGCCGGCACAGAAGCACTCGCCGATATTCGGGCACATCGCCGCCTCACATACGGTGCGCACCTCACAATCCCGCAGCAGCGAACGGGTGCGTCGAGCGAGTTCGGCCTTGCCCGTCTTGACCTTCAGCCAGGCGGGCGTGCGGGATCTCGGAGGTTGTTGCTGACGCGGGCCTTGAGGCAATGCGGTCTCCTTTCCCGGAAGTTTCAGTCTAATGCCCCGAAGCCCATCGCGTCAAATGCCCTGCGACCGCAGGCCATCGGATGCAGCGCTGCAGCAGAGAGCGGCCCTTCCCGGTCCAGATGACGCCGACACAGGCGAGGTCACGGCTCTGTTGATCGGCACGGAAGCAGTGCCTCATCTGCCGCTCGCGGCTACTCGATATCCATCTTCTTCGTCTTTGCATCGGGCTTGCGATTCTTCGGGGCGCGCTTGAAGGTCGCGGAGCCGTGCTTGAGGTAGCGGCAGTCGATCGACGCTCCCTCCAGCAGTTCCTCGATCGTCAGTATCTGTATCCGCGGGATTTTCTCATCACCGTTGTGCTCCGGCGCCCAGAATCCCGCGCCCGCCGCCTCCCGCAGCATCGGCCCGGTCGGCTCCTCAAGCGTGATGAACACGCCGATTGCGGCGTCCTCGCGCCCCACCACCCCACGCAGATCGCGCACCTGGCTCACTCCCACGCTTCCCGATTTCACCGAGATCACGATCTGACGCGTGGGCGAACCGCCGGCCGGCTCATGGAAGTAGCGCCGCCCGTCGATCCCCTCGTCCGCGCCGCGCTTCTTCTCGGTCGGACGCGCGCCCACCAGCCCCAGCGACCACAACTCAAACTGCCAGCGATCCTGCCGGGCGAGAGCTTCGGCGCCCGCAAGGTCGGTAGGCTCCCCGACCACCTCGTACTGCTCCCGCACTTCCTCGCCGAAGGTGTCCTGCAGCCGGTGCTTCATGAGGTTCACCGCGAGGTGCGTGATGTCTATCCCGATCCATCGCCGATTCAGCCGATGCGCCACCGCGATGGTAGTGCCACAGCCGCAGAACGGATCGAGCACCAGGTCCCCCTCATTACTCGACGCCTCGATAATCCGCTCCAGCAACGCCTCCGGCTTCTGTGTCGGGTAGCCGAGGCGTTCCTTGTGCCATGAGCGGAGGGCCTGAATGTCGGGCCAGACGTCCTGCGCGGGCATACCAGCGGCTTCGTCGAGGTACTTCTTCAGGCGGGGAATGTCATTGCTCGTCCAGTAGATTCGACCCTGTTCAAGGAGACGATCAATCCCTTCCTGATCGTACATCCAGTGGCGACCGTTTGGAGGCGCGATCTCACCGTGCTCACCGAACACTCGGGGCGGTCCCGGGCCCGCGCCGCTGAGATCGGCAGACATGAAGCGGCGTCCGTCTTCGTCTTCGTAACGATAGTATTGCTCAACGTATCCGGGATCATACTCCTGGTGGACCCTGTTCCAGGTGCGGCTCGATGTCTTCGTGTAGAAGAGGAGCGTATCGTGCACCGCTCCAAACTGCCCCGCATCGCTGTGGCTCGTCGTACGGCGCCAGATAATCTCATTCCGGAAACTCTCCACCCCGAAGATCCCATCCATCAGCACCTTCAGGTAGTGGCTTGCGGTGGGGTCGCAGTGCAGGTAGAGTGAGCCGGTGGGTTTGAGCACGCGGCGCAGTTCGACGAGGCGCGGGGCCATGTTGGCCAGGTACGCCATCATGTCGGTCTCGCCGAGCATCCGGCGAAAGGCGGTCAGGGTTTCGGAGACGCGCACATCGCCCCGCTCGACACACTCCTCGAAGAGACGCGCGGTCTCCATCGTCCAGTGCCAGGTGTCGTCGAAGGCCTCGATCTGCGCGCCCGAGCCGGAGCCGTTCTCCTCCTCGAAGATGACGTTGTACGCCTGATTTGAGTTGAAGGGCGGATCCAGGTAGATGAGATCGACGCTCTCGTCCTCGATGTAGCGCCGCAGGATGTCGAGGTTGTCTCCGAAGTAGAGCGTGTTATCGGGCATGGGGAAGCTCCCTGGGTCAGCGGATACATTCGCGTGATGGATTTCGCGAGGCCCACGACAATCTCCTTCCGCCTGGAGGTTGAGGTGGGGGCAGGTACTGTGAAGCACCGGACGTGCGGGGTTGACGCAGGTGTCCGGCGCGCCTATCATGACGACACGCCGCGTTATGAGGTTCATGCCCACCATGCAGACATACTTCCATCGCGAAGAGTTGACGTACACCGGCCATCAACTGCGCTCCCACTGGATCTTCGAGACATTCGGCCTGCAGGGCCATGCAATCGTGGCCTTCCGCGGTCCTTGCAGGGTCGCGCTGTCCGAGATGGTGGACCGCGCGGATGTGGCCGCCGGGGATGCGATCGAAGCCGCCGAGATGCTGCACTTCATCGCAGAGCACTTCGAGCGGGACCTCCACCGGGCGGTCCTGAGGCAGAGGCTCTTCATCTGCACAATCGCCGGGCACCTGCGGGCGAGACCGGGGATGCCGCCGATTGAGCGAGAGGGCGACGACCTCTACATCGAGGGGCGCAAGCTCTCCGTCTCGATCGCGACAGTCTCCCCCGTTTCGACGCTGATGCACGTGGGGCTCAACGTGGACCCCGCAGGCGCGCCCGTCAAGGCCTGTGGACTCGACGAACTGCAGGTTGATCCCAACGCTCTCGCCACGGGGCTGTTGACCGCTTACGAGCAGGAGATGGCCGACATCCACATGGCAAGATGCAAGGTTCGAGGAGTGCAATGACCAATTCAGATGGACCCGAGAACCCGGAGGATAGTTGCCGCCTGAGCTATGAGGCGGCTCGCCAGGCGATCGAGGCGGACGCGAGGGCCGAGGAGGAGATGGCCGCGCGCGCCGACACGAGCCTCCGGGCGCCGCTCTACGAGATATTCACCTCAATTCAGGGTGAGGCGCTCTTCGCCGGCCTGCAGCAGATATTCATTCGCTTCTGTGGGTGCGAACTCGACTGCCCGTGGTGTGATACACCGCAGGCGCGAGGCGCTCCTCCCGCGGAGGTCTGGTGCCAGTCGAAACCGGGGGTGCGTGGCTTCCAGATAGAGAATCCGGCCCGCATCGCCGATGTGTGTGATGTTGTGAAGCGTATTCTCGGCTACGATGAGGAAGGCGCGATTCACTCCATCGCGCTCACCGGTGGCGAGCCGCTGATGTTCCCGGAATATGTGGCCGACCTAGCCGCGAGCCTGCGCCCGTTCGAGTTACCGATCATGCTGGAGACCAACGGACAGCGTCCGGACGCTCTGCGGAAGGCACTGCGCATGATCGACTGGGTGGCGGGCGATTACAAGCTGGACAGCAGCATGGGGCGACCGCTGGATGCGGAAGCGCGCCGGGAGTTTCTCCGACTCGCCCGACAGAAACGGGCCTTCGTGAAGATCGTGGTGACCGACGAGGCGACCGAGGAGGAACTCGAGCGGGCTTACGAGGAGATCGCGGCGGTCGATCCCGGCTGTCCGTTGTTTCTGCAGCCGGTGACGGTGAAGGGCGAGAGCCGGCCCCCCAGCGGATTCGAACTGATTCGCTTCAGGGCGCTGGCCCTTCGGTATCTGCGCGATGTGCGCGTAATGCCGCAGGTACACGGCCTGCTGGGGCTGAAATGAATGGCTCAGATGACCCGCCGGGATGGGTATCCCGCAGGATCGTGGAGGACGCACTCTGAAGCGGCACTATGAAGATCGGACTGACGACGACAATTCCCGTTGAGGCAATACTTGCTGCCGGACATGAACCGGTTGACCTCAACAATATCTTCATCACCGATGCCGAGCCTGATCGTCTCGTGGCGCGCGCGGAGACGGATGGCTATCCGCGTACCGCCTGCGCGTGGATAAAGGGAATATACTCCGCCGCGCTCAAACACGGTATAGAGACGATCATCGCGGTGACGCAGGGCGACTGCGCGCAGACCCATGCGATGATCGAGACGTTGAGCGAGGCGGGCACGCGCATCATCCCGTTCGCCTACCCCTACGATCGGGATGAGGAGCTTCTTCGCGCGCAGATTCAGCGGATCTGCGATCATCTCCGCGTCACATGGGAAGAGGCGGAACACCAGCGTGAGCGGCTGCGTCCGATACGAATGAAGGTCGCGGAGTTGGACCGCCTTACCTGGCGCGACGGCCTTGTCAGTGGCCTGGAAAACCACTATTATCAGATATGCTGCTCGGATTTCCACGGCGATCCGGAGAGATTCGAGGCCGAATTGGGGAGATTCCTCTCCAGGGCCCGAGGGCGCGTGCCTGCACGGTCAGCGGTGAGACTGGGTGTTGCCGGGGTGCCGACGATATACAGCGACCTTTACGATTTCGTGGAGGGCCTCGACGCTCGGGTGGTTTTGAACGAGACCCAGCGACAGTTCACGATGGTTCCCTCCATCAACTGCGACCTGCTCGAACAGTATCGCAGATACACCTATCCCTACCAGCTCTCCGGGCGGGTGAAAGATCTGCGCGAGCAGATTGAATTGCGGCAGATAGACGGGTTGGTCCATTACACGCAGGCGTTCTGCTTCCGACAGATTCAGGATCTGTTGATGAAGCGCCATCTCGATGTGCCGGTGCTATCGCTGGAGGGCGAGAACCCGGGGCCGCTGGACGCCCGGACACGGCTCCGGCTGGAGGCGTTCGTCGAGACACTTGTTGCGCGAAAAAGGCACTAACGGCCATCCGCGGAGGCGGAGAGAGCGGGAGAGACGAACCCCCTTCCGGTGAGCCGTGTACATAACAGCACGAGAACGTAGTTGCAGTAAGCTAAGCGAGGTGAGTCCCATGCGTATGACAAGCACGCTGCTGGCTGTCTTACTTCTCATCTGCATGATCGCCGTCGGGACCGCGGCGGCGGAGTTCGCCGGACCGCGGCTGGAAGGCACGGTGACGTTGCGCGGCGGACAGACCATCAGCGGTCTGATACTCACGGCGCAACTCGGCATCGTAGATGGCGCTGAGATCGGCTCACGGCTGCGCGACGGCGGCTACATCGCCGTGGACGTTGACGGTGAGGAGCATCGTGTGCAGGCCACGGAGATCGCCCGGCTCGATGCCGAGTGGGAGCAGACGGGGACCGAGGACGCGCCTCAGTGGAAGATCACTGAACTCTCAATCACCACCAGAGACGGCGAGACTCTCACCGGCACCCCCGCCTGGCTGGTTCACGCGACGTCGCTAATTATCGAGGAGGAAGACGGTACGCAGAAGAGAGTGTACGCCTTCCCGATGGCCGGCAGCAATTTCTCGCCGGACAACCTGCTGGCCTCACTCGTCATCGATACCGACGTTGAACCGGTAGCACCCGTGACCGAGGAGCCTGTCACCGAGGAGCCTGTCACCGAGGAGCCTGTCACCGAGGAGCCTGTCACCGAGGAGCCTGTCACCGAGGAGCCGGTGACTGAGGAGCCGAGAGTCACGGTGACACCGGTCGAAGACGATGAAGAAGAGGCACCGGTAACTCCGGACCTCGGCATCGGCGCGGCGCCCGTCGTGGAGGAGTTGCCCGAAGACGCCGTCTTCGCGAGCGGTCAGCCTGCGGTGGTGACCTTCGAGGTGACCAACCCCGAGACCGGCAGGCCGATGCAGGTGCGATTCCTCATAGTACCTCTGCCGGCTCAGTAACTGAGAAGCGGTTGCTGACGCTGAATGCACCATTGACGCGGCGGGCGGCCCGGAGAAAGCCGCCCGTCGTGTTATGCTACCGCGCCGACCAAAATGACGGCCCGCTGGTGATGCGATGAGCAATGCCGACGACAGGCGCAGGATAGAGCACGTCTGGTTCGATCAGGACGACACCCTCTATGACTATCACGAAGCCGCTGACGGTGCGCTCGCCGAGTGTCTGGACAGGCTTCACGAGATATGCCCGGCGACTCGTTCGGTCGTGGACGTCGATACACTGAGGAGAGTGCGCAACGCGATCACTGCACACGCCCGCAGTGAGGGCCTCGACCTGATCGAAGCCCGCTATGTGTCGTTCCAGAGGATACTGCAGCGTTACGCCCGCGCGGATGATGTGCTTGCGGATGATCTGACGGGCATATACTTCCAAACGTTGAGCGCGGGCATACGCCCGTTTCCGGGCGTCGTGGAATGCCTCAACAGGCTTGCTGATGCGGGCTACGTGTTAGGGATACTGTCCAACGGCGTCTCCTACCTCGAGCAACTCGGCCTTGCCGATCTCTTTGAGCATCAGATTTACGCGAACGATCTGCTCGTGTTCAAGCCAGATCGGGGCATCTTCGACCACGCGATCGCAGAGAGCGGGGCCCGACCGGAGCAGTGCGTGCTCGTGGGCGACAGTTGTGTCTGTGATATCGAAGGCGCCCGCGAGGCAGGGTGGACCGGGGTCTGGGTCAGGCACGATGCTCGCCACTGGGAGACTGATGCGAGGCCCCCGAAGCATGTCGTAACCTGCCTCGCTCAGTTGCCTGAGTTTATCGAAGCGCTGAACACGAATGGTAAGGAATCGGGAGAGCAACATCGGTGATGAGGCTTCAAACACATCACTATGCGCATCCTGCCGAGCGGCTGGTGCTTCTCGCCTCGTCATGGCTGGCACTGACGCTGCTCGTGCTGATCCTGGGCGCTCTGGTCGCCCTCATGGTCGTACGCCCGATAAACGCTCTGTTGACCATAGTCCTCGGCATTATCCTGCTGGGACTCTTCGTGGGCGGTGGGATCATCGGCCTGCTGAGGATCCAGCCGTGGCTGGACGGCCTCAAGAGTTCCTCGCGGCGGGCCGGGCCATCGCGTCATCGTCGGGTACATGCGGCGTCTGAGCGGGCCGCCAATCGCCTGGCGATGCCCGGCACCCCGCCGGTTCATGTGCTGCCCACAGATGACATCGACAGCTTTACTATCTCGCTGGGTATCCCGACGATATTCGTCAGCCGCGGGCTGGTGGAGGCACTGAGCGATAATCAGTTGGTGGCTGCGCTCGGGCACGAGATCGGACACATCAAGGGGGGCCATGCCCGATTGCTCACGCTCGTGAGACTCCCGCTCCGCGCGCAACTGGCACACAGTGTGCTTCTCACGCCCTTCGCGCTGGCGTGGGTGGCGCTTCGATGGTGGGCAGGCGTGGCGGAACTGAGTGCAGATCGGGCGGCGGCGATCGCGGCAGGAGGCCCTGAACCGGTGGCCCAACGACTGGCGGCCAGAGCCTCCGGGGGGGAAGATGATGGCGCAGATATCGATCTTCATCGCTATCTGACCCACGCTACCGATCAGGCCGGATGGCAACTCGCGGAGGAAGAACTGCACCTCGCCCGCCCGCGCATGGCCCGGCGCATCATCGAGGTGGCGCGTTTCGCGGACTCGCGCAGATTCACCGCCTGTCTTGGGATAGTCGGTGACCTGCAGATAGCGGTGTCCGACCTGCCGATGAACCCCGGAAGCGTCGGTGTGCTGCCTCACATCGCAATCGGCATCATGGCCGGACTCTGGCTGACGCCGATTGCGCTTGGCATCACCATCGCGCTTGGTGCGCCTGAGCCCCGCGTCGAGCGCCTCGCGACCGAGCCTGAGGTCGAGGTGTTCAGTCCCGATCAGGTCCCCGAGACTGCGGTCCCGGACGACGACGTCGAGGTATTCCGCCCCGATCGGGTCCCGGAGAGTCCGCCCCCTCCAGAAGAAGACACTGAGGCATTCCAGCGCCCACAGCCTGCGGAAGAGGAGCTTGACCAGCAACTTTCCGCCATGCTGGAACTCGCGCGACAGTACAGGGATGAGGGGGAGCTTCAACAGGCCCGCGAGATGCTTGAGCAGGCAGTGCTGACCGACCCCACTTCCGCAGAAGCACACTACCTGCTGGCCTGGGTCCATATCGATGCCGGAAATCGGGATCTTGCGCGCGCGGAGTTCACCGCCACCGTGAATCTCGCGGATCCCGATAGTGAGATGTACCGCGAGGCGGAAGCCGCACTGGAGCGGATGGAGTAATCCTCCGGACATCAGGACAGTTCGACAATCCCTGATATGATGAAGTATCTGTGACGCAACATGCCCGCCAGAGAGTGCGGGCCAAGGATGTGACATGATGACACCAGAAGAACAGCTTGATTACCTGGTTGGCGACGCATCGGAGGTACACTCCCGCGAAGAGCTTCTGCAGAAGCTCACGCTGGACCGCCCGCTGCGCATCAAGTACGGGGCGGACCCGAGCGCGCCCGATCTGCACCTGGGGCACTCCGTCCCCATGCAGCGCCTGCGGCGCTTTCAGGAACTCGGTCACCAGGTGATCTTCATTATCGGCGACTTCACCGGGCGCATCGGGGATCCATCGGGAAGGTCCAGAACCCGCCCGATGCTCTCCGAGGAGGAGATAGAGCGCAACGCCGCCACTTTCGCCGAGCAGGCAGGGAAGATCCTCGATATCGAGGCATGTGAAATACTCTACAACTCCGAATGGCTGGAGGAACTCGGCACCGAAGGGATACTGGGGCTTGCGTCACAGTACACGGTCGCGCGCATGCTCGAACGTGATGATTTCGGTAAGCGCATGGCTAACGAGACACCGATCTCCATCGTCGAATTCCTGTACCCTCTGATGCAGGCGTACGACTCCGTCGCGGTCAGGGCGGACGTCGAGGTCGGAGGCACCGATCAGCTCTTCAACTTTCTGGTCGGTCGCGACATTATGCGCGCCTACGGCATGGACCCGCAGGTGGCCGCCACCTGGACGCTGCTGGTGGGCACCGACGGCACCGAGAAGATGAGCAAGTCGCTGGGCAATTACGTAGGGATCACCGAGCCTCCGGTCGAGATGTTCGGCAAGCTGATGTCCATCTCCGATGAGCTTCTGCCACACTACTGGGCGCTGCTTACCGACGAGGGCTTCGAGGGCGCAGACCGAATCGACGAGGCGCTGCGGCACGATGAGCTTCACCCGATGGATGCTAAGAAGGACCTCGCCGGGCGCATAGTCGAACGTTATCACGGCGCCGAGGCCGCGCGGCAGGCCCGGCAGGAGTTCGAGCAGGTCTTCAGCCGCGGCGAGAAGCCAACGGATATGCCCGAGGTCGAGATGCCTCGGTGTGACCTCGAAGATGGAAGAATCTGGATCGTCAGACTCGTGCGCGACTGCGGCGGCGCGTCCTCAAATGCTGAAGCCCGCAGGCTGATCCGTCAGGGTGCCGTGCGCGTCAACGATGAGAAGATACAGGACGAGACGGAAAACATCGCGATCTCCGATGGAGATATCGTGCAGGTGGGGAAAAGAACCTTCGCGAAGGTTAGTATGAGTTGATCCAACTCAACACACAACCCTGCATGGAGGCGATTTCGGTGAGTGATGGAAGAGATGACGCACAGGATGGGCTGGCGATCTTCGGGGCGATGATGCTGGGCGCTATCCTTGGCGGGTTTGCAGCGCTGCTGCTTGCTCCCAAGCCCGGAGACGAACTACGCGAAGAGATCGGAAAGACCGCCACGGGTGCGAAAGAGAAGGCCGAGGACCTCAAGGAGCAGATGACGGCGAAGTATCAGGATCTGACGAGCCGCGTCGACGAGCATCTGCAGGAGCACAGGGAGGAAGCCGCTGAAGCCGCGGCGGATCTCGGCGAGGAAGTTGAGGAGCAGATCGAGCCGAATTAGGGCCGGCAGTGAAGCTCCGGAGGTAGCTTGACAGATCTGACACAGCATCGCAGTCACAACCTCCGGGCAGATGCTCTCAGTATCTGCCCGGAGGCGTCATGAGTGGAACTGTCACCGATCGTATTCTGTCCCCCCCCCATTCTCGACAGGCGGGGCAATACCACAAGGGGCTGATCATAATGATGAGATACGCGCTTGCAGTGACGGCCGCCTCATTGCTCACCATGGTCGTGTGCGCGGGTGCCGCGGAGGTGCATGAGGTCGCCTCTCCAGATGATCTATCGGGGGCGATGGAAGCCGCCGAACCAGGCGATGAGATCGTCCTCGCCGACGGCGAGTGGCTCGATGCGGACCTGAACATTACCTGCTCGGGCGCCCCTGATGCGCCGATCACGATCCGCCCGCAGACCCCGGGCGGGCTCACCCTGACGGGCATCTCATGGGTGCGCCTCTCCGGCTCTCACCTCGTCCTGTCCGGCCTCCGCATGTACGGCGGGGCGCGCGAGGTGGCCGGCGACGGCGTCGAGCGCGAGCAGCGATTCGCCCCGATTGACATCCGGGGCGATCATAACCGCGTCACCGAATGCGCCATCATCGACTTCAATCCTGTCGGGCGGGAACACCGCTACATGTGGGTGGTGATCCGCGGGGTCGGCAACCAGGTAGACCGCTGCTACTTCCGCGGACAGGATCACTCAGGGGTGACGATGACAGTGAATGTTGACCCCGAGCGGCCGAACGAGGCGCTGATCTACCGCAATTACTTCGCAGGCAGACCCCCGCTTGGGGCCAACGGCGGTGAGACGATCCGCATCGGAACCAGCCACGTCTCAATGTCGAACTCGCACACCACCGTCCAGGAGAATCTCTTCGAGCACTGTGACGGGGAGATCGAGATCATCTCGAACAAGTCATGCGAGAACCGCTACGTCGGCAACACCTTCCGCGAGTCAGCAGGCGAACTCACCCTCCGTCATGGCGACCGCTGCGTGGTCGAGGGAAATTACTTCTTCTGCAACGGCTACGAACGATCCCGTAGCAATGGTTACGAGCGGGCGCGCGGGATTCGCATCATCGGACGCGACCACCGGGTCGTGAACAACTACATCTATGAGCCCGCGCTCTACGGCATCGTGTTCCAGGAGGGCATCGTGGACACTCCGCTGGCGGGGTACTTCCAGGTGGAGCGCGCACTGGTGGCCTTCAACACGATCGTCGCGTCGAGCGGTACGCCGGTCTGGATGGGACGCAGCGCCGAATTCCGCGAGGACAGGCCGCTTCACCCGATTGATTCGACTTTCGTCGGTAACATCTTCCTGGCGCCCGACCGCCCCGTCTTTGCCCGCGCGCAGTTCCCCGACAACTTCGACTGGGAGAACAACTTCGCGTGGGGCGATGAACTCGGCATCGAGCACCGGGACGGCATCACATGGACGGATCCGATGCTGGTCGAGGATGAGCACGGCCTCTTGCGACCGGCAGACGGCAGTCCCGCCGCAGACGCGGGCTTCGAGGGGGCGGAGCCTGTCGCCTGGCGCCCCCTGACCGCGGCGGATGTCGGGCCGAGTTGGATGGACTGAGCGCCACGCGTCGGCCTGTCCTAGTAAGATGCTGACCCTGGAGGGGCCGCACGAGGGCTGATTGCGGAGCAAGCTGCCCGAGGTCGGCCCTCTCCGGTCGTCCGTCTGAGCAATCATCGAAACAATGTAACGACCGATGGGCCGATCTCGCCTGCCCTGCTCGCTGCCGCTCGCGGAGGGTCTCGTGCGGCCCCTCCACCCGTCCCGGCGTCAGCCTCTCACTGCGCCTGCCACCAGCCCTGTGCGGGCAGATGCCACGTCGCGGCCCCTTCGGTGGTGCGCAGCGGCCAGTGCGTCATCTCCACCTCGCCATCGGCGTTGATGCGCAGGCCGGGGCGGTGCCTGAGCGCGATGACAGTCTGCTCACCCTCGCGCCGCAGTTCGCTCACCGCCAGCGCGTAGGTCATCCCGTCGCTGTGATGCACCACCACGCGCTCGTCGGTGAGGGCCTCGCGCTCTGGAAGCTGCGCGTCCACCACCAGCGCGTTCTCGCCATCACCATCATCGGCGTTGCGGAACTCCAGCACCTCGCCCGTCCCGCCCGGTGACAGATCAAGCTCGCGCCCCGCGACCCGCAGCGCGCTTCCGTCCAGCAGCCCCAGCGCGACTGGCTCGTCATCGATCACGCGTACGAAGGCGTAGCGGCCGGTGGCCTCGATCTGCAGCGCGGGAACCGAGATCGCGGTCTCCGGGTCCCGCGTGGACAGGTGATAGTCGGTGAAGCCCTCACCGCTGACGGCGATGCCGACCGCGAACGGGTCGTCGCTGACGATCTCAAGGCGCTCGACCGCGAGGCCCCCTGCGCCTCCCTGAACCGGGCGATGCACCGCGGTGAAGGTACTCTGCAGGTCCTCTCCCTCGATCCGCAGCACAACCGCGGGCATCCAGTAATCCCACACCCGCGAACTGTCCTCCTCCGCGCGGCGCACCGACGGCAACTCAGCGGTGATCACGGTCGCCTCGGGGATGCCGAGCACGGTGGTCTCCACACCGGGACCGTCCTCGCACGTCATGCGCATGGACCACGTATCCTCACCCGAACCGGCTGCGAGGTTGCGGAACAGGCCGTAGGAGTTATTCACACCGTCGATGATTCGGGGCCCGTAAAGCTCGGTCCAGCGGAAGAACTCGCTGCCCTCGGGCATCAGATCGCCTTCTTGCGGCTGAAGTTCAAGGCTCGCCACCAGCGCCATGTCCTCGTCGGCTGATCCATGCAGCAGCCAGTCGTGCTGAGAGCCTCCGGAGACTCGGAAGACGTCCACCACGTATCCGGTCCCATCGGGGCACTCAACGACACTAAGTGCCCTGCGGTAGAGATCGACCAGTTCCGGATATGCCCCCTCGCCCCCCGCTTCGATGTACTGCACCGACGGACCAAGACGACCGCTGGCGATCGCGTAGCCGTCGGCGGGCGGGTCGACTCCCGATCCGCGCTGATCCGCTCCATCGACCACCACGAGGTTGTGCGAGAGGCTGCCGACTGTGAAAGGCCTGATGACCGTGTGCGTGTATCCAATGTCGCTGATCAACTCGCGCCCGGCGGCGAAGAGCATGATGTTGAGCGTGTCGAGATGGGTGTGCCCATAGCCGCCGCTGAAGTGCAGATGCGCCTGCATCCCGTCCGGCTCGTTGCCGACCCCGAGCATCGCGTGGCCCATGCCCCAGTGCAGGTGCGAGGCCACCGGCCGGTCGCGCGGACCGGGCATGTCGCGGCCGCGAGTGGTGACCGACCAGGTGTCATGGATGCACATGTAGTCGCCGGTGGGAGTGCGGTTCGCCTCAAGCGCGTCGAGGCTCTGTCGCAGCAGCGGAAGCTCTGAGTGCGGGTCGAAGTCATCGTAGCGGGTTCCGCTCATTATGCCGATGTAGCCGGGCGGGTCGGTGTACCCCGCGAGCGTCTGCTCGGCCGCCCGGGAAAGGCCCAGAATCGTCTGATGGTGATACGACGGCGCAGCCTCGCGCCAGTTGCCGTCGGGGAAGAAACGGTTCTCGAGGATAAGCGGAACGCGCCGGAGCGCGTCGTGCACGAACTCAGGCTCACCGATCACGCGTCCGATTACCGCGAAGGCGCGGATCAGGGTTGGATCCATGTTGCCCAGATATGGAGGGTAGCTGCGCGCGTAGTTGGCGGTGGCGCGCAGGTAGCCATTCACGTTCTCGCGCACGTCCTTGCCGAGATCGTCTGAGAGGCGGTCGATCTCGTCGCTGGCTGCGATGCGGTCCCACGCGTAGGCGAGGGCAGTGACAGGCTCGGCGTACAACCAGCCGTTCCAGTTTACCCCGCGGCGGTTCGACCAGTAGGGGTAGTGCGCACCGTCATCGCGCCCGGCGCGGCCTGTGCCCGGCTCAGGGACCTCGACCAGCCCATGCTCGTCGGGTTCGAGGATCTCGATGTCCTCAAGCAGAATGGGGCTGCCCGCCCGCCGGCAGATCTGCACGTTGAAATGCGGGTACGCGTCCGCAAGCCGGTCAAGTATCTGCGCTGCCTGCCGCGCATATCGATCATCCTCGGTGGCGACGTAGAGTTCGGCGATGCGCGGAACGATGCGTTCCATGTACTGGCGGCGCGCGTTGTCGATCTTCCCCGTGATGTAATACTTATAGCCGTCCTCGCCGGGGTAATACGGAAACTCCTGCACCTGTCCGGTGGGGTCGGTGATCAGATCGACCTCGGACATCGGGTAGCGATCGTCCGGGTGGGTGATCTCGCAGTTGGCGCAGTGAATCTGCTCGGGCGCATCCGGCGTCCAGCGCCAGTAGTTGGTGCGGTCGCGACGCCCACCCGGATACTCACAGTTGGGACAGGCGATCATCTGGAAGCTGCTCCTGGCAACGATCCACTCGTCTATCTCGTCGCGTGTCAGTTCCATGACCATCGCGGTCTGCTCCTGAAGTTGCGGGATGCGCTCTTCGGGCACCTCGATGGGAAAGACGGGGTGCTCGACAGGGAAACGCGCCCAGGCACTCGCGCACATGAAGACACACAAGACCCCTAACATAATGACGCCCGCTATCCTCGACCGCATCATCCGTATCTCCCTTTCTCGTGGCTAACTGCTCGAACGGCCCCGGCAGGAGCGCCTGGGTTCGGACAACTCCTCCACAAAGACAACGGCTGATGGCGGGACAGACGGGAGCGGTGTCCCGCCTCTGCGGACGACCCCGGCGAGAGCGCCGGGGCAACCACGACAGCGACTGACGCCGTCGTGGTGTCCGTTCACCCATCGAGCGCGCCGCGCAGAGTCGCGCTCTCAGCATCGGTGAGTTCGCGTTCACCCATCTTCGCGTTCATTCGCGCCTGCTCCGGTGACTTGCAGCCGGGGATCGCGACCGGCTTCACCGAATGGGAGATCACGAAGCGCAGCGCCGCCTCGACCATATCCTCCCCCGGTTCCACGACTTCCTTGAGGCGCTCGACACCCGCGATATCGCGCTCGTACTGCTCTCGCTGATCTCCACCGGGGTTGAATCTCTCGCGCACCGTGTCCGTGAACTCGGTCTCAAGGTCATACTTGCCCGACAGCAGACCCATGCGCAGCGGACCACGCACCAGCACCGCGATATTATTCTCCTTGCAGTACGGCAGGAATGCTTCCTCAGGCTGCCTGTTCAGGAGGGAGTAATCCACCTCCACAACCGAGCAGTTGCCGTCCACGTTGAAACGCTTGAGAACATCGAGATCGTTCGTCGATATGCCGTAAACACGGATCTTGCCCCGTTGCTGCAGCACCTCGAAGGCCTCCAGGAAGATGCTCGGGTCCTCGATGTCCGCCACGTGACAGAGCATGACATCTACCCAGTCGGTGCGAAGCCGGTGCAGCGAGGCATGGCACGACATTCGGATCATATCTACCGTGGTGTAGGGGACGCCCTGACCGGTACGCTGACCCCAGTGGCCAATCTTGGAGACCAGGTAGATCTGGTGCCGGATTCCGGCGAGTGCCTCACCGAGGCGCATCTCCGAGAGGCCGTTGGGGATGCCGTAGGACTCTGCCGTGTCATAAAGATTCATCCCCGCATCGAACGCCTCGCGGACCGTCGCCCAGACAGTCGCGTCGTCAAGCTCGCCCCACTGATTCCCGATGTTCCAGGTCCCCATGCCTATGGCGGAGACCTCCCAGCCGGTGCTTCCAAACTCGCGATAGAGCATTACATCCACCTCCATGACGTGTCTGTTCCCGCTTTGTCCATTTCGCAGCGTCGCCCGCCTCGACCTCCTGCAATGCCGCCACGCGGGGGAAAGAGAAGGTCTCTCGCGCTGTTTGCGGAACCTGCTTACGGTCATCACGGCTATCTGCCGGAGAGATCACTCTGGTTTGCCCCTGAGGTGAATCAAGGAGGGCGCGACATGAGCACCGGAGAGAACCGTCAACATCTCGATCAGGCCGTGCGCGAGGTTCGCGACCGCATCGATCAGATGAGGGATCGTTCCGGCTCTCCCGGGGAGCAAAACACCAAAGCGGTGCTGATTGAGCCGATCATCGAAGCTCTGGGCTGGGACCTCAGGGACTGGGAGCAGGTAATGCGCGAATACCGGGGCAAGCCACGTGACAACCCCGTTGACTACGCTCTTCTCCTTCGGCGCTCTCCTCTGCTCTTCATTGAAGCGAAGGATCTTGGAAGCGATCTCACCGATCGTCGCTGGTTGTCTCAGATCATGGGATACGCGACCGTCGTTGGGGTCGAATGGTGCCTGCTCACAGACGGTGATCAATACCGTATTTACAACTCACACGCACCGGTTGACGTTGAAGATAAGCTCTTCAGAGCGGTCTCGATCTCGGATGAAGCCCAACATCAGTTGGCGCTTGATACCCTGCTTCTGCTGTCAAAGGAGAAGCTTGCGGCCGAGGACCTCAAGGACCTCTGGGAGGCTTACTTCGTGGATTGCCAGGTGCAACGTGCCCTCGAGGACCTCTTTCTCGGGGACAACTCAAGTGTCGTCCGCCTGATCAAGCGTGCGGTGCCCGACCTCAAGCCCGCGCAGATCCGGCACTCCTTGAATCGCGCCGATATCAGGGTGGATTTTCCCACCACCTCTGAGAAGCCGCCGAGACCTTCCGAGCCTGAGATCAATGAATCCGCGGAGAAGACCCTGACCATCGCAGGCGAGGTACACGAACTGCGCTACGCAAAAGAGATACTGGTCCATACTGCCGACTGGCTTGCGCAGGAGGGCCGCCTCAACGGGGAGGACTGCCCGATCTCAGTGACGCGGACTACCTCAAGAGGAGCCGACCGCTGTCTCGTTCACACGGAACCGCATCATCTGGACGGCACGCCGTTCCGATCGCCCGAGAAGCTCTCCAACGGCCTCTTTGTCGAGACGCACGCGAGCAGAAGCACGCTGGAGGACTACTCCCGGCGTTTGCTGGAGGGGGCCGGTATCGACCCGGAGGTCCTTGAAGTTCGCTGGCCCGGATGAGGTCGTCGGACACTCGGCCGGCCCCGGCGTCCGGCGACCATGCCACAGGAGGCATTATTCATGTCCGATCCAATTCGCGTCGCGGTCATCGGCTGCGGCGGCATAGCGCGCGACATCTACCTGCCGCTACTGGATAGCAGCAGCGACGAGGCGATCATCAGCGCCTGCGTCGATGCGTCCGCGGAGGCGCGACAGGCGGTGTGTGCGCGCTATCCCAACGCGAACGTTCTCGCAGATGCCGCCGATCTTGATACGGAGGCCTGCGACTGCGCGCTGGTGCTGACGCCGGTGCGCGAGGGCCTCGACGCGCATTACGATCCGGTGCTTGCGCTGATGGAGGCGGGTGTGCCGACGCTGTGCGAGAAGCCGCTTTCGGCGGACCTCGCCCGCGCGGAGGAGATGGTCGAGGCGTCCGAGCGATCCGGTGCGCTGCTGATGATGAGCGTGAACCGGCGCTTCGCCCCGGTCTACCGGCGCGCCTTCGAGCACTTCGAGGGACACGAGATTGCCGTCTGTATCGCCGAAAAGAGCGGCACCGGCGGCATCTTCCGCGAGATCGTGACCAACTCGCTGCATACGCTCGACGCGATGCGCTGGCTGTGCGGCGAGGTCGCGGACCTCAGTGGACGCTGCGTCAGCGAAAGTGAGACAGACCTGCGCGCATCGGTGAGCATGACCTTCAAGACCGGTGCGCTCGGCAGCTTCGTCATGTCGCGGCAGGCGGGGCGCTGGATCGAGCGCATGGTGCTTCATGGTGACGACCGCAGCGCGATCGTGGACGCCCCGCGCGAGGTGGAACTCGTGACCGCGGGCGACCGGGTGCGCTGGTCGCCCGACCAGTGCTGCTGGCAGCTATGCGAGGCGGAGAGGTGGGGCTTCGGCGCGCAACTGAGGCACTTCTTCGCGTCCGTGCGCGGCGAGGAACAGCCGCACGTGACCGCGCTTGATGCCCTGCAGAGCCAGCGACTGGCGGACGCGATTCGCCAGTTGTGAGTCGGCAGATGAAAGGACGCGTGGCACCATGGCCGATCGACCGGACATCCTCATCCTGATGCCCGATCAGTTGCGCGCCGACTGCATGGGCTGTGCGGACAACGAGGTGATCGAGACACCTAACCTCGACCGTCTCGCGGAGGGCGGCGTGCGCTTTTCTGAGTGCACTACCTCCAGCCCCATCTGCATGCCCGCGCGTTACTCGTTCGTGGCCGGCACCTACCCGCACAATCACGGAATGTGGTCGAACTCGGGGCAGCAGGACCCTTACGATGAGACGGTCTTCCACCGCCTGCAGGACGCGGGGTACTTCACCGCGCACATCGGCAAGTCGCACTTCTACGAACAGGGCGATGTGCACACGCGTGACTGGGAACCCTACCTGCGCGCCCGCGGTTACGACCACGTTCACGAGACCGGCGGGCCGTGGGCGAACACGCACATGGGCTCGCACCTCACGGACTACTGGCAGGAGCGCGGCGACCTCTGGGAGGCGTTCCAGGCGGACTATCAGCGCCGCCGCAAACACAGCGGCGCGGCCGTGTGGCCCAGCCCTCACTCCGTTGAGGACCACCAGGACAGCTACGTGGGCCGCGCGGCGCGCGACTTCACTGCGGACTACGAGCGCGATCAGCCGCTGTGCATGTTCGTGGGCTTTCCCGGACCGCACGAGCCGTGGGACGCGCCGGGTGAGTACGCGGAGATGTATGACCCTGACGACATGCCCGAGCCGATTGCGCCCGGGGAGGTTCCCGACTGGCTCTCACCCGCCGCCCGTGACTACCAGAAGTGGCTCGGCCGCAATCCCGTGGGCGCCGCAGACGCGGCACGCATGGCCGCCAACTACTACGGCAAGATCACGCTCATCGACCGCTGGATCGGCGAGATCCTGCAGGCGCAGAAGGCGCGGCGCGGTCTCGACGAGACCATCGTGATCCTCTGGTCGGACCACGGTGACATGCTGGGCGATCACGGTCGCCGGCATAAGTCGGTGTTCCTGCGCTCCTCGCTCCGCGTTCCGCTGATCGTGCGCTGGCCGGGGATGGACACGGGCACCGTGCGCGATGAGCTTTGCTCCCAGATCGACATCTTTCCCACCCTGCTGGACGGCCTCGGTCTGGAGCCTTCGACTCGGGCGATGGGCCGGTCGCTTGTGCCCGCGCTGCAGGGCGCAGCCGCGCCTGAGACTCAGGAGGCGCTGTGCGAGGTCAACGAGTACACGATGATCCGAACCCGGCGATACAAGTACGCGATCGACGATCGCGGTGAGGGCGTCCAGCTTCTCGACCTGGAGGAGGACCCGGACGAGACGGTGAACCTGTGCGGCAGGGAGGAGATGGCCGAGGTGGAGGCGGAGATGCGCGACCGCCTGCTGCGCCTGTGGGCGCGCACTCAGGCCCGGAGACCCTTTCCGACCGACCGTGGGATAGCCAGTATAGAAACGCTGCCCCGGCTCTCTTCAGACAGTACTCAATGACGACGCAGAAGGTGATAGGGCGTGTACAATCTCAGTCCGGTCAGAGTCTACGTGCTCGACGAGTTGCAGGACGACCCGCGTATGGTGGCGCGACTTGAGCGCATGCTCGGCGCGATGCAGCTCCCCGAGAGCGGCGTACAGCAGTTCAGCCGCGAGGAGGTGCCGGCGGTACTCGAGGACCTGATGGCCGCGTGGAAGCCCGAGCTTGTCTTCGAGCATGCACACGGGTCGTGGGCGCGCCCGCTCGTCTTCACCGTGCAGGATCTCGATGACACGAAGCCAGAGTATGAGGAGATCGTCGAGCGACTGCCGGAGGGTGCGGGCCTGAGCCATGTGCACCAGCTTCTCGGCCATATCGATACCGCGCGCGCCTACCACGAGCGCGAGGATGACTGGGAGAAGAACTTCGTCTGCTGGCCGACGATGGACTTCGGCACCATGCAGGGCTGCCCCCACGGCTGCCAGTACTGTGGCGCGGGGAAGTCGAGCTTCTTCACCGCCATCGGCCTGAACATCGAGGACTTCGTGGACGTGGTGGTGCCGCGCGTGATCGCCGAACGCCCTTTCCAGAAGTGCTTCCGCATGATCGGCTGGGCCGCGGATCACATCGCATGGGAGCCGGAGTACAACGTGATCGAGCCGTGGCTGCGCAAACTTGCCGAGTACGATCGCTATGGATACTTTCACTCGACGAGCGCGAACGTCGATTGGCTCGCCGATGTCGAGCATCGCGACCGGCTGATCGGCGTCTGGAGCACCACCTGCGAGACCGTGGCGCGGGAGATCGAGCCGGGATCGGGCGCCGCCATCGAGCGCATCGAGGCCGCCGCGAAGTGCCAGGAGATGGGCATCCCGGTGCGCTTCAAGTTCAAGCCGATGATCCCGATCGAGGGCTGGCGCGAGGAGTACGCGGAGATCATCGAGCGGATGTGCGCGCTCACCAGCCCCGAGTCAATCGGCTTCTGCGTCATCATGTGGAACACCGTGGATAGCCTGACCGCCATGTTCGACCCTGATCTGCTCGACCAGGACTACCTGCAGCGCGCGAGGGACGCCAGTGAGGAGATGGAGGGGGTCATCACCGGACCTTATCCTCACGATGTGCGCGCGGAGATCTACCACTATCTCACCGAGCAGGTGCGGCGCTGGGACGAGGATGTGCTGCTCTACATCAGCACCGAATCGCGCGAGATGTGGGACGAGATGGCCGATGCGCTGGGGCAGAAGCCGGAGAGCTTCTTCTGCGGCTGCACTCCGGTCGGCCTGCCGGGACGAAGGCTGGCGGCCTCGGAGGACTGCCCGCACTCGACTTACAAGCGCCTGGACGATCCCCCCGCTCAGGCCGATCAGGCGTAGCCGAGACGGTAGCCTCGTGGAATACGCAAAGGGGCGGACAGCGCATCTCCGCCCCTTCATCCAGCACGCGACAATCCGTGCTCGCTTTTCTCCTACCGCGGCTCGAGGCGATAGACGCGGAAGTTGTCGATGAACTCGTGGTTGCGCACGGTGCGGAAGCCGAAGTGCCCCGATTCGTGCGGATCCGGATCGTTCAACTCGAAGATAATCTCCCCGTCGCGGATGAACTGCACCAGCCCGTTGAAGTACACAAGCTGGAAGGTGTACGTATGCGTGGGGACGATCAGGTAGTGCGGGTTGCCGTCGTAGTTTTGCAGCGGCTCGGGAGGTGGCGACTCGCCGGTGTAACGCCGGAAGCGGCAGGTGGTGTTGTTGCCGCCGCCGTAGCCCACGTAATAGAGCTTGAGCGTGGCGTAGTTGGGGAAGCTGCCGCCGCGCCACTCCGAGCGCGCCCACAGGTCGTCGGGATGCTCAGGGTCATGCGCCTGCCAGAAGCAGTTGAGGTCGCGCACGTAGTCGTACTCCTCGCCGCCCGCCCACGCCTGCCGCTGATACTCGATCATCACGTTGCCCTCGAGCCTCTCGCGGAACCAGACGGTGAGGCCGGTGAGGGTGCGCAGTTCCATGCGCCCCTCGTTGATGCGCGGCTCAACGTCACCCTCGGCCACCCAGTTCGCCAGGTCGCCGGAGAAGTCGTCCTCATGGAGGATCTCCCCCACCGTGTACGGCTGATCCTCCACGGTCTCATGCTCGTAGATCGGGAACGGCTGCACCGGCTCGAAGCCCTGTGCGCCTGCCGCCATTGCGGTCACCACCATCGCGACTGTGATGAGCGTGACTGTGCGCATCCTGCCCGCTCCTCCCTGTGATCGGAACTCGTCTCCGCTGTTCCTCGTATGACATCGCGCTCTAGCGCCCGTAGAGGTATTCATGGAAGGTTTCCCCGGTCACGGTGCCATCGCCACGGCACATCCCGACGAGGTTGTCCAGAGCGTCTGTGTCTGTGTCTGTATCTGCATTCTCCATCTGACGCGCGACCAACTCGCGCAACTCCTCCTCGACCGTAGCTCCATGCTCCCTTGCTCGCCGGAGAAGGTACTGTCGCTGCCTCTCATTAAAGATCGCCAGCAGATCCGATCCTGCACTATTCATCGAAACCACCTCCATCAGTGCACACGCCCCCAGTATACCTCGGATGACATCCCTCAGGCCATTCTCACTGCATCTCGACCGCCTCGCCATCTACGGTGAGGCCGGTGCCCTCGACCATGCCGCCCGAGACCGCGCCCTCGGCGTCACGGCGGATGACCGCGAGGCGCGCATGGGCCGAGACCCCGCCCGCCTCCATCTGCGCCGGGCGGTCGAAGGAGTAGAGAATCGTCTCCTCCCCCTCCTCGCGGCTGACGCGAATCGCGATCATCTGATCGGTCTGAAGCAGCACTTCCGCCTCAACCGCCGGCGGCTCCTCGGTCGGATGCGGGAACATCAGCGTCACGAGCGTCTCCGGTGTCGGCCCCTGCTTCGAGTAGACCACGCAGGGGATCGGTCGGTGATGGCCGGTGCGCGGCTCCCAGCCGAGCAGCGGATCCTCCTGGCCCTTAGCAATGCGCATCGACAGGCCCTCGGTCGCGAGCGGAATCAGCGTGAGGTTCGCCCGCCCCTCGTCCGCGCTGGATACCGACAGGCCGTCATCGTGCACCGCGGCCTCCTCGGCGTCGAGATTGAACAGCGCCTCGTAGAGGTGATCGCCCTCGGCGTCGAGCATGCGGTCGATCACCACGTAGTAGTCGGGCCGCACGAAGATCAGGCTGCGCTCGTGGGTGACGGGCATCCGGTCCTCGCCGTAACCCTCCTCGTATGTGCCGATGCACCAGTCGAAGAGTTCGTTGGTGGCCCAGACGCCCTCGAGCGGCTCATCGGTCTGGTAGGTCTCACGCAGCCCACGCCGCCGCTGGCTCATGCCATCGACCATTACGGTGTTGTGTGCGGGCGTGTCGAGCACGAACCGTCGCCATTCAGAGCGGTCGTAGGAGTAGTTCCCGCCCTCGGTCAGCAGAGTCCGCCCGTAGCCCCACAGGTACATGCTGAGCTTGTCCTCGTGCTGGTGGGCGATGCCGAAGGGCCCCACCTGGTAGATCATGTAAAGCGCGTCTTCCGCCCACCAGTCGGAGCGCATCACCGCCCAGCCTGCCCAGGGCAGGAAGGTCGAGAGGTAATCAACCGGCTCGCCCTCGGCCCCCAGGGTGGCGCCCCAGAGATACTCTGGATCGCCCCACGTCTCGTACGCCTCCTGCAGCGAAGCCTGCACACGTGACATGCCCGAGTCGTTGAGCGGCGGCATCTGACCGGTCGGCATCGCGATCTTGAGGTTGTAATCGTACATCCGACGCATGCCGTCGATGTAACCGTCGGGAAGCTCGAAGCCGTTGCGGATTGCCGGGAGCGTCGCGCGCCGGAAGTTGCCCAGCGAGACCATGTGATAGCTGGGGGCAAGCTCAAGCTGCGCGCCATCGGGGTAGACCTGCTCGTCGATCTCGATGAGCAGGCGCTCGTAGGCGACGTCACGCCAGTGCTCGGCCTCGGTGAACTCGGGGAACATGCAGCCGATATGCGCGAGGCCGTTGCACTCCATCGCCACCCAGTTGCTCCTGCGCTCGGTGTACTCGACCGTCATTCGTGTGAGGGCGCGGGCGTGCTCGACCCATGACTTGAGGAAGGTCAGGTGCGCCTCGGGCGTCATCTGCGGGGCGAAGAGGAAGTAATGATAGGCGTCCATCCACGAGCCGGCGGTGCGGATGCCCTGCTCGATAGTGCGCCACGTCGGGGCGCGGTTGGGGCTGCCGAAGACCGGCGTCGGTTCGCTGTGAATCCAACTGAGCATCTGCTCGACGAACTCCTCGGCGTAGCGATCATCGCCGGTGGCCCACCACGCCTGGCCGAGGATACGCCAGTTCTGAAAGCGATTGAGCTGATATGTCCACTCCGGCGTGTATGCGGGCTCATCGGGGTCGAAGCCGTTGAACGACCAGTCGATCGGGTCACCGACGTATGCCTCCCGGCCGAAGCGGTCGAACATCCGCGTCAAAACGTAGTCGGCCCGGGATGTGTTGTAATCCTCTTCACGATGCTGATCGTACTCGGAAGGATCGAAATTCCAGGTCGGCCAGTCGCGGCCGCGATAGTACTCAAGCAGATGCTCCGCCGCGAGATCGTAGTCACCGCGCTCCGCGGCCTCGCGAGTGGCGGCGAGGCCCTCTATGTCATCGCGCAGCAGGGAGAAGAACTCCTCGTCATCGAGCAGCGGGCCCTCGCCCGCAACGTCATTGCGCAACTCAAGCTGATCGATGTAAACCACCGCCTCCGGATGCGGCTCGTGGCCCCAGCCCGCAGCGGTGAAGCGGATCGAATCCACCTGATCCCAGCCACGGGGTTGACGGATGCCGGTTCCCTCACGTATCTCGACACCGAAGATCCTCCAGCCGGTGAAGTTGAGCGGGACCCTCACCGACCAGTAGTCGATCCCATCGGTCTCGGGGTTGTTCGAACTGATGATGCACATGAACGCGGTGTCAACTTCGCGCTCATTGTACACCCAGAAGGTGAAGGCGCTCCAGTCGGTCCAGTCATGAGGGATGTTCTCGCTGGAGATGCTGGAAGTGTCCGGGTGGTTCCGCCACAGGGCCGAGGTCTCGCCGTGGCGCGCTACCTCGGTGCCGAGTTCAGCGCCGGTCCAGTGCTCCACCGAGGAGAAATCCTCGAAGACCCAGCGATCGTTCTGCGCGTGGCAGGCGGCGGCGAGAGCTACAATTGCGATGGATACGCAGGTGATTCGCAACATGTTCGCACCTCCGGGGAGGCCGTGCGGCGTCTTCAGATGCCGCACACCCTTCCTGATTTGCTACAACTGTCGCATTGCCCGATGAGACGACTCAGCGGCCGTAGAGGCCCTCGAGCATCGCCTCGCCCAGTATCTTCCCGTTCATGGCGGCCTCGACCTCCTGCTTCGTCGCGCCGGGGTCAAGGTCGAGCGTCTCGGAGAGGGCGTACCCGCGGAACTGGTAGCGATGCGGATCGCCCGCCGGGGGCGATGGCCCGCCGTAGCCGAAAGCCTCCCACGAGTTTTCGCCCTGCACCAGTTGCGGGTCGTCGAGCGTTGGTTCGGCCGGCACATCCTCGGGCAGTCCGTCGATGTCCGGAGGCATCCCGTAGACCACCCAGTGCGTCCATCCTCCCTCGCGCGGCGCGTCCGGATCGTGGCAGATCAGGGCGATCTCCACGGCCCCCTCGGGCACGCCCTCAAAGCTCAGCGGCGGCGAGATGTTCTCTCCATCCGCCGTGTACTTCACGGGGATCGTGTCCCCGTCGTCGAAAGCGCTCGAACTGATCGTCCAGTCCATCTTACTCTCCTCCTCATCCATCAGTTCGTCGAGCATTGCGTCCTCTCGCATCTCCGCCACGGGGTCTTCCGGAGGTTCCACTACCAGCTCCGCCGGCGGCGGATACTCACAGCCTGCAGCGATCATCAGCGCTGATGCCGCAATGACCGTCATCATCCGCACCGTCATACTCCTCCTCAACATGCCGCCTCCTCCCGGAGAGCGATGCTTCAGTCCAGGTCCAGCGGGCACTCTGTCTGCATGCAGGCCCTCATCGAGCCGAGGAAGTTCTCGACCTGCTCGAAACCGTTGCGCTTGAGGATCGACGCGGCGTTCGATGCGCGGTAGCCGGTGCCGCAGAAGGTGACGATGGGGCGGGTGTCGCCGATCTCATCGAGGCGGTCCTGAAGCTCGCCCACGAAGATGTGCTGCGCGCCCTGAAGACTCCCGCGCTCGAACTCACCGTTCTTGCGCACGTCAAGCAGCAGGAACTCTTCGCCCTGATCGTAGCGGCGCTTGATCTCCTCGACGAAGATCTGCGGAATGCTCTCGAAGTGCAGCGCGCTCACCGCCCACTCCTCCATCCCGCCCCCGAGCCAGCCAACCACGTTCATATAGTTGATGCGCTGGAGTTGCATCCAGGCCTCCTCGAACATGGCCCGGTTGCTCACGATCAGCGCCAGCGGCGTGTCGTAGTCCACCTCGTAGCCGATGTACGCGGTCAGCATCGGAAAGGCTATGTTGAGGCTGCCCGGTATGTGCGCTCCTCCGAAGGCCTCGGCCCCGCGCAGGTCGATGACCAGTCCGCCATCCTGGCGGAACGCGTTGACCTCCATCGCGGTCATCGGTCGCGGGGTCTCGCCGATGGCGTCCCGGAGAAGCTCAGGTCCCTTCTGGTTGCTTGTGTGGATCTGCTCGAAGTAGCCGGGCATGTGATGGAACTCGGTGGCCTTGAACTGCACGAACTCGTCGCGGTCGGTCATCTGCAGCACGCGATTGTGCCTTCGCTCGTAGCCGAGGGTGGAGAACTCGCGATCGGCCATCGAATCCCCGCAGACCGATCCGGCTCCATGCGCGGGATAGAGGAGCACCTCGTCGCCAAGCGGCAGGAGCTTGTTGAAGATCGATTCGTAGAGCAGCCCCGCGACTTCTTCGCGCTGCTCGGGGAAGAAGTCGGTGCGGCCGACGTCGCCGATGAAGAGCGCGTCGCCGCTGAATACCGCTACGGCGTCCTCGTCACTGAACTCCGTGTCGTACAATACGATCGAGATGCCGTCAAAGGTGTGTCCGGGCGTGTGCAGGATCTCGAGCCGAAGCTGGCCGATGCTGAAGCTGTCATCCTCGGTTACTGTGCTGCCGTAGCCCCAATCGGTGGCCTCGTGGTGGTGAATCTCGGCGCCGGTGAGTTCGGCGAGTTCGCGGGAGCCGATGATGAAGTCCTCATTGCGGTGGGTCTCGAAGATGTGTGTGATGGTCATGCCCTCGTCATGCGCGAGATCGATGTACACGTCAACATCGCGCCTCGGGTCGATCACCACCGCCTCAGAACCGCTGCCGAGCAGGTACGACAGTTGAGCCAGTCCTTCGGACTTGATCTTGTGCAGAATCATCGATGGGCCCCTCCACCTCTTCAGAGTATGTTATGTCTGAGCTTCGTGTTACTCGCGGCCGACGGCGTCGACCAGCGCGCGCATATAGCCGATCGCGTACCCGCGCCCTCGATGGCCCCATCTCGTATCTCCGGCGATCTTCGGCGTATGATCGGGCATCATCGCGTAACGGTAACCGACGTCGCGGTAGGCGCGCATAGCCTCCAGCATGTCGGTGTCACCGTCGTCAATGAAGCATTCGTCGAAGAGCGGCACACACCCCTTTACGTTGCGGAAATGAACGTGATTGATTCGATCGCGCTCACCGAACCAGCGGATCGCCTCGATGACATCGGTGCCCATCTCGGCGACGGTGCCCTGGCAGAAGTTGAGCCCGTTGACAGGTGAGGGCACCTCCTCGACGAGCCGCTTCAGCCCCTCGATGCTGCCGATGATGCGCGCCTCACCCCGCAACTGCGGGGTCGGCGGATCGTGGGGGTGGAGCGCGAGGCGCACCCCGACCTCCTCGGCAACCGGGACGATCGCCCGCAGGAACCAGAGGAGGCGCTCCCACATGGTGTCGGCATCCATCGCCTCCTCCGCCTCCACGGGGCCGACGTCCTTCACCGCCTCATAGTCGAAGCGCCGCACGTCACACCCTCCCCGACCGGTGGCGCGGGTGCTGCCCCAGACGTCGGGCACACTCCACGTCCACTCGACCACCGGCACGTCGAAGGAGCCGATGACGCGCAGGGTCTCATTCACCTCCTCGACCTCCTGCTCGCGCTCGGTACGGCCGAGGCGCGCGTTCCAGTACTGAGTGTCGCGCCCCTGCGGCAGCAGGACCACCGCCGGCGCGATCCCGTGGGCGTCGAGTTGCTCCACAATGCGCTCGAGGTCCGCCGCGTGCAGCACGTTTGCGTTCTCGCGACTTATCAGCGCCTCGGTGCGAATCTGCGCGTGTTTGACCCCAAGTTGCGCAGCAAACGCGAGGTCATCTTGATCGAACTCGGTGGGCGAAAGGCTCGGTCTCAGGCCCAGGGCCAGCTTCATCCGTTCTTCACCTCATACATGTGGTACGCCATTCTCGGTGCCATAGTCCTCAAGGCGCTCGCGCTGCAGTCTCGTGGGCGCGTAGTCGCCGTAGAGCAGCGGATCGTTGGTCTCCACCATCCAGTTATGTACCTGAGTGCGCAGCGTCCATGCCGCGTCACTGTGCGCTTCGTCATCGATCAGGTTATTCATCTCTAGCGGGTCGCTCTCGAGGTCGTAAAGCTCTTCGGCCGGCCGCACCTCGTTGTAATAGTCGGCCTTCATCTCCTGGCCGGCCGGTCCCTCATAGATATCCCGCGGCATGTACACCAGCGGGCGGCGGCCGAAGTTGCGCACGTACTTGAAGCGGTTCGTGCGCACCGCGCGCATCGGATTGTACTGATCGTGCCAGTTCATCTCGGCGAAGAGGTGGCTGTGCGGCTCATAGTCCTCCCCATCAAGCAGCGGAAGGTAGCTGCGGCCATCCACCTGCGGGGGGACCTCCGCTCCGGCGAGGTCGAGGATCGTGGGCAGCATGTCGCAGTGGTTGACCAGTTCATCCTGCACGCGTGCGCCCTCAAACTGCGCGGGCCAGCGTACGATCAGCGTGGTGCCGATGCCGGGTTCGTAGCAGGTGCCCTTCGCGCGCGGCATGGCGAGGCCGTGATCGGTGGTGAAGATAAACACCGTCTCCTGTTCGAGGCCGCTGTCGCTCAGCGACTCGCGCATTTCCCCTACCGCCTCATCGAGGCGCCAGATGAGTCCGTGCAGCCCCGCGAGATCCTCGCGGATGCCGGGGCGATCGGGCAGCCACGGCGGCACTTCAAGGGCATCCGGATCATCGCGATCGTAGCCCTCGCGCTGGTAAGGACGGTGCGGCTCGCCGATTCCACAGGAGACATAGAAAGGCTGTCCCTCCTGCGCATCCTCCTGCAAAAATTCGCTCAGCGTCCCTGCCACCGTCCGCGCATCGTGACCACCACTCTCGATCGTCTGATAGCCCAGCATCGGCGCCTCGGCGTTCTCGTGCTGGTGGCCGATCAGGCGGGTGTGATAGCCCGCGCGGTTGAGGTACATCGGCAGCGTGACCTCGTTGGCGCCGATGCGCCAGCCGAGGTGCGCGAGGCCCACGAGACCGTTGTTGTGCGGATAGCGCCCGGTCTCGACTGAACCGCGGGCAGGCGAACACTGGGCGGCGGTGCAACAGTGATTGCTGAAGAGGACGCCCTCGGACGCGAGGCCGTCGATGTTCGGCGTCTCCACCGGCGCTCCGAGTGCGCCGATGTAACGCCCGAGGTCGTGGCAGATCACCTTTATGATGCTAGGTCGCGAGTTGTGACTCTTCGTGGGCATTGCTCTTCCCTCCGATTCGCAACTGAGCGGGCAGGGCCGCCGGTGTCCCGTCAGCCCGTCTTTCGCCTTCCCATTGCCTCAGATTGCCGCCTGTTCGTAGAGTATTCCTGCGGCCGCGACCGCCGTCCGGGGAAAGGGCGCCGCTGACAATAGGAGCGCCAACCAGACAGGCGATGCGCACAATCGATCTCTCCGGCGGATCAGGTCACGCAACAGGTCCTATGTTCGCCGTCACGCGCGAGAGGCCTTCTTACCGGGCAGGTCTTCGCGGACTCCTCGAAGAAACCCGCACTTACGGAAAAGGAGGAATGCAGATGGATCGCAAGCAGCAGATCATCGAACGCTGGGGGGACTGGCTGCCCCCCGATCCGCATCGCCAGTGGGTTCTCGATCAGACCGTGAAGGGCCGCGCGAGCATCGTACAGCCTGAATCTGATGAGCCGCCGCTTCTGCTCTACGAGGATGGTGGTTCAATGGTGCTGCCCGACGTTCGCTGGGCGGGAGAGGGGCGGCCGTGGTCGGCGGGCGACCCGGAGATCGACGACTCCGGCGAACGGCGCAACACGAAGTATTACGACGTGTGCTCGTCAGTCGACGATTTCAAGGAGCACGTCGCCGCCGGGTCTGCGAAGCTCTCTGAGGAGCGCGAGAACATCGACCGCCTCTTCGAGGACATCCGGCATATGATCGGGCGCATGTACCGTCGCCAGCGGGAGTACACGCAGTTTGCCGACCGCCTCGCTGAGATACTCGCCGACCTTCAGGCGGTGGAGATCGTCGACCGTGCGCCGTCGGACGACGGCCTCGCAGAGATCGAGCGAATGCTGGTGGCCGATGAAGCCGACGACGCCGAGCGGCTAAACGAACTCGCCGAGCAGGTGCGCGATGTCGCCTCCAGACAGGAGGCGCGCCTGCGGGAGCACAAGGCTGCCGCGCTGGCGGTGCTTGAGGCCTACCGCGAGGTGAAGGGGCCGCGGGACTGGTCGGACGATGAGGCATAGCGCGTCGACCCGCCGTCCCTGGCAAGGCCGCCTCGCGCTCAACGATGAAGGTTCCCGCGCACGGCGCGCCGAAGCACGCGCTATCTGATGCAACCACTGAAGAGGGAGATGGAAGAGATGGCAGTTCGACTGGGATTCGTCGGGACCGGCGGCATCGCAAACCGGCACCTGTCCTGTGCGCACAAGCACGATGAGATGGAGGTCGTCGCGACCTGTGACGTAGTGATCGAGCTTGCACAGGCGGCCGCGGAGAAGTACGAGGCCAGCGGCGACGCCTATGGGGACGTCGTGGAGATGCTCGAGGGCGAGGAGCTTGATGCGATCGTAATCTGCACCCCGCCCTTCGCCCACGGAGACATCGAGGAGGCGGCGGCCGAGCGCGGTGTGCACTTCTTCGTCGAGAAGCCCGTGGCGATCAGCATGGAGATGGCCGGACGCGTACTCAGCGCGGTGCGCAAGCACGACATCATCACTCAGGTAGGTTACATGTTCCGCAAGTCCGCGCCGATCATCGCCGCGCAGCAGATGCTCTCCGAGCGCGCGGTCGCGATGGTGCAGGCGCACTATTACATGCCGGGCCTGCCCAACAAGGGCTGGTGGACGAAGATGGAGCTTGGGGGCGGGCAGCTTGTCGAGCAGGCCACGCACATGCTCGACCTCGGTCGCTTCCTCGCCGGGGACGTGAAGAGTGTCATGGGCAAGACCTCGACCGTCCACGACTGGGAGCCGCCGGCGGGCTATGAGCAGCCGGAGAAGGGCCTCGTTGCGCACAAGAAGGGCTTCGAGATCCCGGACACCACCGCGCTGATCCTCGAGTATGAGTCCGGCGCGATGGGCACACTCTCCTGCTCGCTTGTGCCGCAGGTGGCATGGGACAACGGCTTCAAGGTGGTGGCCGAGGGCGCGCTGCTGACAATCGACGGCCCGAATGCGAACTGGACCACAGCCGAGGGCGAGACCGCTGAGCAGGCGCCTGATGACTGGGCCGACGCGGTTCTGATCGAGTTCGTCGAGGCGGTGCAGGGCAAGGGCGAGGCGACGATTCCCTACGAGGAGGGAGTGAAGTCGCTGGCGGTCTCCCTCGCGGGCTATGAGTCGGTCAACCGTGGCAACGCCGCAGTTGAGATCGCGGAGATTCTTCCGGCGGGAATCTGACTGGTCGCTTGAGGCGAATGCTGCAGCCGAACCGACGGTAATCGCGACGTCTCACCAGGAGGACTGCGGACGGTGCCTCTGCAGCGCGCGCCGGGGTAGACCGTCCGTCCGCAACCGCGACCTTTCACCGCTGCCGCGTCATCCATCGCGGCAGCTTCAACCGTGATCCCGTCTTCGGCACCGCGCATCTAAATCCCAGCATCGCCGGTCGCAATCAACGCATTCCTTTGCTGGCCTGACTGCCCTGCAGAGGTAGGGGCTTTCGTGCCCTGCTCGACTCTGACATCATCACTTTGCGCCGACATGATGCAATTTCGTGTTTATCAACAGGGTGGTTAAGTGGTATACTGTAACTGCGGCCATACTCCCGATTCACCGAACGTCCTCCGGGACGGGTCCTGTACCGGGTGTGGCGGGTGCGTCTTAGCGTGACGCAGGAGACTTCGCAGTTGCATATGGTGCACGGCAATCTCAGAGGAGAGTGATACAGTTGATAACACGACTGCAGATCAGGCGGGGTTTCACCCTGGTTGAGCTTCTTACCGTGATTGGCATCATCGCCGTGCTTGCCGCCATTATCTTCCCCGTTTTCGCAGGGGTGCGCAGGCGTGCACGCCAGACACGATGCCTGTCCAACTTGCAGCAGGTCGGTTCGGCGATTGAGATGTACGTCCAGGACAACGACGGCTTCCTGCCACCCTGGTCGATCACGCACGGCTCAACAGATCCTTGGAATCCACCCACCGGCGATGAGAACGAACCTGCCGATCATGTCGCCACCTGGGATGTCAGCATCATGAGCTATCTGCGGGAAGAGGAGATGCTCATCTGCCCCGATAACCCGAACCAGCGCGGCAGGACCGCACGAGCCTACTCGATCGCGCAATACACCCAGATACCACGAAGGATCCGGGGAGAGCAGATAACCATGGGGGGATACCGGGACGACATCCCGGTGCCTTCGCGCACAGTGCTGTTGTTTGAGAAGGGCAATAATCCGCCTGGCGCGTGGGGCGATGCTCTGGGCCAGAACGTGCATCAGTCGCACAATTCCGAGGGACAGCCCGGCTACCATGAGGAGCCCTTCCATAGCGACGGGAAGAACTTCCTCTTCGTTGACTACACCGCCAGATTCTACTCCAAGGGCAGTGGGCCGTTCGCTCACCAGGCACGAGAGGAAGCCGATCCCGGTGACGTCGAGCACTGGGGCAGGCCACGGGATGGTGGAGACTGGCCGATGCCCGGGGACAACGGCAACGGCGGCGATGACTGATGCCTGCCCGAGACATCTGACAGTCTGATGCCGAAGATTTCACCGACACGAAGGGGCCGCCGACCAGCTTTCGGCGGCCCCTTTTCGCGTCTGTTGAGCAGGGGCGGGAGCGCGCTTCTAACGGCCTTGACTCAATTCCCCTCGCCGTGTTTCAATACGGTTGCCATTCGCGATGAGTGACCCCTTCGCTGGATCGTGTCTCATCCTCCACGACAGCACCAGAACGCGGGGGATGAGTGTGTCCTGACGGTCCGGCTCCATAGATGGACGTAAGAGATCCACCGGACGGAGCAAGCCCCAATGACCACGGGAAACGCAGAGATCGATCTCATCTTCGTGCTCAGTCTTCTACTGGCCTTCGGCTTTGCCCTCGCTCGTCTGGCGAAGCTGGCGCGTCTGCCGGAAGTCACCGGGTATCTTGTCGCGGGCATCATCCTCGGACCGAGCGGTTTCGAGTTGATAACGCGTGAGATGCTCGACGATCTTACAGTGTTCATGAATATGGCGATCGTTCTGATCGCATTCAGCATCGGCGAGGGCTGCGATCTTCGCCAGCTCAAGCCCCTTGCGAAGGTCCTCTGGCGGATTAGCCCGGTGGAGGTGGGGCTTACCTTCATCCTGAGTACCGCCGCGCTCGCGATCGGCGCGGTCTATCTGGGGCTTTTGGATCCCGCACATGCGCTCCCTCACGCTCTCGCGGTGGGCTTGATCTGCGCCGCAGTCGCGACGGAGACCTCGGCGCCGGTGACGATGGCCGTAGTGCGCGAGTGCGGCGCGGCCGGAGCACTGACACGGATACTCACCTCGCTGATGGTGCTGAACAGCGTGGCGACGATCATCTTTTTCGGTGCCGCGATGGCGGTGGCGCAGGTGCTCGTGGGTGGCTGGGATGACGAGTTCCTCGGATCTATTGCGTTTCCCTTTTATCATGTGGTCGGCGCGCTGATCGTCGGCTTCGTGGCCGGGATTGTCTGTGACATCATCGTTCATCGGCTGACGCGGCGTTCGGACGTGCTGATCGTCGCGCTTGCCACGATCTTCTTCTGTGGTGGTCTCGCATTCCAACTCGGTCTCTCAGCGATCCTCGCCGGCGTAGGAGCGGGCATTGCAGTGGTGAATCGTGATCGGCGCGACGTGCGGGCTTTCAGTGCGACCAAGGACTTCGATCCTCCGCTTTACGCGCTCTTCTTCACCCTCGCCGGCGTCGGTGTCTTCCTTGACGAACTTGTCAGCGCGGGACTGCTCGTGATCATCTTCGTAATCGCGCGGATGGCCGGCAAAGTAGGAGGAGCGATGATCGGTGCGCGGTGGGCCGGCTTGCGTGCTGGCTGGGGTAAGATGCTTGGCAGCGGACTGCTGGCGCAGGCGGGGCTCTCAATCAGCCTTGCAGTGCTTGTGGCGCAGGACCCCGCTCTCGAGCCCATTCAGGCGCTGGTCGTCAACCTGATCATCGCAAGCAACATCATCAACGTAACGATAGGCCCACCCCTGACACGCCTGGCACTGGTGCGTTCGGGCGAGGCGCGGGCGATAGAGAGGGAAGAAGAAGCCGAAGGCGCCGCGCTGCCCGAGCCGCAGGAGGAGTTGATCATCGATACGGTGCC
>PXBW01000108.1 GCA_003566775.1 candidate division WS1 bacterium
AGCACAGTTCCGAAGAACACCTTCCGAATGCTGGAAGAAACACGTGCTTACCCAACGGAAGGCAGGCACGTTGCTCGTGGCTCTATCAAGTCCACCACGATGCCCCGTGGAGATCGTTCACACCATCATGCCCAGCGGCTCGGTGCGCATTGTGGCGGTTTCGGCAAGCTCGCGCAGCCAGCGGCCCTGAGGATCGACCACGAGGAACCACCACCAGGGAGGGCGATAGTTTGACTGCTCAAGTCCAACTGTGCGGTGTGCATCGGCCAGCAATTCCAGCTTCCTGCGACGTATCTCAAGCACAATCTCTTTGTAGCGCCGCTGCAGGCGCTGATGCTCTTCCGAACCCGCGAGGTCGAGTATCTTTCCGATGAGCTTCTGCCTCTCAGCCCGCAGAGCCGCCAGGCCGTCTTCCGGTGGCGCCTCATGTCGCGCATCAGCCTCGCGCAGCATCTGTTTGATCTCAATCCAGAGAGCCTGTGTCCTCTCGCAGAGGCTCTCGATCTCCCTCCCGGAGTCGCGGCGTCTGCGGGCAACGCGCCTGTGCTCTCGTGCGAGATCACTCACGTCCTCGCCCGACTCACGGAGCGCGGCGAGGATATCCTCCGGAGCCCGTGCAGAGCCGAGTTGCTCGATAAGCGCCCGCGCTCCCGCGACTGCCGCACGCCACTGCTCGGAGAAGCAGTTGGTGTTGATGCAGTCATCCGGGAAAAATGGTCGGAGGTGGTTCGGCAGGCGGAGAGCGGCATCCGCCACGCCAATGGCGTCCCAAGTCTCGAAGTGCAAACGTAGAATTGGGTTGAAGGCGAGTTCGACGCCTGCATCGCTCAGAAGCCGCACGAGGCGATGGCTCTGAGGCACGTAGGTCGAGGCGTTCTCGAGCAGCACCATGGAGAACTCGCGGCTGAGCATCAGGGGGAGAACGATGGCCTTACCAACCAGCCGTGCGTCACAGCCGAACGCGTCGGCAATCGCTGCGAGCATACCCTGACGGTCAATGATCTCGCCGGAGGTGACGCCTTCTATGGAACCCTCGGGAAGATCGAAGATCGCGCGGTTGCCGAGCACTCGAATGGTGCCGCGGCCCCTTCCACAGATCACGATGTCAAATGGGATCGCCCCGTCACCGAACTTCTCAAGACGGTAGATGCCGGAGTGAGCCACCACCGTGTCATAGGCAGCGGAGGCCTCGGTGCGCGTGGAAGGATCGAGGAAGGCGTCAAGAACGTCGAATCGCGGCGCGTCGATAGTGTCACAGGTGAAGAGTAACAGGTCCGTCGAGGCCGTAACCTCGACCTGTTCCGGCAGCCCGCCTAGCAGTACGGCGTAGAAGCCGCTGAGCAGGCAGAGGTAGAGATCAGTGAGCGTGCTATCTTCAGTCTGCAGGCGGTAGCGTTCGATCAGGTTATCCAGCACTTGGAGCATTCGTTCCGCCGCCGAATGGCAGCCTTCATCGACCAGAACCTCACGACTGCGCTCGATCGCCCATGCCATTAGATCCCGCACGGCGGGGGAGACGTGGTGAGCGGAGATGTCGCAGGCGACAGTGCGTTCGGCGGAATGATTCGCGACACCGCGCCACCCCCAGGCGCCTGTCACTTCGCGATAGAACTGGCGCAGTCCGTCCGGGTGCCTGCGAGCAAGCTGGCGCAGTGGAACGCCGGCCGCGCGCAGATCCGCCCGCTTAACGGCGTACTCAGTGCCAAGCAGCGCCGATGTCTCCGCAACCGCAGCCCACATCTGCTGCGTGCGATCATCATCGCGCGGCTGCAAAGAGAAGCCTCCGTTGGTCCTGCCTGTCTCGGTAAGCTTGCTGAAGTAGTCCGTATCATGCGCCCCGGCGATCAGACGCAGGTCGGGAGCATGTTGCCGTGCGGCGGCGGCGAGCATCGATTTGAGAAGCTCATCCCAGAATACGGTCTGTCCGAGCGCGAGAAGTGGTGTTCTCTCTGCTGCCATATGCCTGATACAGGCAATCAGCGAGTCGTGGAAGCCCGCTTCAGAGAATGCCTGCGGGAACTCGGTCATGCAGTCGCCCTCCATTGATTCTTGCACATCTGACTCGTGGCAAGTGCGCCGCTCAGAACCCAAGCGGCGCACTGATATTTACTTCGACGATTGGCGGCAATGCTCCTTCCTCCAGCATTATGGTACTAGTTTTCTTCATCGACAGGAAGGGAATCGGATCACCTGTCGGCAATCTAACTCCAAGTGATGATAGACACGCTCAGGAGGTCATCTGACCATGTACGGGAGAGTATTATTGCTGGTCGCTCTGCTAGTGTCGCTATCGTGCGGCATCGCGCCGGGCGCGGAGTATTACCTGTCACCGGACGGCGACGACAATGCCACGGGGATGCGCGAGGCTCCATGGCAGAGTCTTGAACGAGCGTCCGAGGCCGCTCAGGCCGGGGACACAGTCACTCTACTACCGGGTAGCTATCCCGGTCAACTGCGCCCGGTCAACAGCGGGACCGCTGAGGCGCCGATCGTCTTCCGCGCCGATCAGCGGCTGGATGCGATCCTCACAGGCGCTGAAGGCGAACGTGCGATAGTCATCGACGGGCTTGAGCATGTGCGGGTGGAGGGTCTGCATGTAGATCCCGAGGTGCCAGACGCCGGGTGGCTCACCATCGAGAACTCCTCGCATATCGCGATTGAGGACTGCCGGATGGAGAATTCGACCTACGGCCTCGCGGCGCACATCGACACCTGCGAAGATATCCGGGTGCGCAACAGCGTATTTCACAGGCAGACCGGTGGCATCAACATGTTCCGCCTCTCGAACGTTACCCGAATGCTCTTTGAGGGGAACGTGATCAGTCGCGCGGGACACTCGCCCCTGCAACTCTGGCCCGACGCGTCCAACCATTACATCGTTATGCGTGGCAATGTCTTCCACGCCGCCTGGGGACGAAACTTCGAACACTTTGGAACTCAGCACTGTCTCTTCGAACACAACATAATCACCTACGCCTTCAACAGTGGATGGTCGGGGAGCGCGAACGCGAAGTTCGCGACCACGCGCAGCATCTTCCGCTTCAACCGCGTCTTCCGCAATCCGCATGGCGTCATTCATCTCTACCCTTTCCGCGACGTATATCTCGATGCGATTCGCCTCTACAACAATGTCTTCGATGACAATGGACACTACGGGATCGCCGTCAACAGCAGGCACGATCAGACGCGCGATCTGCTCTTCGCCAACAACATCTTCAGCCGCAATGACGAGCACGGTATTGAGCGTCAGATTCGGCTCATCGGCGGCACACCCGAGCAGGTGGGGCTGGTTAGCAACGTATTCACCGGGCGGGAGCCTGGACTGCCGGTGGTCACCGACTACGGCGATCAATTTGCTGTGGAGGCTCTGCATGATGAGGCGCTTCAGGCCGAACACGGGCCTCGCTACCAAGGCAACCTCGACGTCGATCCAGGGTACATAGATCCGGAGAACTACAATCACGCGCTGTCTCCCGAAAGCCCCCTGCGCGATGCGGGCAGCTTCCTCACCATGGCGGTGGGCGCGGGAGAGGGGACACTGCTTCAAGTCGGCGATGCGACCATGTTTTACGATGGATACGGCATCGAGGGAGAGCAGGGAGACCTGATCGCCGTCGGAACGGCCGACCGGACGGCACGGATCATGGAAGTTGATCATGATGCGAACACGCTGCTGCTTGACCGTGAGATAAGCTGGGCTGACGGCGATCCGGTGAGTCTCCCGTGGTCGGGCGAAGCGCCGGATATCGGCGTGTACGAGCATGGTGATGATGGTCGCCCGACGGTGCAGGTTGCGGTAGAGCCGTTCGAGGTGCGACCGGGTGATGAGGTAACGCTGCGGGCGATCATCCATGGTGACGCTCAAGCAGAGGAGATCCGCTGGTGGCTGGGGGACGGCAACGTGGCCGAGGGTGCGGAGATAACACACACCTACGAAGAAGAGCATGACTACGCTATCCGGGTTCAGGTGGTGGACACCGAGGGACGTTCACACTACGCACCCGGCTACGTATGGGTTGCGGAGCCGGGTGATCCCACCGAGCCTCTGCTCCACTCCACGTGGTGTCCGGAAGATGACAGCGCATGGTATATCTGGAAGAGCTATGGCTATCCCGGCCCAGCAGGGTTTATGGACGTAATCGAGGGAGGAGTGCGGCACGGACCCGACACCCGTCATATTCCCGCGGATTACGAGCCACCGGGCGATGGGGTCAACTTCCGCCACGTGCGTGCTCCCGAAGATGAGGGAGGCATCCCGACACGTGCGCATCCGGTCGGCTGGGACATAGATAGTTATCCCGAAGTCTTCGTGCGCTACCGCCTGGGTGAGGGTACACCGCTGACCCTGACATTGAAACCGTTCGGGCATGGACAACTGCTCGTGGCGATGAATCCGGCGACGGAATCGGGCCTCACGCGCGTGGCAGACTACGAACTACATGATGACGGAGAGTGGCATGAGTTGACCTTCGATGTTCGCAAAGTGCGTGATATCCACCCCGACATTCAGGTACTGGAGGGATTGTACTTCGTACGTTCGTCGCGGGGAGCCGTACAGGAGGGGCACTGGTACGACCTTGACGAGGTGATCATCCGGCCCGCAACCGAGCAATAGGCATGCAGTGGGTCGCAGGAAGCCCGGGCCGCGTGGCGTCTTCGCGCGGCCCCTGCCCTTGAGGGAGTCTGCAGGTAACAGGCATTCTCCCGGCGAACGCACCTGCTGCAGGTGACCAAAGCCCGGTGAGGGGAATACGAGCATGAGGATCGAGGTTACGAACACCGGGACGCACTACCGCGCAGAATCGAGTTCAGGCATGGTGCAGGAGATCACGGTCGGGGCCGATAAGCCCGCAGATGATACGACCATGAATCCGGTGGAGATGCTTGCTTCGGCGCTGGGAATGTGCGTCGCGGTGATGCTGAGAAAGCACTGCGAGCAGAGCGAACTGGCGTGCGGGGAGATACAGATCGAGGTCACAGCGAAGTACGAAGAGGGAGCGGGTGCGTATAAGAACCTGCGTATGCGCGCAGAGGTGCACGGCGACTGGGATGACAGGCGGAGGGCCGCATTTCAGAGAGTCGCCGAGAAATGCCCGGTGGGGGAGACCATCGTCAACTGCAGCCGGATAGAGATTGAGATTCTCTGAGCAGACGACGCGCACCGGATGCGACCGGGTGTCAGACCAGTCATTGTGTCACCGGGTGCGTACTATCTCCTCGCTCAGGATGTCGAGTGCCTCCTGACAGTATCGGTCGGCGCTCTCCGCATCATCCGCCTCTGAGATCACGCGCAGGATCGGCTCGGTGTTGCTTGGTCGCGCGTGCAACCATGATCCGTCCTCGAAGAAGACCTTCACACCTTCGGTGAGGTCCATCGACCGCCCCTCGTAATGTCGGCGCAGCGCGAGTATCGCCCGCTGCGTGCTACCGGCGGGGCAGGGGAGCTTCTCCTTGACGATGGCGCTGGGGCGGAAGCTGTGCATCCAATCTACGATGGAAACGCCTCGCGTAGCCATGCCCTGCAGGATGAGGGCCATCGCAGCGAGATTATCCCGACAGTGGTGAAGCTGTGGGTCAATCACGCCCCCGTTGCCCTCACCCCCGCCAACTGCGTTGACGGCAAGCATTCGCTCAACAACGTTGACCTCGCCTACCTTCGAGCGGATGACCTCGGATTCGTGCCGCTCACCCACCTCATCGATCATCCGACTGGTAGAGAGGTTCGCTACAATAGGCCCCTCGCGGTTCTCGGCCATCACGTCCGCGGCGAACGCCAGCGTGAATTCCTCACCGATAGCAATGCCCTCGCTGGAGATCACCGACAGACGATCCCCGTCGGCATCCTGGGCGAATCCAAGATCGGCGTCGTGTTCACGGACGACCTCGCAAAGCTCTCCGAGATTCGGGGGAATCGGTTCAGGATCGCGCGGAAAGCGACCGTTGGGCACGTCATTTATCGCAATTACCTCACAGCCCATCTTCTGCAGCAGGCCCTCAGCGCAGTCCGCTCCCGCGCCGTTGACACTGTCTATTACGACTTTCGGCGCGAGGGAGGAGATCGCGCCGGAGTCAACTGAGGCCAGGACCTTTGACAGGTGACGGTTGATGGCCCCCTCGTCTCCGCCGACGCGTCCGAGTTGATTATGCGGACGCTGCACGAATGCGCCCTGATGGTAGACGTTAAGAAGTTCCTCGGCCTGGTATTGGTTCAGGAATATGCCGTCGTCGCGACAGAACTTCAGGGCGTTCCACGCGGCTGGATGGTGACTGGCGGTGATTGCAATACCGCCGTCGGCGCCGAGATCAACCACGGCGTGCTGCATGGTCGGCGTCGGGCATATCCCAACGTCGATCACCGAGCACCCGGTGGAGAGGAGGCCGCCGATGAGAGCGTTAAGGATCATCTCTCCGGAGGGGCGAGGGTCACGGCCTATCACCACCACTCCGCCGTCGAGGTACGTACCGAATGCCTCGGCGAAACCCACCACGAGTTGTGGTGTAAGCGATTCTCCAACGATGCCTCGAACGCCTGATACACCTATCTTCAGCGTCTGTATTGCGGCCATCGTGATCCTCTCACTTACGCGTTATCTTCGTCGTCGCCTGCAAGCGCGGTATGTCCGCGGCCCTCCGCGGGGCTTCCCGGTCGGAGAGAGAAGTCGCCCCCCTCCGGATCGATGAGAAGAGGATCTACGCCGACTATTCCGTCCTGCTCCTCAGTCGGAAGGTTGGGACCAAGCCGCGGGTCGTCAACACAGTACCACACATTCCGCGCGAAGCTGAAAGTCTCCGGCGCTGTCTCAGGTCCGATATTTACGCCCCCCGCCGCCCATGCGTCGGAGCGAAAGACGACGATATTGTCCTCGAATACACCCCTGCGTGAGGCTACGAAGCCCGGCTCACGTGTCTCCTGCAGGATCCGCAGCGCCCAGCGCTCCGGCAGGTAAACCGTGTTGAAGCGGAACGTTGCCCCGTCGCAACCCACGAAGGCCACCGGGGCCATCGAGCCGATGAACACGTTTCCCTCTACCGTTATATCGCGTGCCTCGTAGCCCTGCGGCTCGGGCCGGAAGAACTGCAAGCCGGTGCTTCCACCTATGTTTACCGCGCGACCACCGGCGTATTCGAAGCGGTTGTTACGCACGATAATCTCGCTCGACCCACCCTTCGCCTGAACCCCGGCGGTGGTTGGGAGGCCGGGCTCGTAGCGGAATGTGCAGCCTTCGATCATTCCGCGGTGGCAACCCACCATGTCGATACCCTGTCCTGCATCTCCCCAGCGCTCGATGGTGCAGTCGATCACCCGAAAGTCGTTCACTCCGGAAAGCTTGATGCCGTCGCGGTTACCCTCGGGCCCGATGTCCTCTACGCGAAGGCGCCGCAAGGTTATGTTGTGCGCCGGGGTGGCGTAGTCGCCGCCATCGTCGATGTTCAGCCCGTTGCTTGAAGCGCCGCGCAGCACGAGATCGCGAAGCTCAACGTGCCTCGCGTTAACGAGGTGCATGGCGTTGCCTCCGCCCTCGATTACCGGTGGGTCCTCCGGATCGGCTCCCGCGATGACGATCGGGGCATCCGGGGTTCCCTGCAGTTCGGTCAGATAGAGGCCGCCTTCATAGGTCCCTGGCGCGACGTAGACGGTAACGCCGGGGCGCGCCTCCGCGATAGCCTCGCGCAAAGGCAGGCCGTCGCGTGTCATCTCAGGAACGTCACAGGGGCCCGGGGCGATCGCTGTTGCGGCGATCAGCAGCGCAATCGCAATTCGGATGAAGGGCTTCATCACCTGCGCCTCCCTTCTACATGCTTACACCAGCCGCTCTACCTGGCGCACATAGGCGTCGGCGAGGTCGATCGCCAGCCCGCGGGCCCGGGCCTCGGTTATCACGCGAATGATTGGTTCGGTCATGGAGACCCGCACATGGACCCATCGGTCTCTACCGGTCAGCCTGATGCCGTCATCAAGGTTCATCTCTTCGGCCCATGTGGCGTCGATCTCACGGCGCAACTCCTCCAGCACGCTGTAGGCTCTCTGTGGCGGGCAGGCGATCTCGCGCTTCTCTATGTAATAGTCCGGGGTCTCGTCGACAAGTTGGGAGATCGGCCGGGCACGGTCGGCCATGAGATTGATGATATGTGCCATCGCTGCGATGCTGTCTTGGGCGTAGTTGATACGAGGGAAGACAATGCCGCCCGATCCCTCGCCCGCTACAGAGGCCCCGTAGTTGAGAGCACTCTCGGCGACGAAGACCTGGCCGACGCCACTGCGCACGACCTCGCGCCCATGTTTCGCGGCGATGTCGTCGACGGCCATGGTTGTGGAGAGATTGGTAACCACCGGTCCCTCATCTCCGCGCCCCAACACCATCTCCGTGGCGAGACAGATCGTGTACTCTTCACCGGGCGCGTCTCCCGTCTCAGTTACGATGCCCAATCGGTCGCCATCGGCGTCATGGGCAAAGCCCACGTCGGCGCCGGCTGCGGCAACCAGAGCGCGAAGCTGGCTGAGGTTATCGGGGGTCGGGCGAGGCTCGTGTGGGAAGGGCAGCTCCGGGTCGTCGTTTATGGCTACGACCCGACAGCCAATGCTCTCGAGGAAGCCGGGAGAGTAAGCCGAGCAGGCTCCGTTGGTGCAATCGACCGCCACAGTAAGCTCTGCGCCTCTAATCGCCTCGACGTCCACATCCTCGCGGATTGCGTCCAGGTGTCTTGCGGCCGCCGTTTCGTCCCGGCCCACGGGATGTAACTGATCCCATCGTGCCCGCGTAAACTGCATCTGATGGTATGCGTTAAGCAGTTCCTCCGCCTGCTTCGGATTAAGGTAGATGCCGTCCTCGCGACAGAACTTGAGCGCATTCCACTGCGCTTCGTTATGGCCGGCGGTTATCGCGATCCCACCCGAAGCTTCGGACTGTTGAACCGCGAGCTGCAGAGCGGGAGTGGGGCATATCCCAAGGTCCACGACCTCGCAGCCGGTAGCCGTTAGTCCGGACCAGACGCACGGCTGCACCATCCGCCCCGAGGCACGCGTGTCGCGGCTAACCAGAACCCGACCGGGACCTACGTAAGTGCCGAACGCCTGACTGAAGTTCACCAGCATTCTCGGCGTCAACGTCTCTCCGACCACCCCGCGCACACCCGCGATGGTGATCTTCAGCGGTTTGCTCATGTCGGCTGACAGCGTGCTCACCGTTGAGTCCTCCTCAGTGCAACTCGCCCTCATCTTCCTGATCAGCAACCATCGTCACACCCTCCCGCGGAGTCACGATGATGCCGCGTCCTCCCGCCTCATCGATCGCCTCCTTGACCTCCTGCTGGCGCCCCGGCGCCCACGCGAACATAGTGCCGCCCCCGCCGGAGCCGTTGACCTTGCCGCCGAGAGCGCCAGCCTGCATAGCCGCCTCAAGCATTCCATCTATCTTAGGTGTCGAAACACCTATACCGTCGCGCAGGTGTTCGTGATGGGCGTAAAGCAAATCGCCCAGTCGTTTCGGATCGGGCGCCTCTGTGTTGAGAAGCTCGCAGGCTTCGCGGCAGATCTCGCGGTTGTGAAAGTTGGCGACGATGCGCTTGCGACTCTCCTCAGGCATTTCGCCGAGGTAGGGTTCAACCTCCTCGAGCGAGGTGGTCCGGAAGTCGAAGTCGTCGATTCTGTTGCGGAGCCCCGCCAGCCCCGCCTCAACCGCCCGGCGGCTGGTGCCCAGGATACCGGTGGTGTCCTTGGGCTGGAGGGAGTCGCCGAGGACAAAGCCGTCGAGTCGCGCAGGAAGCCTTTCGACTGTTATCGGCTCGCGGCAGTCGATGTAAAGTAACCCACCTACTGCGGATGCGTAATGATCCATCATCCCGCCCGGTTCGCCGAACTCGACGACCTCCGCGAGATGCGCGAGTCGGGCGATCGCCTCACGTCTCTCGGGAAGCGCGCCGGTCTGTGTCGCCCACGAGAAACTCACCCAGGCAACGGTCAAAGCCGACGAACTGGAAGCTCCGGCGTTGATTGGGATGGTTCCGCGGATCTCGCAATCGAAGCCCCGGTGGAAATCCAGGCCGTCGCGATTAACTACGTTCGTCGCCGAGCGAATGTAATCGCGATTGCCGTGGTAGGCCACCGTCTGTGAGGCATCGAACTCGTCGCGCAGATCGAGATCCGGCATCTCGATGGCGAAGACGGTATCATCGCGGGGAGTGCCGGTGATCCGGATGTCGAGGTCGATAGCACAGGCGATCACGGAGAGACCAAGGAAGTCCTGATGCTCTCCGAAGAGGCAGATTCGGCCCGGTGCTGAGACACAGACGCGACAATCCATCCGGTTCCTCCCGAGGCGGTCAGATGAAGTCAGTGGGCGGGCAGGTCGATTTAGTCTAAGCAGCGATAGTGGTGCTGTCAAGCGGAACCGTCTCGCCCCGTTTGGCCGGGGAGGCCGGGTGCCGAGAGGGCCTCGCGCTGCCGAACGCGAGGCCCTCATGTCACTGCCGGTCGCAATCGGACGAGCCTCAGAGCGGAAGCTCCACGACCCGGTTTGAGGCGGCTGATATGCCGGCTGCCTGAGCGATCTCGGTGTTGCGCAGACCCTCGATCCCGGGGATCGTCACCTCGGCGTCATCGACCACTGCCTCGACAAACTCGCGAATCTCGCGGTTGACGCCTCGCTCGTATCTGCCGTCGAGTTCGTCATAGGAGATCTTCTGGATCTCCTCTCCCTCGCCGAGCCAGGTGACCTCACCGATGCTGTTGTCATAGTAGATGGTTCCGGCGGTGAGGAAAATCTTGCCATCATTCTTGCCTACCCTGGCGGCATGTCCCGCCAGGAGGGCTCCCCTGCCTCCCTCCTCGAAGTTGATCACCATCTGCACGAAGTCCTCGTAGTCCACCTCAGGGCTGACGTAATTGTCCATGGAGGCATAGACCGTGCATGCCTCCCCCAGCACCTGGCGCATGAAGTCAATCTCATGGGCGGATATCTCGAAGAGTGGGCCACCGCAGGTTTCCTTCTTCAGTCGCCACGGCGCATGGTACTTGCTGCCGGCGGTCCAGCCTCCCCCGATGCGCGATATCTGCATTCCGAAGGGCTTGCCGAGATCGCCGTTGCGGATCATCTCGAGGATGAACGCAACCCGTGAGTTGTAGCGCAGCACCTGGCCGATCATGAGCTTCACGTCGTTGGTCTCGCACGCCTCGATCATGGATCGAGCGTCCGCTACGTTTAGAGCCATCGGCTTCTCGCAGAAGACGTGCTTTCCGGCCTCAGCCGAGCGGATGACCAGCTCGGGGTGAAGGTAGTTGGGTGCCGCCACGAGCGTTGCCGCGATATCCTCGCGGGCGAGCATCTCTCCGAGGTCGGTGTAAGTGTCGATCTCATCCCCTTCACTAATATCCTCCGCCGCAGCCTCGGCCGCCCCCTCTACCGGGTCGGAGATAGCGGCTATGCGCGCAAGGTCGCAGGCGGCCACTCCGCTTGCGAGCGATTTTCCCATGTTGCCTGCTCCGATCAAGCCGATCAGAAGCTCTTCCATCATTGTACCCTCCCTGCCGACATGACAGTGTGCGTTATGATTCGGATACGCCGCCGTTCGACAGCGACGTATTGCCCCCGAGGATGTCACTGATACTGGTGTTCGATGCCCGGATTACTCCTGCTGATCGCTGTCCTTTCTCTGACGCCGCATCAGCACGTTCACGAAGTCATTTCCGGAGATCATTATCGGCTCCCAGCCATCTCTTGCGTCTGAGTTTAGTCGTTCGTTCATCACAGAGATGCTGGTAGTCGGCATATGCAGGATGCGATATTCGTAGCGCTCCATCGCTTCTCCTCCTTCGTGCGGGCTTAACTGCGGCCGAGAATCGCGTCCATCGACTTGCTTGTGGCTTCAATAAGGCGCTCCGGATGGTGCGGATACGGTGGCATCATCTCCGCGGTGACCGGACCATCGTATCCGATCTCATCGATTGCGTCCATCACCGCCGCCCACGGCACATCACCCTCAAGCAGATCGACGAAGCCATCGAAGGTCCCGGTTCCGATGCTCTCACGAAAGTCCTTGAAGTGAATCGCCTTGATCCGATCACCGAGGATGCGGATCCACTGCTCAGGATAGCCGTTCGGGATCACATTCCCTACGTCGAAGTAAGCTCCAACGTAATCCTCGCCGATCTCATCGATGATGCGCGCGAACTCCAGCGGGCTCAGCAGGAACTTGTTCCACACATACTCCAGGCCGATATAGACACCCGCATCCTGCGCGTCGCGAGCCAGCGCGGACATCACCTCGAGGCAGTCGTTATACGCGCGATCGTAAGGATAATCCGCGGTTACGGTTCCTGGGACGACGAGGAACGTCTCCGCGCCAAGTGCCGCGGCGAGTCGAAGTGAGGTTCGGATGATCTCGCGGCCCTTCGCGGTGACTTCAGGGTCCGGGCCGATAGCAGGAAACTCCCAGCCCAGACCGGTTGCGACGGTCGGCAGCTCGAGGCCGATCTCGTGGGCCATCTCAACGAAAGTGCTCATCTCTTCAGGTGTCGATTCCGGGGTGATCTCACCTTCGGCCTCGACGGTCAACTCGATCGCGTCGTAGCCGTAGCGCTTCGCCATCTTCATGCGCTCTTCAATGCATAATCCATCGGGAAAGGACCAGAAGCTGATCGACTTAAGCATCTTTATTCCTCCACCCTAAACTGAACAGCGTTGATCCGCGCGGGGGCTCAGGTCGTTCGCCCACGAATCATGGTTCTCTGCAAAGGGCGGAGATTCCTGCCGCCTTCCGTCACTTCATCTTATCGGTCACCCTGCGGCGGGCAACAGTCACCGTAACGAATTCGCAAATCCGTTCAGCACCAGTATGCCTCTGCCGATTATGATAACGGTTACACGGGGTCACGCGGAGTGCGATCTCCCGTTCGGAATCGTCCCCCGCAACAACGAGCCGAGGTGCGCACAATGAGCGAATCACTTAGAGATCTTTGCGGAGATGAAGCAATCTTTTCGCAGCATACCGAGAGTTTGCTTGACGAACTAGCCCATGCAACGGATGTGCTGGATCTGCTGGATCGTGCCAACCGTATCAGTCCGCCGGAGATGGATCTTTGGAGCGCCCTGGTCCTCGGCGGGCCGTGCCAGACGAACGCCAGACTCTACGTTCACTGTCCCGCTCCGCTCAATACGACAGTGGCGCTGGCGCTTGCCGATTCGATGGCCGAAGAGCTTTGTGCCTGTGTTGAAGAAAGCCTTCAGATCGCTTCAGTGGAGACCGCCAGCCTCTCATACGGGGCCCTGCAGGCGGAGATGGTCAGTGATCTGAGCGACGCATATCACGACCATCTAACCCTCAGAGGGGCCGACGTTGTGGGGGTGACACGAGCGGCCGCGTCGGTCACCGACAGTCTTACACCAGGGCGATGGCGGGAGACCGCCGGAGTGCTCGAGATCGCGGCGTGGATGCTCGGCGCTCTCACTGATGAAGATGCCGGGTCGCCGGGCATCATCGATCCGATAAGCGGAGTGCATACACGTGCATTCTTCGAAGCGATGCTGAATGGCGAACTGGCGCGTCATCAGCGAGCCCCATCGGAACTCAGCGTTGTTCTGCTTCAACTGAGGCGTTCAGTGGCACTGCTTGCTGACGAGCATCCGTCTCCAACGGTGCTTGTCGAGGCGGGGAGGACGATGCAACGCACTCTGCGGGAGTCCGACGTGATTGCTCGTCTGGATGAACGCCGGCTCGCCGCTCTACTGCCTTGCACAGGCCCTCGCGCCGGGCTGATGGCCGCCACCCGCCTTGGGGAGACTCTGCAGGACAACGAGGCGCTCGAGGGCTGGAGCATTGACATCGGCGTCAGCGGCCTCGGTCTTGAAACGGCATCGCCGGAAGAACTCGTCGATCAGGCCGCCCACGCGATGTCTTCCGCGCAACGCGGCTCCTCGACGCATCCGTTCGTCTACATATGAGCCGCCCGGTCATTGCCATGCTCGCAGGCGGCGGCGATGGGGCCTTCACGAGATGACGGTCCCCCATCGCCGCCATCCCCATTCCGGGCATCGGGATGCGAGTGCGTAACCTTTGTTGATGACGCGCAGACCGTTGTCGGCCCTATGAAGGGCTCTGCGTCATTCGCGCCCGCCTATCCGGGAGGCCACGACATAGTCCGTCCCCCCAGCACGTGCAGGTGAAGGTGTGGGACCTCCATCCCACCGTCGTGGCCCCAGTTGATGACTGTGCGAAATCCCGCCTCGTCGATCCCCTCCATCCACGCGATCTCTGATGCTATAAGCATAAGATGTCCAAGCAGATCGCGATCGCTCTCTTCGAGTTCGCCCATCCCGGGGATATGCTTGCGCGGGATCACCAAGACATGCGTCGGCGCTTGAGGGTTGATATCGTGGAATGCGACGCAGAGATCGTCCTCGTACACGATCGAGCTTTCAAGCTCGCCGCTTGCGATCTTGCAGAATAGACAGCCCTCTGCCACGGCTGTTCCCTCCAGTCAACTAAGTTGGATGAAACGCGACGGTGAACAGAAGATTCGGCGGCTAAGCGTGGGACCCCTTCCGCAGGTGGCGAAATGGCTCAGATAATCCGCTTCGTGACCAGCGCGTGGTACGTTCATCCAGCGGACTTGCTTCAGCGTGTGAAGCGACGTCCGTCGAGGCTGAGGGCCTCGAGATCGTTGAGGATAGCTTCGAGGCCAAGGATGGTGCATGACATCGGATCTGGAGCGGCCGTCATGGTGAGGGCGAGTTCGTCGGAGAGTAGTCCGGTGATACCGCGAAGCTGCGCGCAGCCTCCGGTCAGCATTGATTCCACCTGGATGATCTCGTCGAGTTGTTTCTCCGGGAGTGAATCAAGAATCCACAGGGTCTCCGAAGCGGTCGGCATCAAAGATTGGCGCAGCAAGTCTGCAATGCCCTCGAGCTTGCGGTGATCGCTTCCACTCGTGCCGATCTCATCGAGATCGGAGAGACGCATCTGCTCGGCGACCATCTCCGGACTGAGCGCGCCGGCCATTATCTTGACATCTTCCGCGCGTGCCCTGCCGATGCTAATGCGATAGTTGCGCTTCACGTAACGTCTGATCGCCTCATCGAGGTCGTCGCCGCCAAAGCGCAGCGTCTTGCCCGCTGCGATCATTCCCATCGAGACGATGCCGATGTCAGTCGCTCCGGCCCCCATGTCCACAACCAGCCTGCACTCCGGCTGATCCATTGGCAGGCCCGCGCCAACGGCCGCCGCCAGGGCGCGCGGCACCGCTATCACTTCGCCCGCACCGGCGGTCTTCAGCGCGTTGACCAGCGCACGCCTCTCAACCTGCGTCGCCTCCGTCGGTTCAGCGGTTACCACAGTCGGAGCGAACAATGGACGGTGTCCCAGCGCCTGATGGAGGAAGTATCGCAGCAGGGTGACCGTGGCGTCGAAGTCAGCGACCACGCCGCTCTCGATCGGGCGGAGGACTTCTACGTCACTCACCTCGCGATCGAGCATCTGCTTCGCCTCGGAGCCATACGCAATCGGTCGATGGCGCTCTGTCTCAAAAGCGATCACCATCGGCTCGCGCACCAGCAGCCCCGCGTCCTGCACACTTATGTGGCAGGTCGCGGTGCCGACGTCAACCGCAAGTTTCTGTTTCCACGGAAGCAGACTGAGCAAGCGATGTCAACCCTCTGTGGTTCACCATTCTTCAGGTGCACACAAGGCGCGAGTGTACCACAGCAGGTCGGGAATTACAACTTTCTCAATGGACATGATATTAAAGCAATATGACAGGGCGTGAGTGATACCTACTCAAACGGGAACCCCACGGAGCATGAAACACACCTGAGCACGCTACGCGTCACGTACCCTGTCGCGCGCCTGCAACCGCCACATGATCTGGAGTCTGGCGGTTAGCAGTCACGGCTCCGGTGGTCCGATGCTCACAACCTCAATCCGGTCGGGTGAACTGTTCCCGAGGCGCAGCCGCTCGGTGGCGGCCTCGATGTAGGGCACCTCAAGCTCATACCGATCCTCGCCAAGGATCTCCTTGCGCTTCTCCTGCAGGATGTCTCTGGCAACGGCGTCGAGCGCAACCGGGTCCGTTGATGCCAGTACACCGCGAAACTCCCAGGTCTCGAACCTGCGACCGTCATCTGTGGGCGCGTAGCCCGGCCGAAGCGCATCTACGATGTGCAGGACCGTCTTGCGCCGCAGGGTGGCCCCGGAAGCCGCTTCGGCCACATGAGTGGGGTCACGCCTCGCCCGAACCCGTTCCACATTCGGAACAGATTCGAGGCAGTTGGCAAGCGCGCCGTACATCCCGAGATCCGGATCCACCCGGAGGCGAGAGATGTTGACGATCTTGCTGCAAGTGTCGAGTACCACGCGGCTGACGCCGCGCCGGTAACCCATTGAATCGCTCGCCATCACGCGCGCGCCGGGCGCGCGTCCGCTCAGGCTGAAACCCGCCCGAAAAAGATCTGCTTCCTCTCCAGCGTAGATGACGATATTGCGCAGAGGCACACCCGCATCCATGATCTGCCTGATCAGAGCCTCAAGCATCACGTCGCGAGCAGCCATTCCCTTCACGTCAAATTGAATCCCGACACGGTCGGTGGGATTGAGAAGCTCGCGCCACGCCTCGGCAGCGGTTTCAGTACCGACTGCGTGGGCCACCGCCTCCTTAAGAACACGATCGATGGAGGCGTAATCTATGCGGCCTTCCGGGTAGAGCCAGGAGGGAGAAAACGGAGTGTCCCGCACCGTGATACGATCCGTTCGAGCGAGGGCGACGGTGGAACTGCGCGACAGCGATGGCTCGGCCAACGCGGCACTCATAACAAGTTGAAGCGCAAACGCGATTGCGGCTGCCTGAACGAAGTGGGGCACCGACATAATCGACTTTGCCAACGACATCCTCTCCGGTAGGGACGTAATCTGCACTGGTGTATCTGTACTGACAGACGCGAGCACGTGCGGTTTCGCGGGCGGGGCTCAGATATCCAGCAATCTCGCCACCAGCAGGAGTCCTGCCACGCTCTTGCCGTCGCGGATGCCACCATTGAAACAGAGATCAATGGCTTCTGTGAGAGGCAGTTGCACCACCTCGATCTTCTCGTCGAAGTCCGCCTCCCCTTCCGCCGGTAAGAGTTGTCGGGCAAGGTAAACGGAAATAAGCTCGGAAGTGTAGCCCGGTGCGGTGTAGATCTCGGCCAGATGCTCGATCCTCCCCGCGCTGTATCCGATCTCCTCGACAAGCTCGCGCCTCAGGGTGTCCTCGATGCACTCATCGGGTTCCCGAGTGCCCGCGGGTATCTCCACCAGTGCCTTGCCAGCCGGATGCCGCCACTGCCTGACCAGCAACACATCGCCGGCATCGGTCAGCGGCACAGCAGCCACCGCACCGGGATGGCTCACAATCTCGCGCTGTGAGCGTCCCCCATCGGGGAGTTCAACCTCATCGATTCGCAGGCTCACGATTCTCCCATCGTAGATCGCTTCACTGCGTACCGTCGTCTCGCGTAGTCGGTCCACCGGCTCTTCAGTCAAGGCCAACACTCCTGCCGATCAGTCATTGCCTGCAAGACACTTCCCCTGCGGACGCACGCAGTCCTGCTTCAGATCGAATGCTCCCGAAGTCTTTGCTCGACGCATCGACGCACTCCACGGAGTGGGGGATCGGTCGCACCTCAATCGCTCAGTCCCGCTCCTGCTGCATGACCATCGTTGCATCAGACCTGCTGCCTCTGCGGCGGAGTTGCGTGAAGGTATTCGTACACGAGAGGCGAATAATGCTTACAGGAAGCCGCACATCACGTGAAATGAGAGGGATAGCAAGATGATGCTTGGACTGATTCACTACCGCGCACCGGGCGACACCACCGAGGAGTTCGTTCGCTGGGCCGCCGATGCAGGCTTCGAGTGCGTCGAGTTGCGACACGTCGACCTCATGCCTGAGGAACTCGAGGACGCCGATTACGAGAGTCACTGTATGGATCTCAAGGCGCTCATGGATGAGCTTGGCCTCGTGACTTCCGCTGTCTCGCTGGGCAACGATTTCGTGTACCTCGACGACGGGATGATCGAGGAGCAGGTCATGCGCACACGGCGCATCGCGGAACTGACCAAGATCATGGACTGCGACATATTCCGCACTGAGGGTGGCAGGCCCAAGGACGAGGTGCCCGAGGAGGAGCATGCCGCGGCGATAATCAAGTGCGTAACGGCCACGCTGCCGGTCTGCGAGGAACTCAATGTCCATCTCGCGATCGATAACCACGGCGTCGTAAGCAATGACTACGAGCTTCAGCTTGAGGTCTTCGAGGCCGTGGACAGCGAGTACCTCGGCGCGAATCTGGACACGATGAACTATCGCTGGTTCGGCTACGAGGTGGACAAGCTGCCGGAGATCTACGCCGCCATCGCCCCGTGGACGAAGCACACGCACATGAAGGACGGGCACAACGCGCGGCCGGATTACCAGGGCGCGGCGCTGGGCGACGGCGAGATACCGCTCGACGTGGCCTTGAGCGAGTTGCAGA
>PXBW01000280.1 GCA_003566775.1 candidate division WS1 bacterium
CCTGCTCTTCGCGGCGCCGGGCCCTCGCAACGAGTGCGGCACCGACGCCTATCGGCAACAGCAGCAAGGCAGGGGGTGCGGGTACGTCCGCGACAAAACCTCCCATGTATGGGTTGCCGTAAGCGGACGCAGACTTTTCCGGGTCCAGATAAGTGAGGAAACCAAACTCCTTTGGTTGATTAAGAAAACCTGACTCGAACTGTATTTCTTCTTCCCCACTAAACTGGCTCCAACCTTCATCCGGCGAGAGATCGAAGGTCCATTCCCGCCACGTATTCTTAGGGTTAAACTCCTCCAATATGTAGTGGTAACGCTGCCCCTCTCCGTCCCCTATCCAAAGCCCAATTTCGAATCATCGGATGACCAGTCCGGGGTATCTGCCCTGAAGGTACCTGTGATTATGTGGTATCTCCTGAAGTCTATCTTCAGGCCTGTCTCGTCCGCATCAGCATCAGCCCGAAATGGGATGAAGTGGGAATCGTCTACGCCAATTTCGATGGAGCCCGAACCCGCAATCTCGGAATCCAACGGGAAGCCTATCCCGGGGCGAGCATTGCCACCGGTACCCGATACGGCCCACGGGCTGGGTTCGAAACCGGGGTCGGCGGGGAAATCTTCCCGACAAGGACCCTCCGGCGGCAGCTCCGTAGTCCAGCCGGTATCCATGTAAGTCCAACCCGCAGCATCGCCTGCCTCTTCGAAGTCAACCACCCATCGGTCACCGTCGAAGAAACTACCCCACGCAGCTGTCACTGAGATCAGGGCAACCAGGCCAGTGATAACAATGGTGGACAGTATCTTGCCTCGCATTCTCAACGCCTCTCCCTCTTTCCGCACCCTGTCTGGCGAGCCCATTCAGGCTGATATCGCGAGACTTATTGGTGTCTCGCACCCCAACACGTTAGAGTGTAGCACATTGCGAAGCAATATTACCTCTGTATTCGCTCAATTATGGCGCAAAGAAAGCTCAAGATAGGGATCAGGTTCGCATCAATCAGCAGTGACCGTGTCCCAGCCAACCGAACCTCAAAGCCGGAACGCTTCCCTCCTTTCATGGAATCTTACGCAAGCAAGTTGATTTTTTTCAAGCCGCGGGGGCAGGATTGGATTCGCGCTCGCGAGCACCAATACGAATGGTCGCCTGTGCACGGTCTTTCAAACTGCTCCGGCCATCATAAGCGTGACTGCGGGTAAGACGCCGATGCTCTGGACACGGTTCATCCGCGGGTCTTCCGTCCGTGTCCCACCTCAGGCCCAGCCTCCGAACTGCGGCTCCAGGTAGTCGTCAGTGTCTCGCATCCATCCGACGAGCCGCGAACGGAGTCGTTCACTCACCGCATCCATGCTTCGCTCGTCGATGAGGTTATGCAGTTCTTCCGGGTCTTCCCGGAGGTCGAACAGTTCGTCGCCCGCCCTGTCCTCGTGATGGTAGATGTACTTGTAACGCTCCTCCATCACCGCGCGCATTCGGAAGCCGCCGTTCCTCCAGCCGTTGTACTCGGAGAAAGTGTACTCGCGCCAGTCGGCGCTATCGTCACGCAGAATCGGCGCCATGCTTTCGCCCTGAGCGCGCTGTAGCGGCGGCATACCCACCAGGTCGAGGATTGTCGGCGCAAGGTCGGTCTGTGAGGTCAGATGATCCCGGCGGCATGGTTCTGTCTCCGGGGCGCGGATAATCAGGGGAACGTTGATCGAGCGTTCGTACATGACCATTTTCTGGTAGATTCCGTGTGCTCCAAGCATCTCTCCGTGGTCGGTCGAAGCGACCACGATGGAGTTATCAAGTCGCCCGCTCTCCTCCAGCGCCCCCATTACGACGCCGTGACAATGATCGGCGAAGGCGACGTAGCCGTAGTAAGCGGCGATCGCCGGTGCCCAGCGCTCCCACTCCCATCCGTCCGTGCCCATCGCGCCGGGGGCCTCGCGCACATCGCGCGGGCGATCTGAGAGATCGGCACCGAAGCCCGGTGGCTGTTCGATCTCATCCGGGTCGAACATGCTCATGTAGGGTTCCGGGACCAGCAGGGGCGGATGCGGTGCCGCGAGCGAAGACCAGACCGCGATCGGTTCGTCCGCGGGCGCACTGAGTATGAAGTCCGCGATGCGCTTCGCCCGGCGCATGTCCGGATGCTCGTGCAAGGGCCTCTCCCACGTAGCGGGCACCGGCACCGAGATCTGCGCGGGCTCGATCCCCTCATCTGTAAGATCATGCACCGTGGCGCGCTGGGCCTGCGGATCAAGACCTGCCGCCTTCAGGGCCGCGCTCTGGTCGTCGTAGGGGAAGCCTTCCGGTTCGAAGTGCGCGTATTCTGCGGTGCGGTCGTCCTCCCCGGAAGATCGGATATGCCAGATACCATCGTAAGCCACCCGATAGCCGGAGTCGTGCAGCCGATCGATCAGAAGCTCCGAACCCTGTTCGATGGTGGACCGTCCCGCCCCACCGTTGCACAGCGCACCATGCCTGTGAGGCCACTGCCCGTTCATCATCGATGCCCGGGTCGGTATGCACAGCGGTGTGGCGCAGTAATGCCGCTCGAAGACCACGCCCTCCGCCGCGAGACGGTCGAAGGTGGGCGTGGTGACCGGTCCTCCCCACGTGCTCAGGCAGTTCTTCTGAAGCTGATCGCACAGGAGTACCACGACATCGTGCTGTTTCGAACTCTCCATCAGGGATCCTCCGTCCTCAATCCTGCAAGATTTGCGTTACCATGGCAGACCAACAGGTACCGCCGACGCGAAACGGCACATAAGGGCTCATCTTCTGTGTTTCTTGACCCGTACCCGTCTTACGGCGCACTGGAGCAAGGAGGGCGCAATCGAGTGCATTCTCAATGCCTGTGTTTATGGCGGCCCATGCCCGGCGCTTTCGGCTAATCCACCGGCAGCCCACCGGCGTGAGCGGCATCGTACGCGGCAGCGATCACACGCTGAGTGTGCAGAGCGGTCTCCGCGTTTGAGAGAGGCAGTCTGCCCTCGCGGATGCATTCGATGAAGTGCGCGAACTGTCTCTGAAAGCGGGTGAGCGAGTTGTCACATTCGTGATCCTCCCACTCGCCCGTGTCACGGTCCCAGAATCGCACCGGCCCGTTGAAGTAATCCTCCAGTGTCAGCAGTCCCCTCTCCCCCGCTATCCTCCATTCGGTGAACTGCGGCGGCACCGAGTAGCCGACAAGCACCTCACCGTAGCAGCCCTCCTCGCCCTCGAAGATCATTACCGCGACATCGTCTGTCTCCATCTCCTGCAGCAAGGTCCCCGCGCGGCAGGAGACGTCAGCGATCTTTCCCAGCAGGAACTGATAGAGATCGACCGCATGTGAACCGTTGTCCATCAGCGCGCCGCCTCCTGCCTGGGCAATATTGCTGCGGTGATCGCTCTCCATCTCCGAGAGGCCCGTGAAGGCGCCGCGGAAGAATACCGGCCTGCCGAGAATGCCCGACGCGATGATCTCGCGCAGCTTCATCGCGGGCCCGTGGAAACGATGGCAGTACGCGACCTGCAGCAGTGCGTCGGCTTCATCAGCGACGGCGGCCATCTGCTCTGCGTCCTCGCGGGTTGCCGCCATCGGCTTCTCACACATTACGTGGATGCCGCGTTCGAGGCACTCGATGGTTATCTCCGCGTGCAGGAACGGCGGTGTGCAGATACTCACGAGGTCAGGACGCTGCGCCTCGAGCATCTCCCGCCAATCGGTGTATCCCGCGAGGCCCTGTTGCTTCTCCGCGGCATCGACGGCCTCCTCATTGATGTCGGCACCGGCGATCGGCTCAACGCCCTCAGTCTCCTGCCATCCTCTTATGTGCGCCGCGGAAATGCCGCCAAGCCCCACAATAGCAGCCTTCAGACTCATCGTCACACTCTCCTGCTCTGGCTTCTGAAAAACCTGCTCTCATCTGTTCGTGACACGCGCTGTCACAGGCAAGGATTCGCATGTCGGGTGCTTCATTCCTCCCCGGCTGCCCGCACAAGCTCCTCCAGCGCGTTGCCGATGGCCCTGCGGCGCTCGGTAATGAAGCCGGCGCAGGTCCCGACCGGATACTCGGTGGCGAATTCCTCAGGCACTTCCAGCAGGTGCGCGTGGGGTGAGTCAGGCTGATCTTCGAGGAAATTTCGCAGCATCACGAGGTACTCGTAATCCTCCATTCCATCGCGCAGTATCTGCAGTCGCTGCGTACTCAAGGGTCGCCCATCGGGGCCGGGATAGCACATGTTGCCGATTCCGTTGCGATTGGCGTGACCGGTCGGATCGAAGGTCTCCCAGACCGTCTCTCCCGGCTCCGGCTTGAAGGTGGTGGGACGGTTGCGCCGTCGCCAGCCGGACTGTATCAGCCAGTACAGAATGCCGTCGAGATCATGTTTAAAGGTCAGCCACGGCATCGTACGCGCCGAGGCCGACGGCATGTCAAGGTCAAAGAAGTGTCCGACGGTGTACCACCAGTACTCCTCACCGCGCTCCTGGGCCTCGCGCGCATCGTCGATGCAGATCGCTCCAACGATAGGGCACCAGATGTCAACATTGCCCTCGAATGCGCGGTCGAGCGGTCGCGTCAGCACCA
>PXBW01000150.1 GCA_003566775.1 candidate division WS1 bacterium
TCAGTCACCGCGGCCTCATCCTCGACCATCTTCTCGAGCAGAAGCTGACTGCGCATCCACTTGCGGAAGGCGTATGGTGTCATCTTCTGCTGTGCCAGCCACAGCGAGAAGCTCTGGCCGGTTGTCGGGGCCTGCATGTCGAGGTTCCGCTGGAAGCGCTCTGCACGCTGCTCTATCTCGCGATCGGTGACCTCGATGCCCGCCTCGGCGGCCGCCTGCTCGATGGCCATCTCCTGGATCAGGCCGCCCAGAGCAATGTCGCCCCAGCGCTGCAGGAGCTGCTGCTGAAGCTCGCCCGCGAGGATCGGCTGACCGTTCACCGTGGCCATCACCTGATCATCCTGTGCGGCACACAGGCCTGCAGTCAGGGCTATTGCCAATATCGTGACGCCTATGATGCGTCGCGTGTGTTGCATGTGAACTCTCCTCAGATCGGATGGTTTACGTGTCCAACAATCGATTGCCCCGGCGCCCCCACCGCCGCGGTCGTTTATTCGCCGGAGGCTACTCACTCCGTCTATTGACACTGCTCAAGGGGAATCATCGCCTCACCCTCGTTGTCTTGGACCGATATCGGCACTCCAAGGTTCTCCGAAAGTCGCGCGAGGCGCTCGATGATGCGCCGGGCCCGCTCAGGTTCGGGGAAGACCGGCCCCATTCGTGCGCGCGATATCCAGACCGGCACCATCCTGATATTCCATCCTTCACCTTCAGTGTAACGCAGATGGAAGATCGCGGTCTCCATCCGCTCCCCCTCGCGTTGATCGAAGACGAAGTTGGCGGTGCTGTAAAGTATCGGCGCCCCCCGATACTGTCCCACACCCTGCAGCACGTGTGGATGGTGTCCGATGATCAGATCCGCTCCCGCGTCGATCGCCGCTCGAGCGACGTCTTTCTGTCGCTGCGTGGGCACGTTCTGGTACTCGTTTCCCCAGTGAATCGACACCGCGAGCAGGTCGCACCGGCTCTTCGCTTCCCTGACATGCTCCACGAACTCAGTCAGTTCAGAGTCGACCTTGCACCAGCTTCCATGCCTGAAGCTGAGGTCGGTGCAGGCGATGAAGCCGAGGGTCAATCCTGCTATCTCGAAGCGCGTCGGCTCCCATGATCGTTCGCGCTCGCGCGCCGCGCCGCACCACGCGATGCCGATCTCCTGAAGGTGATCCATGGTCTGCATCAGGCCTGCGGTACCGGCGTCGAGGGTGTGGTTGTTGGCAAGTGATACGATGTCGAAGCCACCGTCAAGCAGTACTTCAGCCGCACGGGGATGCGCGCGGAAGATAAGATCGAATGGCGCGTGTGGACCTACTGTTGAGATCGGACTCTCCAGATTCGCGAACCGGATATCTCCCATTCGCAACTCGTCGCGCACCTTCTCGAGAATCGTCTCAGGCCCACGAGTGCTGACACGCTGCCCCACGCCGCGGTCGAGCATCACATCACCCACGGCGGTCAATGTGAAGGAGGCGGGGGTAGTTGGCGGATCCTCCGGAACATGCGGCTCATCTTTCGACTCGCGCTCCGTCGCATGATCCGAGGCCTCAGTCACTCGTACGTCAACGGCTGCGCCGCGGTCGAGGCAGCCCGCACAGACGCACAGGCCGAGAAGCGTCACCATCAGCAGCCGCGATCGGGGCGGAACCGCTCGCATGAGTCCTCCTGTTGGCCCCGGGAGCCGATGCTCGTGGAGCGTGGCAGAGCGTGTACACAATACGGCAGGGTGGCCTCGGAGTCAAACGGAATGCCGCAATCTCAGCGGATTACCCGTCCAGTATCTCCGCGACCATATCCACGTTATCCTCCACCATGTTGTCATTATCGCCGCGATAGACCCCCACGTTCACCACATCGCCCGGCTTGATCCCGGCGAATGCCCGCTCGAACCCCGGTCGCGGTTCCACTCTGCCCGCAGCCATTATCTTGTACGCGATACAGGGCAACTCGATTTGCTGTATCGCCTCAACGGCGTGGTCGGGATCCGGCTCCTGGAACTTCTCGCCCCGGGCGTCGTGCAGGCTGCCGCAGTTGTAGAAACACACCACGTGAAAGTCCAGTGGCACGTCGAGTTCGTATGCCCACAGGTGAGCTGCGGCAGCGTGTCCCGCGCTCCCGACCGGCACCCCGCTCTCGCCAAGGGCCTCCACCAGACGTGCGAATCCCGCCTCGTCGCGGTCGGCATAGCAGGCGTCGAGCAGCCCACCGTGAAGGTAGGCGGCGACCGCGCCGGCGTCGGCAGCGCGCCGCACCTCTTTCGCGAAGCCCACCATCGAGCGATCGCCCGAGACCTGTGCGATCCACTGAATCCCGCCGCCTTCGTTGTAATACTCCCGCAGCAACCGATGGATGTGGTAGTCCGAGCGGATGATCGCCGTGTTGATGCCCGCGGCCTCCGCTCGTGCGAGCGTTTCCTTTAGTCGCTCAACGGTGTAATAGTTCAGCATTTCCTCATCGCGCTGGCGGCTCTGATGACTGAAGCCCGAGAATGGGTTGCCTCCAAGAATCAGGCGGGACACCTCAAGCCCGCAGAAGTCAACGAGGGGTAGCGAAGCCATGGGGAGATCCTCCAGTAAGTGCTTCTGTCATGTTGCCATGTTTGATATGGTGACGGAACGGATCGGTCACGCCCCTGCTCCTAATCCCCGAGGATCCGGTAGTTCAGTATGTCGATGGCGTCGATGCTCACCGCCCAGAGATGCTTGCCGCCGACACGCATATCGGCGCTTTCGATCTCCGCGGTGGGCTGTTCCACCTCCACCAGCACGCGTCCGGCGGCGATGATGTTGCCATTCTCTACTTCCGGCTCCTCCTCCAGAAGCAGCGGCAATTGCTCTGTGAAGCCGCCCTCGTACTGCACCAGCACGTCGACGGCGTCATCGGCGAAGGTCACCGTCTTGTGGCCGACATCGCCGAGTCGCCACTGCGCCTGCAGCACGCCGTCAGGCAGATCGCGGGTGCCCACCTCCGGTTCCAAGCCTTCCCCGTCGAGCGTGAACTCAGTCTCCAGCGAACCCGCCTCGTGCGGCGTGTCACCATCCAGCGGGCGGGTGCCCCAGGCGGTGCTTTCCGCCTGCGACTGGGACTGAAGTACCGCCCCGAGTTCCGGGGTCCAGAAGAGACCGAGACCGTAGCGCTGCTGCGGTCGGATATGCTCTCCGGTGGTCATCGCCACATAGTAGCCGGGGCGGCGCACGAAGGTGTAATGGGTCGGGAAGCGCGAGTCCACGCGCTGATGGATGAAACGGTCGCGCGCGACATGCGGCACCAGATCGATCGCCTCCTCGCGCTCAGCCTCGGTGGGCAGCGGTCTGATGTGTTCACGGTGCAGGAAGCGGTACGGGCTGAAGGCGCTGAAGTCTCCCACCCGCAACTCGCGGACCTCCGGCCAGTTCTCCTCAAGTTGTTCTCGCCTTGAAGCTGTGCTCTCAAGCTCGCCCTCCTGTGTGGGGAGCCATACACGGGCCAGCGGAATCCGATCAGCGACCGCGAGGTGTCCAATCGTGAAGAACGAGTGCCGCGAGGTACGGGTCTCTATTGCGCGATTGAGCACCCAGCGGTTGCTGTCGGGCTCCGGGACGGAGTTGTACGCCAGCCAATCGAGCCACAGATCCATCTTATCCACGAATATCTCCGCCCGCGGGGTGCCGTGGGTGTAGTGATAGGCCATCCGAACGTTCGACTGCTCGGTGCCCATGTTGTAGCTCCAGTCGGGTCCGTTCGCCTCGTAGAAATACCCCGCAGGGCTCATAAAATCTTCCTTCGCGCTCTGCAGTCGGGCATCCAATGCCGCCTCCACTTCCTCATCCTCGAACATGCTCAGATAGCCCAGCGCGCCCGCCCAGACGTTGCTGAACTGATTCGCCATCCGGGTGCCGTGACTGTGCAGGTCCTCGTCGGTGAGCGTGACCATGATGGCGCGGCGGTTGGCGTCTATCACCCGTCGGTGAAGCTCCTCATCGATCGGTGGACCATCGCGCAAGAGCTCCAGCGTCCGCGCCATGAACTTGGTGGCGAAGGCGGTCGCCGGGAGGTTCCAGCGCTCGACACCGTACTCGGAGAAGCGCCCGTCCTCATGCTGCATGCCCACCCAGAAGTCCAGCACAGCTTCGAGCCGCGCCCGCACCGCCGGATCGGCGTAGTATGGATTCCACGGCCGGTCGGTGCAGTAGAAGAATGCGAATGAAAGGTGGTTCTCCATTAGTCGCGCGTTATAGGGTTCGTTGTCTCGCTCGCGCCGCCAGACGGAGATGTCGATGAAGCCGCGATTCTCGCCCTCTTCCACGATGTTGTTGGCGAGGGTGTGGAAGTGATGCAGATAGTAAGGCAGGTCGAGTTCATCATCCGCGAAGTCATCGGGCGACAGTTGAGCGAGGTCCACCGGCGGCACCTCCGGCAGTTCCTGAGCGAATGAGGCGACAGCGCATACCAGCAGGCAGCAGATCAGCAGAATTGACCGCGTCATCGAAACCAACTCCTGAGACCGGCATTTGTCACCACGGTTGCAGGAGACTTCGCGGAGAGGAGGGTTCACACCTTCACCAACAGCAGTGAGGCTCAGACAGAGAATCTTCTGCGGGCAGGGAGGTGAGCGCAGGTGCAATCGAGAAGTTGCTCTCAAGCGATCATGTTGAGATGTCCGCCGCCGACCTGAGGACTGCATCGGGGGAGACCCGCATGTGTCCAGACTGTCGTCAGAGCGTTCGATTGGAGGCCCACCGCGTTCATACAGAGCGTGTGTGGGCTTTCGGTGTTTCATAACGTCGATCAAACGCACAGGAGGCAGGATCCATGCACAGGCAGCGAAATGGTTTCACTCTCATCGAATTGCTGGTGGTGATCGCGATCATTGCGATCCTGGCGGCAATTCTGTTCCCCGTCTTCGCTCGCGCGCGAGACAGGGCCCGGCAGGCGACCTGTTCGAGCAACATGAGGCAGATAGGGTTGGCCATCATGATGTACCTGCAGGATTACGACGAGACCTTCCCCGGTGAGATGAACTTCCTGGTCTCAGGCGACAGTGGAACTCGTGGCCGAGGCTGGTACGATGTGATGGCGCCCTACACCACAAACGAGGAGATCTCGGTTTGCCCGACCGGATGGTACGAACTGACCCGCTCCGGAATGCCGAATCCGACCGGCTTCTGGGGCCGATCCTTCCGCGGCAGCTATGCCGCTCCGGCGCAGGACAGCACGAACCGCACCACGCTCGGTGCTTTCCGTCCCATCTGGGCCAACTACTACCCACCGGGGATTCCGCTCGCTACCATCGTGAATCCATCAGGGACTGTGATGCTCTTCGAATCGACGCATATCGCCGGGCAGAACATAGTCTCATATGGCCGGAACAATGACGGGACTCTCAGGACCATGGATGATCAGGGCCGTCGCGGGCGTCAGCACTTCCGTCACAACGGCATGATGAACGTCCTGTTCGGGGACGGTCATGTGAAGGTGCAGGGACCTGCGTTCATGGCGGACCTGGACAACTTCAGCACACTCAACTGAGGGAATCGTCGCGACCACAGGTTGTGATCTTCGGCCGACGACTTACGCGCCGCGCACACGGGGCCGACGATGCTCGTTGGTCCCTTCGTGTCATGACGCCGATGCGCCACCGGCGCGAAGCACATACAGAACAGGATTACGTTCAGAATTGGATGGAGGTAACGTTCCATGACGATTTGGCACCGTACGACAGTCACGATCATCGTGCTGGCGGTGATGAGCATCGCCTCATGCACGGCGAATCCATACTACCTTTCCCCGGACGGCAATGACGAGAATGCAGGGACCCGCGAGGCTCCATGGCAGACTATTGAGCGAGCCTCGGAGGCCGCAGAGGCCGGTGACACTGTGATTCTGCTGCCGGGCAGATACGAGGGACAGTTGCGCCCGGTCAACAGCGGCACCGCCGACGCCCCGATCGTTTTCCGCGCGGAGCCGCGACTCAGTGCCGTCCTAATCGGCGAGTCCGGCGAGCGAACCATCGCAATCGAGGATGTCGAACACATCAGGATCGAGGGCCTGCATGTTGATCCCGATGGCGGGGGGCGCGGCTGGCTGACCATCCGCAATGCCTCGCATATCACAGTCGATGACTGCCGAATGGAGAACTCCACCTACGGCCTCGCCGCGCACATCGATGGTGCGGAGGACGTGACGGTGCGCGACAGCGTGTTCCAGCGGCAGACCGGCGGCATCAACATGTTTCGCATCTCCGGCGCGACGCGACTCCTGTTCGAGGGCAATACGATCAGTCGCGCGGGACACTCGCCGCTGCAGTTCTTTCCCCAGAACACGAATCAGTACATGGTGATACGCGGCAACATATTCCACGCGGCGTGGGGGCGCAACTTCGAGTTCTTCCATGATCGCGACGTGCTCTTCGAGCACAACATCATCACCCACGCCTTCAACAGCGGGTGGTCGGGCAGCTCCAACGCCAAGCTCGGCTTCACCCGGGGTATCGTGCGCTTCAACCGCGTCTTCCGCAATCCGCACGGCGCGATCAGCATGTACCCGTGGCGAAACGAGGGCGCCCTCAACCGCATGAGGCTGTACAATAACGTCTGGGATGACACCGGGCATCGCCCGATCTCGATCAGCAGCAGGAGCGAGGACACCCGGGACATCGTCGTGATGAACAGCATCTTCAGCCGCAACGAACCGCACGGCAATCAGCACCAGATCACGCTGGCGGGCGGCACACCGGAGCAGGCGCGCGTCATCCGTAATGTCTTCACCGCGACGGAGCCCGGACTGACGGTGGTCCGTGATTACGGCGAGAACTTCACCGTGGAGGAGCTTCATTCGGAGGAACTGCGTGCCGAGCACGGTGTCCGCTACGTGGACAATATCGACGTAGATCCCGGCTACCTTGATCCGGACAACTACAACCATGCCCTGCGCGAGGACAGCCCCCTGCGTGACGCGGGACACTTCCTCACGACCGCCCGGGGCGCGGGAGAGGGTAATCTGCTGGCGGTGGAGGACGCCGCCTTCTTCTACGACGGTTTCGGCATCGAGGGCGAGCAGGGGGACACGATCGCCGTCGGTGCAGCGGATCGACTCGCGAGGGTGATCGAGGTCGATCATGAAAACAATGCACTGCGACTCGATCGCGATCTCACGTGGAGCGAGGGGGATCCAGTCAGCCTGCCCTGGTCGGGCGAGGCGCCGGACATCGGCGTTTACGAGCATGGCGGGGCCGGTCGGTCATCGGTGCAGGTGGTCACCGAGCCCTTCGAGGTGCAGCCCGGCGAGCAGGTTACCCTCCGCGCGGTGGTCCACGGCGCGGCACAGCCTGAGGAGGTCCGCTGGTGGCTGGGAGACGGCAATGTTGCCGAGGGCGAGGAAGTAACGCACACCTACGATGAAGAGTACGACTACGCGGTCCGCGTGGCTGTGCTTGATACCGAGGGCCGGACACATCGCGCCGCCGGTTACGTGTGGGTGGCCGATCCGGTCGATCCCACCGAGCCATTGCTCCACTCGACATGGTGCACGGAGGACGACAGCGCGTGGTACACGTGGAAAAGCTACGGCTACCCCGGCCCCGCGGGTTTCATGGACGTGATCGAAGGCGGGATCCGACACGGTCCCAGCAGCCGACACATCCCGGACGGCTACGAGCCTCCCGGTGACGGCACCAACTACCGGCATGTGCGCGCGCCTGAGGATGAGGGCGGGATACCGACCCGCGCTCACCCGGTCGGCTGGGACATCGACCGTTATCCTGAGGTCTTCGTGCGCTACCGGATGGGTGAGGGAACGCCGCTGGTTCTCTCCCTCAAGCCGTTCGGCAGGGGACAGTTGCTGGTGGGAATCAACCCCGCGGTGGAATCGGGCCTTACGCGCATCGCCGACTACGAACTGCAAGATGACGGCGAGTGGCACGAGCTTACCTTCGATGTCCGGAAGGTCCGCGAGGTGCATCCCGACCTGCAGGTGCTCGAGGGCCTGTACTTCGTGCGATCATCACAGGGGGCGGTCCGAGAGGGTCACTGGTACGATCTCGATGAGGTGATCATCCGACCCGCACAGGACTGAAGCACACTGAGAGACTGAACCCGCCTGCGCACTCACAGGTGAAAGAAGGGGCCGCCCGCAGGGGCGGCCCCCGATCTTTCGTGTCGCGATCAGTTGCTTCAGAAGCTGCCCAACGCCGCCTGATCCTCCTCATCGTCGAGTGGAATCTCCGCAGCGGCATTCCTGGCAGCCCCGACGTCCTTGCCGCGTTTGTCATCCGCGCGTGACTCGTCGGCGACCAGTGTGAGCGAGCCACCACTGCTTCCAGCGTTACGGGCTGCATCGCTGAGCTTGAAGCTCTGCACCATGGCGCGAAGCTCCTGCGCCTGTGAGGCAAGCTCCTCGGATGCGGACGCTGACTCCTCGGAGTTTGCCGCGTTGCCCTGTGTCACCTCGTCCATCTGTCCGACGGCAGTGTTGATTTGATCCAGTCCCTCGGCCTGCTCCCCGGATGCTGCAGCTATCTCAGCCACGAGCTCGTTGACGTTATTCGAACCCTCGCGGATTTGACCCAGCGCCTCCGCCACCTCCTGGCTGATCTCGACGCCGCCCTCGGCGTTCTTCACCGCCTCCTCTATCATCTCGGCGGTGTCGCGAGCGGCCTCGGCACTGCGCTGGGCGAGATTACGCACCTCCTCCGCGACCACCGCGAAGCCCTTACCCGCATCACCCGCACGAGCGGCCTCGACCGCCGCGTTCAGAGCGAGCAGATTGGTCTGAAAGGCGATCTCATCGATGGTGTTGACGATCTTTGCGGTCTCCTCCGATGAGGCCTGGATGGCGTTGATCGCCTCGGACATTCTTGCCATCGCCTCATTACCGCTCTGCGCGTCATCGTTGGAGGTCTGCGCAAGATTACGCGCCTCGCCCGCGTTACCGGCGTTCTGCTGGGTCATCGCAGAGAGCTCTTCGAGCGACGAGGCAATCTCCTGCAATGAAGAGGCCTGCTCGGCCGAACCTTCCGCGAGAGACTGGCTACCTGAGCTGATCTGGTCTGAGGCCTCGGCCACCTGTACGACGGCCGCGGACACCTGCGTGAGAGCTTCGTCCATGCCGTCCACAGCGCGGTTGATGTAGTCCTTCAGTTCCGCGAGGTCGCCACTGTAGCTGCCTTCCATGCGCGAGGTTAGATCGCGCTTCGCCGCGGCTTCGAGGACCTCACTGGCCTCCTGCAGAGGCTCGACGACGGCATCGAAGGTGCTATTGATTCCCCTGATGATCCGCTCGAAGTCTCCCTGATGCCGGGACGTATCTGCGCGGGTGTCGAGGTCTCCTGCTTCTGCTGCCTCGGCGAGGGTGCGGGCGTCGGCGACAAGGCGTTGTATCGCGTTCGCCGTCGAGTTGATCGCGGGCGAGATCTCGTCATCGTCGTCCTTCGGTGCTACTTCGAAGTCCGCATCGCCCTCCGCAAGACGCTGCATGGAGCCTATTACCTGTGTCTGCAGGTCCGCGGCGAACTGATCCATCGTGTCCGCCATCTCGCCGATTTCGTCACCCCTGTCGAGGTTGAGCCGCTCGTCGAGATGGCCCATACCCATCTCCTCAATCATGTAAGCAGCCTTCTGCGTGGGCACGCTGATGTTGCGGGATATCATCACACCGAGCAGAACGGCCAGAGCAAGGCCCAAAACGCTGGCGACGATCATAAGAACACCGCGAGTCGCAGCAGTATCACCGGCTTGTTCGACCGCGGTCCCGCCGATCTCACGTTGAAGCTCGATCAGTTCATCAAGCCCGGCGGCGACCACGAGGCCTGACTGACGGGCCTCCAGAGATGCATCGAAGACCTCCCTGTCAAGCGTGACCGCTCGTGGATGATCAGCGGGCACACCCGTGTCCAGCAGGCGGTCATACTCTCGGCTTAGTTGAACAACCGCTTCGTGGTCCTCCAGCCACTGCTCCCAGGTTGGCTCGAAAGCCTCCCACATCTCGGCCTCGTCCTCTGTCTGCTCGAGTGGCAGGAATGCCTCGTATGCCTCATGAGCCTGCTGGCGATGGTCCTCGATCCAATCATACTGCGCCTGACGTAGTTCTGATGTTCTCATGTCCGGGTGGAGCAGTCCCCGTTCACCCACCCAGATTGATGCCTGGCAGGAGCGCATGTCCCACAGGTAGTCGAGGGACGGCATGCGCACTTCGCCCACTTCCACTACCTCCGTATCCACAGCCATTATTCCCGTGTAGCCGATTACCCCGATGGTGCCGGCAATCAGCGCAACGATCACAAAAGCACCGATCAACTTTGGGCCGAGTTTGATACTATTCAGCTTGCTGACCATGATCCCTATTCTCCCTCCGTCGCATCTTCGATGGGCTCCGCGTCGCCTTCGGCCGGGTGCTGCTCATCTGCATCGGAATGCTTATCCATCGCGGCGCTGATTTCCTCAAGGCCTGCTATCTCCGATGAGGAAAGCACCTGGCCTATGTCGAGCAGGATAGTCACTCTGCCCTCGGTCTTGCCGATCCCGAGGATGAAGTCGGTGTCCACCGCTGCGCCGAAGGACGGCGCATCCTGGATGCTGCTGGCTCCGATGTCCAGCACGTCGGAGACGCGGTCCACCACGATCCCCGTCTCCAGTCCCCCCACATCGACCACGATGACACACGTCTCCTCGGTCTGTTCCACGGCCTCCATTCCGAACTTGCGGCGCAGGTCGATCACCGGAATCACATTGCCGCGCAGGTTGATCACCCCCAGCACGAACTCCGGGGTCCGCGGGACCGCGGTGATCTTCATCATGCCGATGATCTCGCGGACCTTCAGGATCTCCAGTCCGTACTCCTCAGCCCCAAGCTGAAAGGTCAGGTACTGGTCCGCGGTCGTCAGGTCGGAATCTGTACTCATCTCTGCCTGTGCCATTGTGTCCCTCCCTCCTGTCAGTGATACTGCCGGCGTGTTCGTATCTGCCTGCCTTACCTCCCTGTCTTAGTGCAGTGTTCTCCCCGCAGAGTCGAGCGAGGCGTTCATTTGGAAAGAATCAGACCGCACATCTGCTATCTCCCGCTTGTCCCCTCTGCACGTTCTGTGCCACGCGGATAAGGCTGTCCACGTCGAGGATCAGGCCCACGCTGCCGTCGCCGAGAATCGCGGCTCCGGCGACCGTCTCCGCGTCGGCGAGGCCCTCGCCGAGCGTCTTGATCACGACCTGCTGCTGGCCCAGCAGTTCATCGACCAGCAGCGCGAAGCGCTCCCCCTCGCGCTCGACTACGACCGCAATATCCTGTCCCAGGTCTTCCGCTTCGCTCTCGATCCCGAAGAGATCGTTCATACGTAGCAGCGGGATCATCTCGCTCCGGAAGCGCACCATCTCCGCCGCCGAGGCGAGCGTCCTGAGATCATCGGCTCGGGGGCGGAATGCCTGCTGGATGCTGACCGTGGGCAGGATGTAGCGCTCCTCGCCGACGCGCATGAGCATACCGTCGATGATGGCGAGGGTCAGGGGGATGCGTATGCTGAAGGTGCTGCCTCTGCCCGACTCGGAAGAGATGTCCACGCGCCCGCGCATGGTCTCTATGTTACGCCTGACAACGTCCATGCCGACGCCACGCCCGGAGACATCAGTGACCTCCTTTGCCGTGGAGAGCCCGGAAGAGAAGATCAGGCGGTAGATCTCTTCATCGCTGACTTCAGCGCCCGCCTCGATCTCACCGGCGTCCACGGCCCTGTCATAGATACGGTCACGATCGAGGCCCCGGCCGTCGTCGGCGATCTCGATAACTACACTTGCGGCGGAGTGATATGCCCGCAGGGTGATGGTTCCGGTGGGGTCTTTCTCTGCGGCGCGACGCTCCTCGGGAGGCTCGATACCGTGATCGGCGGCGTTGCGCACCATGTGCATCAACGGATCGGTGATGCTCTCCACCATATTACGATCGATCTCGGTGTCGTCGCCGTCAGTCACAAGCTCTATCTGCTTACCCGACTTGCGCGCCACATCACGCACCACTCGGGCCATCTTATGAAAGGTGCCTTTCAGCGGCACCATGCGCAGCGACATGCTCACATCCTGAAGCTCGCGTGTGATCTTGGAGATCTGATCGATCTTGCGCTCGACCTCCTGGCCGACCGCATTGCGCAGTTCCTCGTCCTGTGCCAGCATCGAGTTGGCGATTACAAGCTCCCCGACCATGTTGATGAGCGCGTCGAGGCGGTCGGTGCGGACACGCGTGGAGCCGACCCGGCGGTCTCCATCGGTGCCGGGTGTCCAGGTGCCCCCTTCTGCACTCTGTTCAGATGCAGTCGTTTCGTCATCCTCAGGGGCGCATTTCTGCGCCCTGGGCACATCGGGGGGACTGTCAGTGCCGTGGTCCTCGGGTGCTTCGAGAAGCTCAATGAGGCGGTTGTAGCCTGGAGGGGGCGGAGGAAGATCACCTTCCTCCCATCGGTGGAGGTCCTCCAGCATTCTGCGCAACATATCCAGGGATGCAAGAGCGAGGTCCGCATAATGGCCGGTGAGTTCGATGGAGCCGTTTCGCACCTGATCGAGCAGGTTCTCGGCATGGTGCGCGAGCGTCTGAATGTGTGCGAGACCGAGGAAGCCCGCCGTTCCCTTGACCGTGTGAAAGCCGCGGAAGATGGCGTTGATCGCCTCGCGATCATTCGGGTCTGCCTCCATCGACAGCATCCCGATCTCGGCCGCCTCGAGGTGCTCGAGCGACTCAGTTACGAACTCGCCGATCAGGACAGGGTCGCCCTCGAACTCAAGGCACAGTGGCCCACCATCAGGCTCGTTATCGGGAGGAGGTGTCCTTTCGCCATCAGGATCATCGCAACCGGGATCGGATGAGCCATCTCCGCCGGAGAGGGTCATGGAATGAAGCTGTGCCGCGGCCTCGTCGAGTGCCTGCCCGGGATCTGCGGCCTCGCCCTCAAGCACCGAGCGGATCAACTGCTCTGCGCGTTGCGCGTGTGCCCGAATCTCTTCATTGACCTCAGGGCTCTCGGCCTGTTCGATAAGCCAGGCGGCGAGGTTCGCAAGCTCCGGAACGTCCTCCGGCTCGAGGCCGACGAGGACGGAGAGCCGGTCCTCGATGGACGATTCGATGCAGTGGGGTTCGGTGGAAGAATGGGCATCTTCGCCGTCCGAAGGCGAGGAATCAGAGTCGCCTGCGAGCAGCTTCCGAAGACCATCGCTCGCGCAATCGATGGCCTCTGCATCGCCCTCACCATCGGATGTCAGATGTGCGACTATAGCGACAACGGCCTCGCTGATAAGATTCAGCGCCGGCTCAAAGGGTTGCTCGCCCGTATATACCGCCTGAAGGGTGTCCAGCGCGAGACCAAGCAGCTTCTCGACGCCGGGAGCATCCCCGGGCAGTTGATGCGCTACCTCTTCGAGCGACACACCCGCCTGGAGTACAGCCTCTCGATCATCTGACGCTGCGTTGGTGAGAAGCTCCTCGACTGACTGCAACGACGCGACACATTTCGACTCTGCCTGAGACATTGAGTCGCATCACCACTCCCGTGTGTTCGTTGATGTAGCGACTGCAATTCTCATGCCGCGCCCCATGTCGGTCACTGCCCGCTTCCGATAGCGACCCAGAACGGTCCGCAGGCACTCTCGAAGGAGAATAGCCTTGCAGGGACGTGGGACAGCTTGACCAGCTCGACTGGATCACCGCGAAATATCTGCGGAAGCGAGATATCGGCGCTGATGCCGATGCCGTCGAGGTGGACTTTGACCTCCCCCGCTACCAGGTTCGCCAGCTCGCCGATGGCGTCGCCCATGTCCGGGCTGTCGAAAGGTACCTCGAAGCCCGCAAAGCTCGCCGCAAGAGGTTCTGCAGTGGGCTCGGGGATGCTTATGACCAGCGACCACTCAATGTCTCCGATAAGTGATATGCAGCCAACGATGCCCTCGCAACGCAGACCCTGGTCCACGCTCGTCTCACCGCCGTACTCCGGCCGCTCCCCCGCGATCCACTCCAGTGTCGATGACACCGCTTCAACCACGCATTCGCGCTCCTCGGTGGATACGTCGAGGCTATTCAACTCTGTCTGTGACATATTCCTTGCCCTCCGTCCTCGCGATGCATCGCTATACGCACTCACGTCTCTGCTGCACCTGGCGTCTATGAGACAAGTCGCTTGAAGAAGCCGCCCTTCGACTTCTCCTCCTGTATACGCTCGATCAGGGGACCAACCCGCTGCTTGAGATTCTCGGCGGTGAAGGGCTTCGAGATGAATGTATCCACGCCGCCATCGAGCGCTTCCTCCATCTTTCCCGTCAGCTTCTCAGTGGTCACCATGACAATGGGAAGGTCATCTCTCTCTCGTCGCGCTCGCAGCTTCCGCACCATGTGCATTCCGTCCATGTTAGGCATGTTCCAGTCCACGAAGATGATGTCGGTGTTGCGCTCGTCGAACTTCTCCAGGCCGTCCGCGCCGTCTTCGGCCTCAGCGAACTCAAACTCACAGATAGCCATCTCATTGAGACCGCGCATTACCATCTTGCGCATAATCCCCGAATCGTCGATCACCAGTGCGTTGACTTTGCTCATCTGACTGACCCCTTCTGCATCCGGGGCGGTCCGGATCGTGCTCCGTATCGCCATTGGACGCCGCTTGTCATACCGTGCCCGACCCGCTCGTGCACGGTGTGGTTATTCAACGAAGCTATCGGCATCTGCAGGGGGGGCCTTAAGCCGGAGGGAGCTGTCCTGTCCATGAGCACACTGCATCATTCGAGTGGGTCGAATCTGCCCATGCCTGAGGTCGTTGCCGTAAGCTACCGTCTGAGCGTGGGGGTGCGGTCAGACTAATGCGGGCGCTGGTCACCTGTTATCCTCGCCAGAGGATGCAGGTGTAGCCGGGGGATGGCGAACTATCCCCCCACGATGAGCCTCATGGGACCTGGGACAGATGACTTCAATGCTGAGAGATGAGTCGCTGAAGAGCCTCATGCGTGGCACGAAACGATGGTGCAGCCAGGCATGGAGATGGAGCCTCAGATCCGGGGAGCCGGTCACCGTCTGCGCAAATCAGGTCGAGATGCCGTTCGCACGACGATGCGGGGAGCGGTCAGATCTGTTGTGCGTAATGCGGGGAGATGGGGCCCGTATCTTCTGAGTGCCCCGTGTCTTGCGCGGCCGCGTGTGCGGTGCAATGATCCGTGGCGTGGTCAGGGCCGCCTCGCCCCCCGCCAGGCTTTGCTCGATTCGGCGAAGCTGCCCTGCCCACGCCCGAGAGTAACTCTACTTCCCTCTGCGTCGAACGCCCCCCTCCCATCGCTGTGATACCGGGGCATCTCAGCGGGGGAAAAGCGCTCTGATATGCTCAGTTGCCGTAAACGAGCGCGAGGTAGTCCGCGATAGTCCGCATATTGCGCTGGAAGTCGCGCAACTGGATCATCTGCTGATCCTGCGTGGTACGGATCCACCTGCCACGCTCGTCCTGTGAAGCAAGCAGGCCGCGCACGTCGTCCTCCATCTCCCGCGCGCGCGCGATACGTTCGTCCTCGGTGAGTTCGCGCGGCTGCCGCTGCCGATCGTACTCCTCCGGTCCCAGCTCGAGTATCCGCGCCGCCTGCTCGCCCACGCGTGGAACGGCGTTGCCCCAGCCGCCTTTGAATGCATAGTGGTCGGGGGTGTCGTGGTCCTCATAGCTGAGCCAGTACGCGGTGCGATCCATGCTGATCTGCATGAGTGGGCGGTTGGTCTTCAACTCATAGTAACGCGCCCATCGGGCGTCATCGAGCACAGAGCGCTCGTACCAGGCCACCGCCGCCGGGATCGGATCCAGGAAGCGGGTGTCGCCGGTGAAGATGGCCACCTCGGGCAGGATGCGCAGCACGCCCGCGCTCTCGCCCGCACAGGCGGCAGCCGGTTCCATCCGCCGCGCCCACGCAGGCTGCATCTCGAAGTCATACTGCTGTGCCCAGATCGGATGCGGCTCGGGAAGCTGCGACTCGATCACGAACTCGCCCCCGAGCACCACGGCGTCGAAGTAACGCTGATCGCCGTAGTTGCGGTAGCCGATCATCAGCACATCGAGGCAGTCGCGATGAACCCCGTCGTTGTACATGTAGTAGTCCCCGTAGCCGCGTCCGCGGAGAGGGTAGTCTCGCGGCCACGCGCCATTTTCGTACTGTGAGGTAAGGATGAACTCGAGCGATACCATCACGGCCTCATGGATCGCCTCATCCGCCCCGTCAAGTTCCTGATCGACGGCCATCAGCAGCCGCATCGCGTTCTGGGTAATGTTGTCATCGAGCGTCGAGCGGTTGTTACCGGAGGTAAGCTCCGGATCATCGCTCCCCTCGTTGCGCCGGAAGTAGTAAGTCCGCTCCCCCTCCTCCGAGTGATCGATGTAATCGTCCCAGCCGCCAGATTGTAGCTGCCCCCGCACCAGCGAGTGCGCCGTCCGCACCGCCGCGTCGAGGAACTGCTCGTCACCGGTAGCCCGCCAGACATGCACGTATGCGAGGCCCATCGCCGGGCTGCCGGGCGATTGTATCCAGTTCCACTGCGGCCCGCGCTCAGAGCCCAGCTTTCCGTAGCCCTGGCTGAGGTCCGCGGTGTAGTTGCCGAGGTAGCCGCCCCACTCACACGCCACCTCCTCGGTCAGGTAGGTCGTGGCGGTGCGCAGCGCCTCGTGGGCCTGCTCCACCAGCTCTCGATCCACCGCCCATGAGGGGGCGGCCAGCGTCACTATCGCCATCAGGCATACGCCTGTCATCAGCTTCCGCATAAACTCACCTCCGAAGCATTCCTGGACTGTCACTGCTCACTGCGCGAGACGCTCTGCGACCGACACGTTCTGGATGCGCACCTCGTCGATGCCGCCATCCATCGGTATGTAGGGCGTGGCCCAGCCGGAGGGCCGGTTGCCGAACTCGATCGAGGCGAAGCTGCCGGGCGTGAAGGTTCCCGCGGGCACCGTCATCTCATGCCCCTCGCCGTTGAGCAGCAGCCATACGCGCTGAGTATCGCCCGTGAGGTCCCACGAGACCAGCATGTGATGCCATTCTTCCAGGTCGAGTCCGCGCGTATTGATCTCCACCCTCTCATCGGGGTAGTCCATCGGCTGGAAGGGCTCCATGCCCATTGTCGCGCTCAGGCGCAACTCCGAGCGGGGATGCCGCCACAGGTCCAGTTGGAAGCCCCCCTCCTCCGCCGGGCGCGCGTGCATGAAGTAGCGCCACGCCTGATCGCGCCACGCCTGGATGACCGGACGCGGGCGCACCCACCACTCGACGGTACCCGTGGCACCAAGGTCGAGACCGCTCGCGTCCACGTCATAGCGTCCATCCGGCATGTGCATATGCAGGCCCTGCCCCCATTGGCCCTCACCCGTGCTGAACTCCCCCGAAGCGCCATCGAAGTTCGCCTCGAAGTCCTGATGATAGACCGTTGCCTCGTCGGCTTCGAACGGTGCGTCCGGAACCTGCTCCAGACCGACCGGCTCCACCTGCACCGCAACCGCTGCAGTGCAGGTGGCCATCAGCGCAAGCGAAATTGCCAGCATCGATTTCATGGTCTCCATCTACCGCCCTCCCTGTAGTAATCAATCTGATCTTACTGGGGCCGAGATGACTGCGTTACACACGGAAGTTCGCGGGTGGAGAATCATGCACCTCCACCCGCGAAGTGTCGGGAACAGTTGGTCTGCGCGGGCGCTCACGGGGGCTGTCCCGCCATCGGCCCTCGCGACCGCTCCGGTCAGCGGACCACGAACACATCCGGACAGGTCAACTGTGGGACTGATCGGACGTGACCGTCGGCATAGACCACGTTCATCTGCAGATTGTGACGGTACTTCATGTTTCGCACTCGTCCCTGGTCATTCTCCATGGGACGTGGCTGAGGCGGATCGTCGGTGGTGAAGCCAACGTTACTCAGGCTCCTCACGTAGCCCGCGCGTGACTCGAACACCAGGATCAACTCGGCGGGCCGCGTGATCTCAGCCATGCGCCGTCCCCAGGGCATTCTTCCGACGTGTCCACTCGAGCGGGTGCCATCACGGCACACCGCGTAGCTGGAACGCATCACCTGGCGGAAGACACCCTCGCCCTCTGCGAAGTCCGACCTCGTGGTATTGCTCGCGTGGCCGCGGTAGGCAAAATCGCCACTCGGGCAGATATGCACCTCTTCGTTCATGATATAGGGGTGGATCGTGTCGTAATGGGCGCTCGCGCGCCGAGTCGAGCTGCCGTGGTTGACCTCGTAGCGCGGATACCGTTCATCGTAGTCCTGAGAGTACATCATCATCGCGAGACCTATCTGCCTGAGATTGCTCGTGCAGGTTGCCTGGCGCGCTCGATCACGTGCTCTCGCGAATACCGGAAACAGAATCGCCGCCAGGATCGCGATGATCTGACTGCTGAAAAAAGTGGGAAAGGTCGGTGAGATTAAGAGGTATTGGGTGATGGTCTGTGTAAGCTGTGGTTGAGGTGATAGCAGATGAA
>PXBW01000319.1 GCA_003566775.1 candidate division WS1 bacterium
GAGATCACCGACCTGATCGACCTGCGCGCCTATCTCGATGCCGAGCGCGGTGCATGGTGAAGGTGCCCACGACCCGCGTGACCTGGCCACGCACCTCCCGCATCATCCGCTCGATCCACCCGCCTATCGACCTCTTCGAGGACATCGCCGACCCCGCCGACTGGGAGGCGCTCGCCTCGGCCGAGGCCAAGTTCAACCCGCGCATCCGCGACAGCATCGGTGACCTCTCGAAGGTGCCAGTTGCGCGCCGCGTGACCGGGCCCGGCGCCAGCTGGGTGATGGCCCCCTTTGTCCATTGCTCGCCCCTGCGACCGGGACGTTTCTCGGACGGCAGCTTCGGCCTCTACTACGCCGGCGACCGCACCGAGGTGGCCATCGCCGAAACCGTCCACCACCACGCCCGCTTCATGCGCGCCACGAGCGAAGCCCCCGGTTGGACCTCGCAGTTTCGCGAACTGATCGGATCGATCGATGCCGATCTGGACGACGCTACCGGCCGCGCCGACTTGCTCGACCCTGACGACTACCGCCCCTCGCAGGTTTACGGCGCTGAGCGCCGGGCGGCCGGATCGAACGGCATCACCTGGCCCAGCGTCCGCTATCCGGGCGGGGACTGCATCGCGGTGTTCTGGCCAGATGTCGTCCCGATCCCGACACAGGGCGGGCATTTCGCGTATCACTGGAACGGAGCGGCGGTGGATTACGTCAAGCGTTTGGATGATGGGGAGGTGTGGCAGGTGTCGTGACACCGTCCCAATCTAGCGGAACCGAGAGAATGCTCAGATCCCCTCAACCTGGATCCCGTTCTCTGCCAGCCAAGTTTTCCGCGAGCGCCAATCTGGAAGGTGCTGCTCAACCTTGATCCAGAATTTTGGGGAATGGTCAGGGTGCAGCCCGTGGGCAAGCTCATGTACCACGACGTACTGTGCGATTCGCGGAGGCAGGAGAATGGCTTTCCAGTGGAAGGACACCCGGCCACCAGTTCCGAACGAGCCCCACCGATAGCCAAGATCCTGTACGTTGACCTCATTCACGATCACACCCATTCGGTTGGCGTGTTCCGCGACTTGCCTTTCGAACCACCCCTGCGCGCGATACGCATACCATCGCATGAATATCTCTCGCCCCCGTCGTACCGAGGCCTGGCGAAGACAGAATCGTCCGTTTCGAAGCGTAAGATCCACAAGTTGCTTTTCCACGAGACGAAGGCGGTAACTCTTGCCCAGATATAGAAAGCCCTCACCGTCAACGAAATCCTTGATCGGCGCTCTCTGCTGCAGCCTGGACTTCTCTTCAATTTTTGTGTGGATCCAGAGCAGCTTTTCCTCCACGAAGTCAATAAGCTGCCTGTCTTCGACTTGCGGCGGAGCGACAATTCGCAGCGCACCGGTACGCTCAACGGTAATCTGCAAAGTCCTGCGCCTTTCGCTTCTGAGAACCTCGAAGCATAGACCATCGACCTCCAGCATGTGATCGCTGGCGCGAGTCGGCTTGCCACCGGTCCTGATCGGAGTTAGAGGCAGCTTTGGCATCATGCTGTCCTGAGTTTGTCGTCGTTTGCCTTGGCCTGCTGCATCAACTGGTCGGCAAGGCTTTCCGCATCGGAGACATCGAAACCATCCAGCTTTCGATCAAGTATGATCTCGAAGATTTCAGAGCGAAGGTTCTCTTGATCTGCGAGCTTGAAGCTGCTCCAGATAGACCGGTTGGTGCACACCTCCTCAATGATGCGATCAACAACATTCAAGGTCATTTGGTGGATGGCGTGCAAATGGGTTGCGTCCGTCTCCGGCCCCGCAGAGCAAGCCTCGAGTACTGTCCGCAAGAAGGGCAGATAGACCTCTGGGATGTCAGGTGCCGTCCCATCACCGGATGCACTATCAGAACGAAGTTCATCAATAAGGGCTTGGAGTTGTGCGATGATCTGGTCCCACTGCTGGCCGAATCCCTCGAGGATCTGCTTCAGGCGCTCCGACATCTTCTTGAAACGAACCGGGTCCGCCTCAAGGCTCTTTCGGATGTGTGATCGGATCGCGTGTTCCATCTCGGAAGCCTTTGCGCGGCTTCCGGCCGTCTGCTCGACATGGCTGTCGAAATTCGCATCGGTAAGTTGAACCGGCGGAATCTTCGGGTCGATGCCAAGGGAGACCACATGGTCATCAATCAGCTTGCGGACCTTTGCCCCGACATCGGACCCGAGCGACATGACGTCGCGGTATCTGTTGCGCGCTCGAGCATGGATATAGGCCAGCCGCTTCGCGTCCTTGACGAAAGGAAGCCCTTCGGGACGTGGCAGGATGATTTCGAGCGAGGTCAGGAAGTCCTTAAGCTTGACTGTGAACTCCGCCCGGGCCTTCTCGGTCGCAAGGACATTCAGGCAACCCTCATCATCAGAAATGTCTTCAAGGCCGGCCCTGCGGAAAATGTCGATGACCCGGATGTGGCGATCCCGCAGCACCGGGATTTGGTCATTGAGCCCGACCAGAGCGCCCTCGATATCCTCGTCCGCATAGGCGGCCAAGGCGGATTTCAGGTGATGCGCCACGCCGAAATAGTCCACCACGATGCCGCAGGACTTGCCGAAGCCTGTCCGGTTGACCCGGGCGATGGCCTGCAAGAGTTCTGCCTCGCGGATCGACCGGTCCAGATACATCACCCCTTCGATGGGAGCGTCGAAGCCGGTCAGCAGCATGGATTTGACGATCAGGAACGCCAGCGGATCCGTCTTGGCCGGGTCCTTGTGGAACAGGGGTTTCTTGAACCGCTTGATCCGGGCTTCTTGGGCATGTCCTTCCGTCCATTGCCGCCAGGTCGGGTCATCGTTGTTGCCACCCGACATCACCGGCGCAAACTCGATCCGCGCCAGCGTGTCGCGATACCGCCAGGCCTGGACGAGGGCCTGCGTCACCGGCGGCTTGGTGCATAGGACTTCATCGTCCATCGCCTTGTCATAGTCCGACAGCGCGGCCGCCTGTGCCAGCAACTCATCACGCGCCTCCAGAAACGCGGCATGGTAGCGGATCACGGCGAGGCGGCTGTAGGCCACGACCTGCGCCTTGTAGCCGTTGGGCAGCAGGTTCGTCACATAATGCCGCAGCATGTCGCGGGCTTTTTCCGCGATCAGCGCCGGGGCCTCGAGGATGTTGCCCTTCGTCGCGTATTTCTTGCGAATCGCCTCCAGTTCTTCCTCGGTCCGGTCGCGAAACATGTCCTCGAACAACCCGTCCAGCGTGGCGCCGTCCTTCACCGCGCCCTCGGCCGTTCGCCCCTCATAAAGGACCGGCACCGTCGCCCCATCCGCCTCGGCCTCCTTGATCGTGTAACGGTCGATGAAATCGCCGAAGATCTGCGCCGTCCGCTTCTTTTCACCCATGATGATCGGCGTGCCGGTAAACCCGATCCGGGCGCAGTTCGGCAGGGCGGCCATCAGGTTGGCGTGCAGGTCGCCGGCCTGTGTCCGGTGCGCCTCGTCCACCACGACAAGGATCGTTTCATCCTCGTTCAACACCTCGAAAGCCGGGCCCTTGGTCACATCGGGCACATCCTCCTCGGTGCGGTATTTCTGGATCGTGGCGAACACCAACCCCGGCCCCTTGCGCCGCGCCAGCCGCTTAAGCGCCCCGGCATTCGTTGCCAGTTCCACCACATCGCCCGAAAGGGTCGCCGTCTCCGACAACTGGCGTTGCAGGTCACGGCGGTCGGTGACCATGATCACCTTGAACTTTCGCAAGGCCACATCGGTCCGCATCTTGCGGATCATGAACACCATGGTCAGGCTTTTGCCCGACCCTTGCGTGTGCCAGACGATGCCGCCGCGCCGATCATATTCGCCGTCCTGCGCGCGGGTCTTGCCAGTGCGCAGTCGTTCCAGCGCGCGGTTCACGGCGCGGTATTGCTGATAGCGGCAGACGGTTTTGATGGTCTGGCCGCCCACATTCATGAACAACAGGTAATGCCGCAGGATATCCAGCAGATGCGCGGGCCGCAGCATCCCGGCGATCAGGCGTTCCTGTTCCGACAGGCCCTTTTTCCCCAGAGCCGCCGCCACCGCATCCTCGGACCCGGTGCCGTCCGGGCCGACCACGGTTTTCCAGCTTCCGTAATGTTCCAGCCCCGCGCCGATGCAGCCCACGCGGGCCTGATCGAAGCTTGTGGCGATCAGCAACTGGACAGAGGCGAAGAGCGCGGGCGCGCCCTCGTTCTCCTCCACCTCAAGTGCTGCCTTGCGGGCGTTGTGATAGCGGCGCAGCTGGTTCACCGCCTCGGCCAGCGGTTCGGGGATGGCGGGGCTTTTCGCCTCGACCACCACCACCGGGATGCCGTTCACCAGCAGCACAAGATCGGGGATGATGAAGCCCTTGCCCACATCATGGCCGGGCGGGCAATCGACACGGAACTGGTTGGCGATGGTGAAGGTGTTGGCCCCCACATCGTCCCAGTCGATGTAGCGGATGGTCTGGCCGCGCCCGCCATCCCAGCCGGGCAGGCCTTCGACCGTCAGGCCGCGCAGCA
>PXBW01000217.1 GCA_003566775.1 candidate division WS1 bacterium
AGAAGCGCAAGATCAGAGCGCGCGACCGCAAAGACCGTAGCATCATGTTCGGCTTCAGTTACTTTGGGCTGGTCGGCTGGTCGCTGATGGTGCCCACTGTGCTGTTGCTCGGGTTGGGCATCTGGCTTGACCGCAACTATCCCGGTACTGTGTCGTGGACACTTACCGGCCTGTTCATAGGCCTCGCAATCGGCTGCCTGAACGTGTACCACTGGATCAAGAAAGAGCAGGAAGAGATCGAAAGAGAGCATGATGAACTCGATGAAGATTGACCCCCTCGCGGTGACTGCCGCTCTCCTGATCGGTGGGACACTGGGGATCGGTTACTTCTTCGGGCTGTGGGCAACGGTGCGGCGTCTCCAAGCGATGCGGCGGCCCGTGCTGATGCTGGGGGCAAGCGCTCTGCTGAGAATCGCGATCGCGGTAGGGATCTTCTACCTGCTCCTGAGTTGGGGACTTGCACAGTTGATAGCCGGTATGGTTGGCTTCTTTGTCACGCGGTTGCTCGCAATACGTATCTGGGGGCCGGAAAGTCGCGGCGATACGGCACTGCCCCAGGGTAAGGATGGTTGAACGTACGTGGAGATAACTGAGATCACACCCGATGAGATGATAATGTTTCACATCGGCGAGCTTGCCATCAACGCAACGATCTTCTGGTCGTGGGTGGTGATGATCGGTCTCGTGATCGTATCCTGGCTGATCACGCGCTCCATGACATCCGAGCTTGAGATATCCCCGGCGCAGAACCTGCTCGAGGTGATAGTCAAGAGCATCCGCGATCAGATCAAGGAGATCGGCGGAGATCCTCCAGAGCTTTACATGCCCTTCGTGGGGACGATCTTCATCTACGTGATAACATGCAACATCCTGGACATCGTCCCGGGTTTCGTGGCGCCGACCGGCTCGATCTCGACCACGGCGGCCCTCGCGCTGTGTGTCTTCATCGCAGTGCCCTACTACGGTATCTCGCAGCGCGGACTGATCGGGTACATGCGTCGCTACGTCGAACCGACACCGGTACTGCTGCCCTTCAACATCGTCGGAGACCTGTCGCGTAGCCTCGCCCACGCAGTCAGGCTCTTCGGGAACGTGATGTCGGGCACAATGATCGGTGCTCTGCTCATAATGCTGGTCCCGTTCTTCTTCCCGGTCGTAATGCGCCTGCTGACGCTGCTGACGGGCGTGATACATGCCTACATCTTCGCAGTTCTTGCAATGGTTTTCATCGCTTCGGGCACTGAGGTCCAGCGCGGCGCTCCTGAGAAGGAAGAGGGGGACGCGGATGACGACCTGGTGGACGATGCGATCTGAAAGAGATGGTGCCGCTCATATGATTGGCGGAGGGACTCTCTTCCGTCACATGCGGCCCCTGACAATGATGTAAGACGCCAGTTGAGCGTCCTCCCGCGCTCGCCGCGCGGAGAGACGTAGCTTAGAAAGAAGGTGCTTGACGCATGACAGGTCTTGAGTACGTCGCCGCAGTTTCGATCTTCGCCGGGGGCATTACGATGGCGATCGGCTCCATCGGTTCGGCGCTCGGTCAGGGCCGTGCGGTTGCCGATGCCCTCTCGGCCATCGCCCAGCAGCCCGACATGTCCGACACGATCTCCCGCACGCTCTTCGTGGGTGTCGCGATGGTTGAGTCCACTGCGATCTACGCATTCGTGGTCTCAATGATCATCATGTTCGCAAACCCGTACTGGGCTTATCTGATCGAACAGGCGGGGCAGTAACCTATGCAGATAGACTGGGTGGTAGTGATCTCGCAGATCGTTAACTTCCTGATCCTGGTCTGGCTGTTGAAGCACTTCCTCTATGGCCCGATCACGAACGCGATGGAGAATCGCAGGCAGGCCATCAAGGATCAGATCAAGGAAGCGCAGCAGCGCGAGGAGATCGCCGAAGATAAAGTACGTGAGTACGAAGAGAAGGTTCGACAACTCGAACAGCAGCGTGAAGAGTTCCTTGAGAAAGCGCGCACCGAGGCCGAGCAGAATCATGAGGAACTGCTCGAGGCGGCACGACGTGAGGTCGAGGCTCTTGAGGAGAGGTGGCGCGAGAATCTGCGCGAGGAGCGCGAATCATTCCTTCGCGAACTCCGCGATCGGATGGGTGAGCGCGTTTGCGCGGTCGCGCGCGAGGTGCTGAGCGATCTCGCCGACACCGAATTGCAGCAGCAGATCGTCTCAGTGTTCGTCGAGCGCCTGGGCGCTCTCGACGAGGAGAGCCTTCGAGATCTTCGTGATGCGGTCAAGGAGGTCGATCGCGCCCCGGTGATGACCAGCGCCTTCGAACTCTCCGCCGCCGACCGCGAGCGGATCGAAAACGCCCTCCGCAGCGCACTCGGCTCCGAGACGACGATAAAGTTCCGACAGTCGGAGGACCTGCGTTGCGGCCTCGAACTGAGTATCGGCGGGCGTAAGATCTCCTGGAGTATCGAGGGTTATCTCGACAGCCTAGAGGAGAGCATCTCCGAGACTCTGCATCGCGAGGCCGACGAGGATGCAGATACCGACGAGCCCCGCGAGGCTGAAACCGCGACAACAACAGGTGAGTCGCAGGGTGAGTAGGACTATGAGCGAACAGAAGACGACAGTTGATGGCATAGTCGATGAGACTCTGAGTTCATCCATAGATAAGGTCGCCCGCGCCTTCGACTCGTCACTGGGGCGGCGCAACGGCCTGGTGATCGAGGAGGTCGGTGTCACGCTCGCCGCCGGGCAGGGTATCGCCCGTGTGCGCGGCCTGCCGGCCGTGCGCTTCGAGGAGCTTGTGCGCTTCCCGGGCGGCCTCATGGGCATGGCATTTACTCTCACGGAGGATGAGGTCGGTGTTATCCTCCTCGGTGACGACGCGGGCCTCAGTTCCGGCGACGAAGTACGCCGCACCGGGCGTGTCATTGACGTGCCGGTTGGCGAGGAACTGCTCGGCCGTGTCGTGAATGCCCTTGGTGAGCCGCTGGACGGCAGGCGCGCCGCACATACCTGGACGCGCCGCCCGATCGAGGTCTCCGCGACGCCGATCATGGACCGATCACCGGTCACCACGCCGCTTCAAACGGGGATCAAGGCGATCGATGCGCTGATTCCCATCGGGCGCGGGCAGCGCGAGCTGATCGTGGGCGACCGGCAGACCGGCAAGACCTCCGTGGCTGTTGACACCATCATCAACCAGCGCGACACCAACGTGATCTGCATCTACTGCGCGGTAGGCCAGCGCAGCGACGACACCGCACAGGTGATCGCGGATCTACGCGAGCACGGTGCGCTTGATTACACCGTCGTGGTCGTGGCGTCCGGGGAAGCATCACCGGGCCTGCAGTACATCGCACCGTACGCGGCCACAACGATGGCCGAATTCTTTATGGAGCGCGGTGATGACGCGCTGGTAATCTACGACGACCTGACCCAGCACGCCAAGGCATATCGCCAGGTTTCGCTGCTGCTGCGCCGACCGCCGGGACGTGAGGCGTATCCGGGTGACATCTTCTACATCCACTCGCGGCTGCTGGAGCGCGCCACCCATCTGCGACCGGAACTCGGCGGCGGCTCCATGACCGCCCTGCCCGTGGTGCAGACTGAGGCGCAGAACATCTCGGCGTACATCCCGACCAACCTCATCTCAATTACCGATGGGCAGATCTACCTGAATCCGAACCTCTACCAGCTCGGCATCCTACCCGCGATCGACATCGGCAAGTCGGTCTCGCGTGTGGGTGGCAAGACCCAGCTTCCGGCCTATCGCGCGGTGGCGGGTGACCTTCGGTTGCAGTACACGCAGTTCGAGGAGTTGGAGACCTTCGCGCGCTTCGGAACCCGTCTTGATGAGAGCACCAGACAGAAGCTCGAGCGCGGACGCCGTGTGCGCGAGGCGCTTAAGCAGCCGGAACTGGATCCGCTTCCGGTGCATGAGCAGATCGCCACACTCGCCGCGGCCAGCGTCGGAGTCTTTGACGAGATCCCCATCGAGCGGGTGGCAGAGGCGGCTGAGAAGCTGCGCGCGGCGGTGGAAGAAGAGCTGTCCGAACTCTGCGAACAGATTACCTCCGGCGAGCAATTGACCGACGAGGATCTCGAGCAACTCGAAGAAGTCTCGCGCGCGGCCGTTGCGGGCCTCACAGGCGACGGCGAGGAGACCGGGGGCGCCGATGCAGACAGTTGAGGAACTGAGCGCGAGAATCAGCACCGCTGAGAGCCTGGAGTCGGTCGTCAGCACCATGAAAGCCCTGGCCGCGGTGAGTATTCAGCAACTCGAGGGAGTGGTGCGGTCGATCGACACCTATAACCGTACCGTGGAACTGGCCCTCGAGGGTGTGCTCAGAAGGCGTCCTCAGGGCGCGAGAATGGTGGAGGCCCCCATCACCAGGGACCTCGGCGCTATCGTTCTGGGCTCCGACCAGGGCATGTGTGGTCAGTTCAACGAGGAGATCGCCTCCTACGCTATCGAAGACATCGAGCGGCTGGCGGAAGCCGGTGGGGAGGCGACTGTGCTC
>PXBW01000140.1 GCA_003566775.1 candidate division WS1 bacterium
ACTTACATCGAGAGTGTGAACGGAGCGGTATAGTTATCCACATTGTCCGGAGTGATCAGCAGACAGTCGAACAGCTGCTTTTCCTCATCGACCATGGGTGTGCCGTTCTGAATGTAGTAGTCGGCCTGAATGACGGCTTCCCGGGCAAAGACCGCTACTGGCTGAAGCACGGTATAGGCCATCTCACCAGCACGCACGGCTTCCACCGCGTCGGGCGACCCGTCAAACCCACCGATGATGGTCCCGTCAAGGCGTCCGGCCTCTTTCAGCGCGGCAATTGCGCCCAGTGCCATCTCATCGTTGCCCGATATCACCGCGTCAATCTCGTCATGGGCCTGCATGATCGATTGCATGCGGTTGTAACCCTCGGTGCGGTCCCAGTTGGCGACTTCCTCGGCAATCTTTTCTAGGCCGGGATACTGGCTGAGAACGGTGTTATAGCCGTTCGACCGGGTGGCCGCGTTATTGTCGGACGGATTGCCGAAGAATTCGACATAGCGCGCCTCGTCACCCACCAGTTCTTGCCAGGTCACCGCGCCCAGTGCGGCACCCTGAGCATTGTTGGACACAAGCTGCGCGATAGCGATGCCGTCCTCGTTGATCTCGGCATTCACCAGAAAGACCGGGATGCCGGCTTCGGTCGCACGACGAACGACACCCACAGACCCGTCGGCATTGGCCGGATCCAGAATGATTGCCGCCGCGCCATTGGTAATGGCCGCGTCGATCAGGTTGGATTCGGTGTTGGTGTCGCCGCGATGCGCGGAGACATTTGCCGTGTAGCCTAGTTCCTCTGCGGTTTCTCGCGCGACCTCGCCTTCGGTAAACCAGTAGGGGTTCGCCGGGTCGTTCACGATGATGCTGATCAGGCCTTCGGCGGATGCTGCCGCTGCCATCAGCGGCAGCGATGCCGTCGCCGCAAGAATTGCGCGTCTTGTGATCTTGAACATGATAGTCTCTCCCTTGGTTGATGTGCCGGAACCCGGCGGTGTCCGCGTCAGGCGTCTGTCGCCTGTTCCTCCGCGAATGGTGAAGGGGATGGGTCAGGTCTTGCCGGACTTGCCCCCGTATTGGATGGAATTGAGCATGACGGCGAGCACAATGACCGCGCCGGTAAATACAGTCTGCCAATAGGATGACACCCCGATGATCACGAGGCCCGCGCCCAGATAGACAATGACGAACGCGCCCAGCAATGTGCCCTGCACCGTGCCGCGCCCGCCCATCAATGACGCACCTCCCACCACGACCGCCGCGATGGCCGTCAGCTCATATGTCGTCCCTGCCGTCGGGCCCGCCGAGGTCAGCTGCGAACTGAGCACCAGCCCTGCGATGGCCGCGCACATTCCTGACAGAACATAGACCCAGACCTGTACGGATTTGACCGGAACGCCCGACAGTTCCGCCGCCCTGGCATTGCCGCCAGTGGAGTAGAGCCAGCGACCAAACGGCGCGCGCGACAGCAGCAAATGCACGGCGATCGCGGTTGCGGCCAGCACGAAAATGCTTATCGGCACGCCCCATATCCGGTAAAAGCCCAGCCATTCAAAACCGGTATTGCCGAATTCAGGACGGCCCCGCAGATTGTTATAGGTCAGCCCATTGGTCATCAACAGCGCCACGCCGCGCGCAACATACAGCGTGCCGAGCGTCGCCACGAAGGCCGGGACCCGCAGATAGGCCACTAGCACGCCATTCACGACCCCGACCAGAGCCCCCATTCCAAGCGTACAGATCACCACCGCCCAGACCGGCAGATACAGGATCACGCCCAGCGCGGACAGTTCGACCCCTTGTAGTAGAAACCCCGCGAACACACCGCATAGCGCCAGCGTGGACCCGACCGACAGGTCAATCCCACCCGACAGGATCACCAGCAGCATGCCGATGGACAACAGCCCGAAGATCGCGACCTGCGATGTCATGGTCAGGAAATTCGACACCGACAGATACCGATCAGACAGGAAGGCAAAGGTCACGATGATCGCGATCAGCGCAAAAAAGGCGCGGCCTTCCATGAGGATCTGGACAAAGTTCATGTCCCGGCCAAAGATCGAGGCGATAAGCCCGCCCGAGCCTTGCTTCTTGTTCGTCACAACGTCGGTCATTTCGGCAATCTCCGGTTCAATGCTTGGCGGTGATGGGCTTGGCCGCAGCGGGTTTGTCCATCTCGACGATGTCGCGGGCAGTGTGTTCGTCGATGATCAGCCCGCTCAGCAGGCCGCTTTCCAGAACGGCCTTGATGGCGTGGGTCTTGACCTGCCCCCCTGCCACCGCAACGATGCGGCGGCCTTTCAGACGGTCGCGGGACTGGGTCAGAATGCGGTCCGTGATCTCGCGCCCGACAGGCTGGCCCCGCTTATCGAAGAAATGGCCCAGCATTTCGCCCGCCCCGCCTTCCGCAGCGATGGTGGCCATCTCTGCAGGTTCGACCATGCCTGTGGTGACAAGCTCGGCCTCAGGCAAAGTCGTGCCGATGCCGACGATCATCAGATCGGCCTGTTCGGCCAGCCGGGCGGCCTGTTGCGCGGCTTTCTGGCCCAGCAGAACATCGCGGTCAGCGGTCGAATTGGCGATGAACGGCACCGGCATGGATTCCACCTCGCTGCCGATCTTCTCGGCCAGCCGCGAAGCGACGGCATGCGGGTTCATATCCGCACCGGCAGTCTGTGCCCCCATCAGCGACACGACCTTCAGGCCGGGCGCCGACAGGGCGCCAAGATGCTCGACGCAGGACAACAATGTTCTTCCATGGCCAATGCCCAGGATCGCTGTGTCGTCAGCGGCGATTTCAGCAGACAGGAAAGCTGCACCCGCCACGCCAAGCGCCCGCAGGGCCAGATCTTCCTGATGCAGGTCGCTCACGACCTCGCAATGATCCAACCCGAAGGCCGCAGTCAGATTTTGTTGCAGATCCACCTCGCCCGAGGCGGCCATGATCTGTTCCTTGGTCGCATCAGGCCCGAAACTGGCCGCGATCCTGCCCTTGTGCATGACGATGATGCGATGCGCGATGGACAGGCATTCACTGACCTCGGATGTCGAATACACGACCGCAAGCCCCTTGCGCGCGCCTTCGGACAACAGGCGGAACACTTCGGCCTTGGCCCCGATATCAATCCCGCGCGAGGGTTCGTCCAATAAGATCACCGATGGTTGGGTGGCCAGCATCTTGCCGATGACGACCTTTTGCTGATTGCCCCCCGACAGCGAGCCGATGGCCGCGCCGCCGCCATCGGTCTTGATGGTCACCTCGCGGATCGAACGCTCGACGATCTTCCGTTCGGCGCTCCGCGATGTCAGAAGCCCCTTTGTGAAGGCGCCGATCGACGCGAGCGAGACATTCTGACCGACTGTCATCGTCTGCACCAGACCGTCACGCTGGCGGTCCTCTGGCGTCAGGACAAGGCCCGCCTGGATTCGCTGCGCTATGGTCATGCCGGTAATGTCGTGGCCATGCAGCTGTATCTGCCCGCCCGAGGCCGGCAGACGCCCCGCCACACATTCCATGAATTCGGTGCGTCCCGCCCCCATCAACCCGTAGATGCACACGATCTCACCTTGCCGGACATCCAGGGACAGCCGGTCCACGACCGAATTTCCCAAGCCGCCCGTCGCCGGTATGCTGAGATTGCTCACGGACAGTGCCACCTCGCCGAAATCATAGCCAGTCGGCGGCGACCCAAGGTCGAAATTCTCGCCCACCATGTTACGGACGATCCACTCCAGATCGATCTCGGCACGCGGTGCATATGCTGTCATCACACCATCGCGCAGCACCACGGCATGATCGGTGATGGTCAGCGCCTCTTCGAGGTGGTGCGAGATGTAAACGATCGAAACCCCGCGCGCCTTCAGGTCGTGGATGACCTTGAACAGCACTTCGACTTCCGAGGCGGACAGCGCCGAAGTCGGCTCATCCATGATCAAGATGCGGGAATTCACGGACAATGCGCGGGCGATCTCGACAATTTGCTGCTGACCAAGGCGCAAATCCTCAACCAGGGTCAGTGGATCGATATCTTCTTCCAGCTCTTTCATCAGGGCGCGGCACTGGCGTTCTTCCTCGACGAAATTCACTCCGCGCGACCCCATGATTTCGCGGCCCATGAAGATATTGTCGCGCACATTCATATTGGGCGCGAGCGAGAGTTCCTGGTGGATGATCGAAATGCCCAGCGCGCGCGCCTCAACCGTAGAAGCGATCGTGACCGGCTTGCCATCGAGGATCAGTTCCCCCGAGGTCGGCAACTGCACGCCGGACAGGATTTTCATAAGGGTCGATTTGCCAGCACCATTTTCGCCGAAAAGCGTCGTGACCTGGCCGCGATGCACGTCGAAATTCACCCCCTTCAGCGCATGAATCGCACCGAAGCTTTTCGTAACATCACGTGCAGCCAGCACCACCTCGGCTTTGTCGGGCACAAGCTCGGGCGTTTCATCGTGGACGGGGGCTTTCATCACTGCACCTCGAAGACCACGGG
>PXBW01000263.1 GCA_003566775.1 candidate division WS1 bacterium
GACACAAGCCACAACGTGAGTAGTTACAGAGAATCATAATATGGATCAGGTATGTAGTACGCGTAACTTCAACTCTGTCGCCTCTGACGGGCAGAGGGGAAGAAGATACCACATGAGAGGAAGATGCGACATGACGCGAGCCGCAAAGGGCTTCACGCTAATTGAGCTTCTGGTAGTGATCGCGATCATTGCGATCCTCGCAGCGATTCTCTTCCCCGTCTTCGCACGGGCGAGAGAAAGGGCTCGCCAGACCAGTTGTCTATCGAACATCCGGCAGATGGCCACAGCGTTGATGATGTACGTTCAGGACTACGACGAGATGTTCCCACATCGCGCAAACACAACCGAACACGACGACGTCGAACACCCCGATGGAAGCACCTCCAACAGGATACGTTGGTACAGGGCCATTTACCCCTACGTGAACAACGTGGACATCTTCACCTGTCCCTCCGCCAGAGGACTCGCCTGGGACGGTGGATGCACGAGCTACATCGGCTACGGCTACAACCGCGGTTTCTGTTATCACACTTCACCACCACCGATCAGTCTGGCGGACGTGGAGTATCCTTCGGAGACGGTCGTGCTCGCCGACACCGGTTACGCCCCGTCACCGCCCCGCGACGCCAGTCCGATGCCTTACGTCTTCTACTCGCGTATCTACTACAGGACCATGATCTATCCCCGCCACAATCGAGGCGCTAACATGGCCTTCGCCGACGGTCACGCGAGGTGGACTTCCATCCCTGACTGGGATGCAATGGAAGACCTTGAGCCCTACAATCTGCCGGGTATCCGTTTCTCCCCGTAGATGATCGTCTTATCGTCCCCCGGTCGTGCGGGAGAGCATACGACCGGGGGGCACCACGATGACGTGTCAGACACGCCGACGGCAACGGGCAGCATGCCCGAAAAAATACCGACAGAGGAGGTCGTGCAATGAAACGCAAAGGCTTCACCTTGATCGAGTTGCTCGTGGTGATCGCGATTATTGCGATCCTTGCGGCAATCCTGTTTCCAGTATTCGCAAGGGCCCGCGAGCGGGCCCGGCAGGCGAGTTGTCTGTCAAACCTCAGGCAACTCTCCCTCGCATTCCTGATGTACGCTCAGGACTATGACGAAACTCTGCCTCCGCCACACGTTACGATCAACGAGAGTGAGGTAGTCCATCCTGACGGCAGTACTCACGTGAGGACCCACTGGGCCTCACAGATCTATCCGTACGTGAACAACATTGGCGTGTACAATTGCCCCTCCACCCGGAGAGCCGTGTGGACCGGAAGCTACACCGGCCGCCACGCATACGGCTATAACCGGCATATCAGTGTCGCCACCGCTCTTGCCGAGATGGAGCGGCCTTCCGAGTTCCTGCTGATAGTGGACACGGACCTGCTCGAAGGCTCATGGAACACATTCGTGGTCTACGACTCCTTCTACGTAAACAGCCATATCGCTCACCGCCATAACGGCGGCGCAAACTTCGGCTTCGCCGACGGTCACGCCAGGTGGCTGGCGACTCCGGACCCTGAGGCAATGTCCCCGGGCGATTCCTACGAGATGCTGCCGGTCACCTTCAGGCCGTAAAGCAGCAAGCAAGCGACCGGCCGAGATCGCACCTCACGCCCCGCGGCTTCGACGCGGGGCGTATTCTCTTGTGCTCCTGTAGCTCCCGGCAGACGCTTCGGAGAATTGCTCACTCCCCGAATCCGCCTTTGCGGGGCGGAACGTGTGCCGCCGTAGATACTGCGCACGTGAACCCAAAGTAGCTCTGGCGCGTCTATGATGCGAATCTCCTTGCCCAAATCCTTCCAAAGTGTTATAACTCAGGTGCGTAGAACATATATGCGACGCTACGATAATGATAATGCCTCTTCCTGCTAATCTGCCAGAGATCTGTGTGAGGTAGAGATCAGGCAGCAGACGAGTAAGATAGCCATGTCCTGGCGCCTGTCCAGACGGTCTTGGTCGGCGAGATGTGGAGGGTGTTGCGTCTCCTTGATCTGCCCGCCGTGAGTGGATGCACCGGGCAATCTGCCCGTCAAATAATCGGGATGCAAAGGAGGTCGCACAATGTTTACGTTCCGCAGGGGCTTCACGCTCATCGAACTGCTCGTGGTAATCGCGATCATCGCGATCCTCGCGGCAATTCTGTTCCCCGTCTTCGCCCGGGCCCGTGAGAGGGCCAGGCAGGCCAGTTGCCTCTCGAACCTGAAACAGCTTTCTATGGCCTTTCTGATGTACGCTCAGGACTATGACGAGACTCTGCCTCCGCCACACGTTACCATTAACGAGAGCGAGGTCGTGCATCCTAACGGGGGAACGAGTGTGCGCACACATTGGGCTTCGCTGATCTACCCCTATGTCATGAACATCGGTGTCTACAACTGTCCCTCCACACGGCGCGCCGTCTGGGATGGAGCGTACACCGGCCGACACGCATACGGTTACAACCGGCACATAAGCGTCGCCACGGCTCTTGCCGAGATGCAGCGGCCGGCCGAGTTCCTGCTCATAGTGGACACAGATCTGATCGAAGGCTCATGGAACACGTTCGTGGTCTACGACAGCTTCTATCCGAACAGCCACATATCGAATCGACACAACGGCGGGGCCAACTTCGGCTTCGCTGATGGGCATGCGAAATGGCTTGCCATCCCTGATCCGGCAGGGTTCGTGCAGGGGGATCGGCCCTACGACCACCTGCCTGTGATATTCAGACCGTGAGGCCTCACGAATGTTCATAGATAGCGCGCCCCGCATGGTGCACACGCGCCGCGGGGCGCGCTCAATCATGAGAGTGGACCGGCAGGACGCCGAGATTCCTCTGAGGAGAGCGAGAGGTATCCCGGATTATCCGCACGTAAACTGCGTTGATAAAGTGCTTCTACTTACAATATTCTCTTGCCGTGAGCCCACCGTATATGATATTAATGGTATCGTAGATCCAGACAGGAAGCATCAGGAGAGGAAGATTGTGATGTCGAGGGCGGCAAAGGGCTTCACCTTGATCGAATTGCTGGTGGTGATCGCGATTATTGCGATCCTTGCGGCAATTCTGTTTCCAGTATTCGCAAGGGCCCGCGAGAGGGCCCGGCAGACCAGCTGCCTTTCGAACATGAGGCAGCAGGGCACTGCCCTGATGATGTACGTTCAGGACTACGACGAGCTGTACCCCAACCAGCACAACCGAACGCCTGAGTCGGACGTACAATACCCTGGTGGGGCACTAAGCAACAGTATGTATTGGTACATGGCTATCTACCCGTACGTCAATAACGTGGACCTCTTCAGCTGTCCCTCCGATCGCCGGGGTGCCTGGAACGGTAATCCCACGTCCTCTCTCCGCTACGGCTACAGCCGCCATTTCGCCTACCACACCTCGCCTCCACCGATCGCTATGGGCGATGTCGAGTACCCATCCGAGACGGTCGTGCTCGCCGACACCGGCTTTGCCCCGGAACCGCCCCGCGACGCCAGCCCGATGCCTTACGTCTTCTACTCTCGCATCTACTACCGCACGATGATCTATCCCCGCCACAACCGCGGCGCCAACATGGCCTTCGCCGACGGTCACGCCAGGTGGAGTCCCATCGCAAACTGGGATGCAATGGAAGACCTCGAGCCGTATAACATACCGGGCGTGATCTTCTACCCCGACGCCCGCGATCGCTGATACTCTACATTAGCAGTAGAGTGCTCGAGTATGAGCCGCCATCCTCTGCCTTACCTGAGGGTGGCGGCTTTGCCATTTGCCATGCGGCAACCGCCTGAACTCCCCAGTCGACATCAGGAGAGTCCGAGCATCGCTGCTTCTCAGAGACCGGCGGGGGAACACGAAGGGATTATGCCTGCTGCGGGGAACAGACTCAACATGGTGGCAGGTCGGCGGAGGCGCGCTTCCGCATGCTTCTCTATGTCGCACGCCTACTTACTCACAGACGGTTAGTATTGATGTGTAGTTACGGGGTGATGTCATGCGTAGTAGCGGACAGGTAGTGGTCTTACTGCTGGCAGCAGTTCTTACCATCGCTGCGTCGTCTGCGCTGGCCGACGCGCCTGCGCAGCACGATCTGATCAGCCCGCTCGTCGAGGTGGCGGATCTGCTCGATGAAGCGGCATGGGAGCAGGCGGCGGTGATCGAGGAGCTTGTGATGCTCGGGGCCATGGTCCCGCCCACTCAGGATCACACCGAGGCGCGCGTGATGTACGATGAGGACGCGCTTTACATCGCCGTTCACGCGGACGCGGGAGAGCGAGGGGATATTCCGCAACTCGGACTTAACGACCGACGCATCTACCAGCACGAGCGTGTCGAGATATTCCTCGACGAGCGGCCATTCGCGTCGGGGTACTTCCAGATCGTCTTGGATCGGGCGGGCAATCTGCGCGCGAGCCACGTCCTGCGGGACCGGGGGGAGGAGCGCGACATCGATATTGCCCCGGAGCTTGCGGTTGAGGTCGCAGAGGTCGAGGACGGCTGGACCATGCACATCGCGATACCCTTCGCGGCGCTTGAGACCGACACGCCCGAACCGGGTGACCTCTACCGCCTGAAGGTCTGCCGCGACGGCGGGCGCGACCGCACCATTGCCTGGCCGCCGAATCCCACCAGCAGCTTCCACACCCGAGAGGCGGACGGCGCGCTGTACTTCGAGCAGATGGACATCCTCTTCAACGGTGACTTCGAGGAGGGTGAGGTGGACGAGCATCTGCCGCCCGGATGGTCGGCGAGCATGACCAGCGCCGAGGTCGATCACGCCGAACAGGGCACCGTTGAGACGATCGAGGGTGCGGGCGTCGACGGCGGGCGCGCAGTGCGCAAGACGAAGCTGCTGACCGCACTCTGGTGGCCGCAGATATGGTCGCGAAGCTACCAGCTTGAGCCGGGCGCTCACTACGAGTTCTCACTGATGGCCCGCGGTACGCTGCCCACGGTCAACCTGCGCGCAAGCGCCTACGTTGACGGCCGAAGAGTCATGAGGCTCTCGGACAGCTACGATGTGCCCGAGGACTGGGAGCGCCTGCACTATTACTTCGGCGTTCCGCACGATGCCCCTGAGATACGCGTGGGGCTATCCGCGCCGAATATGATCTCCGGGGAGGTCTACTACGATCAGGCCATGCTGAGGAGAGTGCTAAGGACCGCCGACGGCACCGACGTCCCGCCCGTCGCCACCTACGACCCCGATCCGGACCAGCTTCAGGGCCTCTACACACACGCCGAGCGGCAGGGACACAAGCCGTGGGACCTCTACATTCGGGACGATGAGATGATCAGCCGCCGCACGATATTCCGTGACCGTGAGTTCGGTACCTACGTATGGATAATGGACGACTCGCACACCGTCGAGCACGGCGGCACCGCATCTGTCTGGCCCGCGTGGAATGCCGATGCGTCGCTGCTTTACCTGTCCGGGACGCGCGTTGGGCCGGAGGGTCGTGAGGGCGGCTGGTTCGCCACCGCCGACGGATCCCGGCTCAGGCGCTACCCGGAGGCCTCGCGCCCAAACTGGGACCGCGAGGACCCCGACATCCTGTTCGTGCACCGCTCGGGGCAACTGATCGAGCACAATGCGCGAACTCTCGAGAGCCGCACCGTAGCGGAGTGGGAGCCCTACCCGCGCGAGCGCGTCTACGGGTACACTCGTGATAACCGCTACATCTTCCTCGATACGCCCAACGGCGGCCTCTGGACCACCTACGAGCCGGATCCGAACGATCCGATTCCTCAGTGGGGCCTGCATGACGGCCGCCCCGAGGCTCCGGACGCCGACGGTAACATGAAGGACCCGCACGAGGCCGACGACATTCTGAATCTCAGGCGACACACGGTCGCCGAGACCGAGGAGTGGGGACACATCATCCGGCTTCGCGTCGGCCTGCTCATCGACCGACAGACCGGCGAGATCGAGAGGGTCATCGCGCCGATCGACGGCCATGAGGCCTACCTGCGCGCATTTGTCAGCGACCGCGTCAACTTCCCCTCCGGCGGCATCTGGGACGACTACCGGGTTCACGCCAGCGACGACATCGACGAGATGTTCCAGATCTGGCTCTACTACCCGTCCGCGACACACGGGCACGAGAGCCAGTCGCCCGACGGCGAGTTCATGGCCAAGGACGGCGGAGTAACCCGCATCTTCCCCACGCGCGGAGGCGAACCGTGGGAGATGCGCCTCTCGCCCAACGGCGGCAACTACCACCTCCACTGGCTCAAGCACCCACGCTTCTTCGTCGGCTGGGTGCGAGGCTGGAGCTTCGGCAGCTTCATCCGGCCCGCAAACGCGAATATCGAGTTCCAGGTCTTCACCGACATGACCGCTCAGCCGATCGTGGACACCAAGCATCTGTTCAACGGCTACTACTCGGGCGGCGACTTCTCCATGCAATCGCCCGACGCCACCAAGATTCACTACGGCTCCAACATGACCGGGCGCTTCAAGAACCACGTCGCGGTGATGGCGCGCCCGCGTCCGCCAGAGAGCATCATCTGGGAGGCCGACAACGGTGCGGTAGCTCTCAGTTGGGAGCCCTCCGATTACAGCCGCGAGACGCGCGGCTACTTCGTCTATCGCTCTGAGGAGAGTGGCGACGGCTACGAGTTGCTGAACCCCGAACCGATCGACGGCACCTCGTGGCGCGATGAGACCGTCGAGGCCGGACAGGACTACTACTACGTGCTCACCAGCATCGAGCACTCCGGCCTCGAGAGCGGCTACTCCGTCGAGGTCGCTCGCGCGGGTATCGACCTTCCCGAGCAGATCGACGCGCCGCTCGTACTTTACGCCGAGGCAGAGCACGCGATCCGCGATCTCTACACCGATGAGCGTCCGGGCATCGCCATCGGCGTGGACCGCTGGGACGCCTCAGATTGGTACTTCACCTATCGCCATCCCGAGGCCGAGCGCGGCGAGGCAACGCTCGCGGTCAATGTGCCCGCCGATGGCGCCTACTACCTCTGGGCGCGCGTGCGCAGCGGCCATGTGGCCCGCAGCATCTGGCAGATCAGCGCGGCGGGCGAGACGCGCGAGGCGGCAATCGGCGAGACCGACTGGACCTGGGTGCGCGCGGGCGATGAACCGATCGACCTGCCTGCGGGCGACGTGGAGTTTACCATCGCGACCGAGGATGCGGCGGCGGAGCTTGACCTGATCGCCCTCGCGACCGACGCCGACTTCACTCCCGAGGGTCCGCGACCCGAGAAGAGCACTCCGCCGCCCGCGGTGGGCAACCTCACCGCGGAGAACGTCCGCGAGCGCGTCAACCATCTCACCTGGGAGCGGCCCGGTGACCCGACCGTCTCTTACTATCAGGTCTACGCATCGGAAGAGCCGATCGCCGAGGTGAGCCAGGAGCTTCTCGTGGGCTCCCCCACCGATGAGGAGATGATCGACTGGGGCCTGAAGGCCGGGACCACCTACCACTACGCGGTCACGGCTGTGGATCGGCGCGGCAATGAGAGCGCCATCGCCACCGCGCAGGCGGCGACGCCTGAAGAGGACCCGACGGTGATGATCTCGCTGACCTTCGACGAAGCTGAGCGCGAAGGGGCCTTTGAGCAATCCGAGGCCGGTTACACCCACGGCGACTTCTACGTGGTACCCGAGGATCCCGAGAACAACGCGGTCGAGTGGGAGATCGAGGTGCCACGGGACGCCGACTACTACTTCTGGCTGCGCTACCTGCACCGCGGCTCCGGCGGCCGTGGCAGCGAGGTGCGCCAAAACGTGCGGGCGCTGCTGGATGGAGAGGAGATCACGACACTGGGCGGGGGTCTTACCGACCTCCACGTGCCCGACGCGCTGATCGCCGAGGACCATCCTCTGGCCTCGCGCCTGTGGACGTGGGCATGGCCGGGCAACGAGGACCTGATCCGCGTTTCGTTGCCTGAAGGCACGCACACGCTACGCCTCGAAGATCTGGTGGACGAGATCCGCTACGACGCGCTTGTCATAACCAGCGATCCGGCGTGGCAGCCTGAGGACGGACGCCTGCGCCAGCGCTGAGTGCCCGGAGATTCCCTGTGGAGTCTCAACGCCCCCGCGGACGGAAAATTGCCCGCGGGGGCGTTTTGCATCCAGGGTCGCACAAAGCAGCACGGCCTCGTCATCCCTGCGGGCATCTATGGCCCATACCGGCACAAGGATGCTCGAAGGGCGGAATCCTACCGGTGCTGATCGCGCTCGACGTCGGAGCCCTCGCCATCGTTCTCATCGAGAATGACCTGGTAGTACGCACTCTTGCCGTACTGCTCCACCATCCGCTGGGTGTTGAAGAATGAGCCATTGTACGCGATGCTGTAGCGTCCGACGCAAGCGTAATCAAGCGGATGCTCGTAGTAGAGGGGCATTATCTTATGCTGCAGCGTGTCGTAAAGGTCGGCCCGCTCGGCGGCCGGGTCGGATACTTCCTCACGATCGCCTATGGCCCATCCGGTGATCTCCTCGATGTGTCCCTCCAGCCACCAACCGTCCAGTACACTTAGGCTCGGGACGCCGTTGAAGGCGGCCTTCATCCCGCTGGTGCCCGAGGCCTCATGCGGCTTCATGGGCGTGTTAAGCCATAGATCCACGCCGGAGACGAGGTACTTGGCGAGAGCGATATCGTAGTCCTCAAGGTAGATCACGGGAAGATCCTCGCCCAGTTCCTTCGCGGCGGCGAACACGTTCCGGATCATCTGTTTGCCGCCCTCGTCGCGGGGATGGGCCTTGCCCGCGTAGAGCACCTGAAGCGGGCCTACCTTCTTCACGATGCGCCTGAGACGGTCGAGGTCCGAGAAGAGCAGATTCGTTCGCTTGTACTCAGTCGCGCGGCGGGCGAAGCCTATGGTGAGTGCATCCGGATCAAGCTCAATCGAGGTACGGCGCGCCACCTCATCTAGCAGCGCCTGCTTGGCCTGTCTGTGCGCCTCAAGCATCTCCTCGAGCGGAATCCTGAGGGCGTAGCGAAGATACAGATTATCGTGGCGCCACTCCGGAATGTGCTTGCTGAAAAGCTCGGCGAATGGTTCGGAGGTCCACATCTCCACCGCTGCGCCGTTGGTGATCGAGTCTATCGGGTACTCAGGAAACATATCTGACGAGATCTCACCATGTCTGAGCGCCACACCGTTGACGTAGCGCGAGAACCGCAGCGCGAGGTAAGTCATGTTGAGCATGCCGTCATGGCGACAACTCAGATCCTCAAGTGTCCGTGTCCTTCGCGGACCGAGAATGCGAGCGACGAGATTCCAGTCGAACTTGTCATGTCCTGCCGGGACCGGTGTGTGAGTGGTGAACACGCATCTGCCCCTCACCCAGTCGATCTCCTCCTCACTGACCTCTCGGGGACCTTGCTCACCAAGCTTCTGCTCGAGTAGCCCAAGTGCCAGCAGGGCTGAGTGGCCTTCATTCATGTGATAGATGAGATTCCCGTTGAGACCAAGCGCCTCCAGTAGCTTGACACCTCCGATGCCCAGCACCGTCTCCTGGGCGAGCCTATAACGCAGATCGCCTCCGTAGAGGTTGTCGGTCAGCGTTCGATCCCAAGGATCGTTCTCCTCCAGATCGGTGTCGAGGAAGAGCACGTTAACGTGATTCCCGAACACGCCCTCAACGGTGTGCCGCCACGCTCTTACCGCTACCTCGCGCCCCTCAATCTCAACCGTTACACGCTTTGAGACCGGGCGCAGCACCTCCTCAGGCTTCCACTCTACCGGCCCCTCCGTCTGGTTGCCGTCTTCGTCGAGTTGCTGGCGGAAGTACCCGTGGCGATAGAGCAGCGTCACAGCGATCATCGGCATACCGAGATCGGCTGCTGCTCGCGTGGTGTCTCCGGCCAGGACCCCCAACCCCCCCGAGTAAGTTGGTATCTCCGCGGTCAGGCCGATCTCCATCGTGAAGTAGGCGACCGCCTCCTCGCGATCACCCGGTTCATCCGACTCATGCATTTCAGGTACAAATGACACCGTTTTCAAGATTATTCCCTCCACAGTCCTGTCTGATATCCTCCGGGCGACACTCTCAGTGCCATCCGTATTCGTCGAGCCCCTCCACGATCGCAAGTACATTCTCGGGAGGAACGTCCGCCTGAACGTTATGCACGCTGTTTAGTACGTAACCGCCCCCGGGGGCAAGGTCGTCGATGCGCCGACGCACCTCGTCCTTCACATCCTGAGGCGAGCCCCCCGGCAATACTTGCTGAGTGTCGATGCCTCCCCAGAAGGTGAGCTCCTCGCCGAATTCTCGCTTCAGCCGGGCGGTATCACCCATTCCGGCGGCGTTCACCTGCACCGGATTGAGTATATCGATACCCACCTCAATCAGATCGGGCAACAGTTCGATTACCGAGCCACAGGTGTGGAAGAATATCTTCGCCTGCGGCGCGCCCTTTCTGATGGTCTCATGATAGGCCCTGTAGTGCGGCGCGAGCAGTTCCCGGAACCACTCAGTTCGGATCATCGCCGCATCCTGCAGGCCGAGGTCATCGCCGTTGTAGAATATGTCCACGTAGGCTCCAACGCGCTCGAGCACCGCCTCTGCGTACGCAACTTTGATCTGCGTTACGCGATCGAGGATCGCCTCGGTTACGGGTCTGTTCACTAAGAGATTCATGTACCCCCGGTCATATCCCTGCAACCACAGAACCATTTCAAGCATGCCCGAGCCGTAGCCACCGATGATGATCGGATAGTCGCCGGCCGCCCTGATCTCGCGACAGGCCTTCTCGATCGCATCGAGATCAAGCGTGGCAAGCGGGTCGGGCCAGTCATACGCCTCAACGTCATTGACCGTCTCCGCGCCCGCAAGCGGATGATGGCACATGTCGTAGTACAGGCCACCATCCTTCGGCATTCGACGCGCGAGCCCCCACGTATCGACCGAATAGAGGTAATCGTCATCCTCGCTCGGGTTCTCCAGAGCGCGCCCCGGAAGCTTGAGATAGACGCTTCGAGTGTCCACACCAAGCTCGCGTAGCACCTCCTCGTGAGGCATCGCAAGCTGCTGGAATGGATCGAGCAGCGGTTTTTCCGCGAGATCTCCCATACCCAGCGCCTCGCGCAGTCCGGCGTAGGCGATTCGATGAATCCCCGTTACGAAGGTGGTACCGAGGTCGAACGGGACTCGATCCGGCTCGGTGTGACTCACTGCCGCAAGTACGCGTTCGCGCGGTGTCATCTCTTGCCTCCAACGGACTTCATCTGCGACAGGATGGATTCTACGCGGACTGCTACATGGGGTCAAGGAGCGGCAAAGACTGCGTTCCCGGGGAAACCGACGTCGGCCCGGGGAACAGGCCGTCATTGGCATGATCTCGGAAGATCCTCCGGAGAGGAATGCCCGCCTGCAGGCCCTGCGCAGAATGCAACGTCGGCGTTTCGACAGAGGCCACATCGTAGCTTGCCACGCCCCGGCTCACCAAAAGGTAGAGGCTCCCGGTGGGGGGGGACCGGGAGCCTCTCTGTCAACGCAGCTTGCGCCGCGCCAACTACGTTCAACGTCTCAGGTCTGTCCGTCGTTCCTGCGGGCACCTGGCCACATGGGTGCTCGCCAGACATTTCGTTAGACGACGCACTCTGCGCTTTGTTCAGTTCGATCTCGGCAATTTGCGAGACGCTTCTTCGCGATCCGGTGAAGCCCTCGTAAGTAAGAGTTCAGCGATCCGCCAAAGAGGCCTTCGAGCGGGTGTACTGAAGCTCAACCGGGGCCCGCCGACTGTCGAATATCTGCCCGACGATGTCCAGATCCTCCTCAGCCTCCTCCTGGCACAGCAAACCGATACAGACCATATCGATCGGCTTGATGCTGGTGAAGGCGAAGCCGAGACCGGTCGGCGGGTTCACCCTCCCGGCGGCCAGTGGCTTTATGCAGATGACCGGCTTCTCCGTGCGGTTGATGATCCCTGCGACCCAGTCGGTCTCCACCGCGCAGAGAAAGCCGATTGGATTCAGCGGCTGAATGTACGTTGCGATATCATAACCGGCTCTGTCGCCCACCACGATCGCCTCGGGGCGGTGCGTGGAGAGGCCGGGGACCATCCCTCTCTCGCGAATCCGCCCGGCGACACGCGGCCAATCATCGATCTCATTCGCGGCGACGTTAAGACGCGCGTCCGTCCACGAGGTGTGCGGAAGACAGAACTCGGCGCCGAGTTCTGCGGCCTCATCGATGCCCTCCATCAGTTCCTCAGTGGTCTCGCCACCCGGGGTGAGTATCTGCACGAGGTGCCGGCCGGTTCGTTCCTCGTGCAGACGGATCGCCTCGGTCATCAGAGCATCCACCGGTGCCACCAGCGCATTCATCCCACCCGCCGAGCAGATCTCCAGCACGTTGGCGACCTTCTCGGCGGTCTGATAACGTCTGATCCACGCGCTCTTTGCCGCGCTCACGTGTGAGTGGCCGAGGAACCAGTTGGTGCCGATCACCAGTCTGCCGATCTCGTGTCCCTCGATTGAGGTGGTTGGCATGATCCGGTCGGACATCTGGATGCCTCCATCCGTGCGCTCTCGGGTCGCGTCTCAACCGAGCGCTTTGATAACTGCCTCGCAGACGCGATCGATCTGATCGTCCGTAAGCTCCGGGAACATGGGAAGCGAGAGCACCTCATCGGCGGCCTGCTCGGTCACCGGCAATGAGCCTCGCTCGTAGCCCAGAGGCTCGAGCGCCTTCTGCAGATGGCAGGGGATACGGTAGTGCACCGCGTGATCGATTCCCTGCTGCTCCAGCGCCGCAGCGACTTCATCCCGGCGTGGCGTGCGTATGGTGTAGAGATGATAGACGTGACGCGCCCAGGGCTTCTCTACGGGAAGCCCGAGTTCCTCGATCCCCGCGAGGTTACGGTTGTAGCGCGCGGCATGTTCGCGCCGCGCGTCATTCCACGTCGCCAGTCTGCGGAGCTTTATGCGCAGCACGGCCGCCTGAAGCTCGTCGATTCGGCTGTTGTAACCGATCATCTCGTGCTGGTAGCGTTCCGTGCTGCCATGCACGCGCAGATGGCGGATCGTCTCATTCAGACCGTCATCATCGACGGTAATCGCGCCCGCCTCACCGTATGCGGAGAGATTTTTGCTCAGGTAGAAGCTGAAGGCTGCACCGTCGCCGAGGCCACCTACCGCTCTGTCACGGTAGCGGGCGCCGTGCGCCTGCGCCGCGTCCTCGATCAACCGAATGTCCCGGTCGTCGATTAACTCGGCGATCTCATCCATCGGTGCGGGATGTCCGTAGATATGCACGGGGATGATCGCGCGAGTGCGTGAGCCTATCTTCTCGGCCACCTGTGCCGGATCGATGCACAGAGTCTCAGGATCCACGTCCACGAGCACGGGCGTTGCGCCGAGAAGCATGACGGCCTCGATCGTGGCAATGAAAGTGAACGAGGGAGTTATGACCTCATCACCCGGGCCGATCTCGTGGGCATGCAGAAGCAGTTGCAGCGCATCCGTGCCACTGGCCACGCCGACCGCGTGTCGCGTCTCACAGAAGTCCGCCCACTCCTCCTCGAAAGCCTCACAGTTGGGACCGAGGGCGAGATGCATTGAAGAAAGCGACGCCTCGAATGCCTCGAAAACTTCATCGCGAATCTCGCGGAACTGTAGCTGCAGGTCGATTAGGGGGATCGTCACAGATTGCACACCTCAGACCATCAGTTGGCGCATCGGTATCCGCGTCGGAACCTCTGACAGTTAGAGGTGCTTCAGGGCGGAAAGTTGCGCGGAGGTTCTGATGAAGACTATCCGGTGAGGGAGAGATGCCTGACGGTGTCCACGTCTATGAGCGACCTCAGACGTCCCAGGACATGCTCAAGATCCTCACGTCTGCGTATATCCAGCGTCAGATTAAGTCGGGCCTGTCCCTTTTCATCGGTGCTGGCATCTGCTGCGGCGATATTGATACCGCATTCGGCCACCACCGCCGCTATGTGCGAGAAAAGGCCCACGCGATCGTTGGCGCGAATCTCAACCTTATGCCGGAAGACCCCGGCATCCTCCTCCCCCGGCCATGAAAGCGGGATGACGCGATCGGGGTCCTTTTCCGCGTGATACCGCAGATTCTTGCAGTCGCTGCGGTGGATGGTCAGACCCCTCCCGCGGGTAACGTATCCGGTGATGGGGTCGCCGGGAAGTGGCGCGCAGCACATCGAGCGCCGGGACTGAAAGCCTCCGACCCCGTCTACCGTGACCGTCGGAGCCTCACGCCCGCGATCAGGGGCGCTCCCTCCGTCGGAGAGAACCTGCTCAACCTCCTCGGCGAGGCTGCTCGGCTTTACCTCCTGAGCGATCAGATCCCGGATAACCGTCTCGGCCTCTATGTCACCATAGCCGATGCCTGCCAGCAGATCGTCCTTTTCGCGGAAGCCGAAGCTTTCCAACAGACTGTCGATCCGATCGAGATCGACCTCGCGGCGCACATGCTCAGGCTGATCCTGCAGGGCCTCGCGCAGCGCAGCGCGACCGGCCGCCACGTTCTCGGCACGCATCTTCGCCCGCAGATGGCGCCTGATCTTCGCCTTCGCTCGCGAACTCTTCGCCAGGTCGAGCCAGTCGCGACTTGGTTCACCGGATGCAGAGGTGATGATCTCCGCAATGTCACCGTTCTTGAACTCATAGCTGAGAGGGACCTGACGGCCGTTTACTCTCGCCCCGACGCACTGATGCCCCACCTCGGTGTGGATGCGGTAGGCGAAATCGATCGGCCCCGATCCCGTCGGCAGATCGATTACGTCACCGTCGGGCGTGAAGACGAAGACCTGGTCCCTGAACATCTCCATCTGCAGCAGCTCGAGGAACTCGTGGCTCTCCTTCAGATCGGTCTCCAGCTCTAGCACCTGACGCAGCATGGATATCTGATCATCTGCAGGCATCCCCCTGCGCCCCTCTTTGTAGCGCCAGTGAGCCGCCACACCGTACTCGGCTACTCTGTGCATCTCCCAGGTGCGTATCTGCACCTCCAGCGGCTGCGTATCCGGGCCGATCACCTTCGTGTGCAATGACTGATACTTGTTGGTCTTCGGCTTGGCGATATAATCGGTGAACATGCCCTGAATCGGAATCCAGAGGGAGTGAATCATGCCCAGCGCTGCATAGCAGTCGGCCACATCGTCGGTGATGATCCGTATCGCCGCGAGATCGGCGATCTGATCGAAGCTGATATCCTGCTTCTTCATCTTCTGAGCGATCGAGTAGATGTGCTTCGCGCGGCCCTGGACCGTGGCGTTGATGCCCTCCTGCTCGAGCCGCCCGCGCACTGCGGCCCTAACCGCCTCGATCTGTCGCTCCCGCTCTCCCCGACCGGACCCGAGCAACTGGGCAACCTGATAGTACGTGTCGGGATCGAGGTATCTGAACGCGAGATCCTCAAGCTCCCACTTGAATCGCCAGATGCCGAGGCGGTGAGCGAGGGGCGCGAATATCTCGATGGTCTCTCGCGACGTTGCGTGCTGCTTCTCCTCCGGAAGAGCGTACAGGGTGCGCATGTTGTGCAGGCGATCGGCAAGCTTGATCAGGATCACCCGAATGTCCTCGGCCATCGCCAGGAACATCTTGCGAAGATTACCCGCCTGCTCCTCCTGTCGCGTCTGAAAGCTCAGGCGTGACAGCTTCGTAACGCCATCGACGAGCAGGGCAATCGACTTACCGAAGACTTCCTCGATCTCCTCGATGGTGACTTCCGTGTCCTCGACCACATCGTGAAGTATCCCGGCGATGACCGTGCCGGGGTCTGCCTCAATCTCGGTGAGTATCTCGGCCACGGCTAGGGGATGTGAGATGAACGGATGCCCCGTCTTGCGCGGCGCATTGTCCGCGTGCTCCTCGTGTGCGAACCGGTACGCAGCCTCAAGACGTGCCAGTTCCTCCTCCGACCAGTAGTCCGAGACGCGGCTGACGATGGTGCTGAGGCTGTCGGGATAAGGGTTAGCCATCTATCTCCAGGCACGTCGGCAGTCCTTTATATGTCGTCTTAAGTATAACAAACGGTGCCCGCAGCGGCAACGGCTATAACGGCGCAAACGCCGATCCCGCCCCCTGGATGCCACTCACTCACCCCGAGAATAGGCATTCACGCCGCCCCGCCGCGAGATGAGAGTCGGCGCAAAAACTGGTATCCGATCACCGGCTTGACAGCGTCCGAGGGTAGGAGTATCCTTTTGTCGAACGAGCGTTCGCAAAGAGTGTTCCGATGATCGAGTGGCCTGAGGACGAGCGAATCATCCTCCATGTCGACTTCGACGCGTTCTTCGCGTCGGTGGAGCAGCAGCGCAATCCCGATCTGCGCGGCAAACCCGTCATCGTGGGAGGGCAGTCGCAGCGCGGCGTGGTCTCCGCGGCCTCCTACGAGGCACGGGAGTTCGGCGTCCATTCCGCCATGCCCGCGTGGGAGGCGCGCCGACGCTGCCCACATGCAGTCTTTCTCCCCGTCGATGGCGCGGCCTATGCGGAATGCTCGACGCACGCCCGCGAGATACTGTCGCACTTCTCGCCGCGCATGGACCCGGCCTCGATCGATGAGGTCTACCTCGACGTGACCGGTTCCCTCAATCTCTTCGGCGGCCTGGAAGCGCTGCTTGAGCGGCTGAAGCACGAGATCCACGAGGAGCTTGGTATCACCGTCTCGATCGGTGTGGCACCGAACCGTCTCGTGGCGAAGATGGCGTCGGACTGGGACAAGCCCGACGGCCTCAGCATCGTGCAGCCGGGACATCTGCCCGAACGACTCTTCGGTCTGCCGGTCGATGACATCCCCGGCGTGGGGGAGGTCACGCGCAAGAAACTGGCGCGCATGGGCGTTAAGACCATCGGACAACTCGCCCGGGTGCCGAAGACGCTGCTGGAGCGGCATTTCGGCAGACACGGATCGGGCCTGCACCGGACCGCCCGCGGAATCGACGACACCCCGGTGCCTTACTACCGCCCCGGCGAGGACGCTCGCAAGCAGATCAGCCGGGAGGAGACGCTGGCGCAGGACACCCGGAACCTCGCTGTGCTGGAGCGGCGACTGCTCGCGCTCTGCGAGGAGGTCGGGCGGCGGCTGCGCGGGCGCGGGCAGCGGGCGCGCACGGTCACGCTGAAGGTCAAGCTGTCGAACTTCAAGCTCTTCACCCGCTCGGAGACCCTCGATGAGCCGACGGAGTTGGATGAGGTGATCTTCGAGGTGGCACAGAAGCTGCTCGGGCGCGTACGCTTCGGCGCGCAGGCGGCGCGATTGGTCGGCGTCGGTGTGAGCAACCTCTGCGACGGCTCGGGACCGGATCAACTCTCCCTCTTCGAGCGGGCCGAGGAGCGCGGCGAGCTTGCCCGGGCGCGGGATGAGCTTGCCGAGCGCTTCGGCCGGGGCGCGGTGCGCCGCGCCCGCCTCGTCCACGAGCACGATGTCGAGGACACCGACGCGGAGAGCGAACTGAGCGACGACGACCCGTTGGAGAGGCTGTGAGGGGGGGATGGTCGAAAAGCCCGGCTTCGTCTTCGAGCTTGGGGCTCGGGCAGCAACTTCACGGTGAGGTTTCACAAGCCGGGAGCATAGCAATTCGCACGTAGGCGCGCGAGTACCAGCGACAGCACTGCGAGGGCCGTGAAGGCGGCAGCATCGGTCTTTCCTCCGGCCCCCAGCGCCTCCGTCCGGTCCTGACGATGGCGCATCTCCTCATACTGGATCAGGAACGCCATGCACCCGGCGACGAAGCAGAAGATCAGGATGATCGAGACGATGGCAGCCAGACCTCCCTCGACGCGTCGGGTTACATCTTCCCGTCGAGCGCCCTGCGGGCCTCCCGTATCATGTCCAGCAGTTCGGCATGCAACTCTGCCGCCGCCTGCTCATCATCGTCATTCCACGATGACCCGTAGCTGTGCATGCGGCGGGGGGTGAGGCCGTCCGCCGCCTCACGGACCTTGCCCAGGAGATTCGACAGCCAGATGTAAGTGTTGCGCTCACTCTGCTCGCGCTCAAATTCGGCCAGTTCTTCCGGAGCGAGAGCGTGGGCTCGCTCACGGAGCCTGTCGCGCAGTTCCCTCACCGGGCCGCATATCTCTTCAGCTTCGTCCGGGTCCAGCGGGGTCAGAGGCGCCCCCACTCCCGTCGGAGAGCGGCCTTCGGATGCCGCCTCCTCCATCTGCGTCAACAGATTGCTGATGGTTGCGTAGGCTGAGATCAGGTGACGTCGCTGGCCACGGCTAAGCGCCATTGCAGGGGGACCTCCTCGTCGGTCAGGCGCGAGCCTCCGCGGGTGCCTATCCTCGATGGGTAACTACTCACGTTGTGGCTTGTGTCGCAGGTAGAGTGTACCCCCCCC
>PXBW01000207.1 GCA_003566775.1 candidate division WS1 bacterium
CCGCCGGTCGTTGTCGTTGGAAGAGGTCCGTTCGACTGCCCCGACGAACCCACTCTCACGTATCTTCATCGACCATCGGAGGAGGGGATCGGGCGACCCCGGCCCGCACCGATGAGTACCCCGCCGGATTACGTCAACGAGCCCATCGAGTCCCAATGGTACCACGGCACCATCCCTGACGAGTGCCGCTGCCAGTACGAGTTTCAACACGCGCACCAGTACGAGGGACGCGACGTGAAGGGGCGTCGCTGCGGGCTGCTGGTGGTCGGCGAACGATCGCTGCAGTGGGCTGACAGATGTGTCTTTCATTGGGGCTTGTATGCGAAACCATATGTGCCGTCACGAGAGCATGATTCATGGTTAGCGAATGCTATAGTGGCAGCGGTCAAATGGCGCAAGTACTTGGGCGAGGCTAATCTGCTCGCTGCACGGTTTCCAGCCGGGACGGCGTTGGTGGCCGCTCAACTTCAGAGTGCGACCATGGACACTGCTTGGCTCCAAGGGACCGATCTGACGGACGCACATCTGCATGGGGCCAGCTTCGTCATCGCAAGGCTGCAAGGCGTCAATCTGCAAGACGCCAAACTCATTGGAGCCGACCTTCAGGGAGCGACGATCGAGAGGCTGTGGGCGAGCGAAACCGACCGAAGCCCCGCACAGAACAGCGACTTACGGCGAGCGGATCTCAGCAATGCTTTCGTCGCTGGTATCACCCTCGCACCCGATGCGAACCTCGAAGGCGCCGAGATCGACGGCAAGATCCGCGACGAGAAAGAGGCCTCGAGCGCCTCTGACTACCAGAGATGCGAATCCGTCTACCGCCAACTCAAGCTCAACTTTCAGGAGTCCGGCGACTATCGGCGGGCGGGTGAGTTCTTCGTGCGAGAACGCGAGTGTGTACGGGCTCAGGCTAAGCAGGAACGACGCTGGGGAGCGTGGCTGTTGGAGTCCGCAGTCTACTACATCTGCGGGCATGGGGAGCGCCCTTCGTGGGTCGCCGCGTGGATGGCGGGACTGATCTTCTTGCTCGCGTGGGTGCATGGATTCCTCGGAATCGCCGACACCAATGGCAACCTGCTGGTCGTCGGTCACGGCACGCCCACCATCGAATCGACTCTGAGGGCCCTCTACTTCAGCATGGTCACGTTCAGCGGCCTCGGAGATGCGAACATGCGGCCCGTCGGCACGTGGGGCGAGATGCTTGCCGGAATCCAGACGCTGATCGGCGTCTTCCTGATGGCGCTGCTGTTGGTCTGCATTGTGCGCAAGTTCAGTCGGTGACCTCATTCGCGGAACGGCGTCGGGTCCGGGCAGGCCCGACCTCGTGAACGACGAAGACAACGGCTGATGACCACGGCCCCGCAGTCTCTGCTCTCTGTTCGTCGTGTCGCGGTTCCGCTCTACGCTTCCTTCAGACGACACCTCGCGATATCGCCCTTGCACTTCGCTCACCCCTCGCCTCCATCCGGCCTCACTCTCGGACACGCTCGAACATCAAGTGCAGAAGGGGCGCGAGCCGGGAAACTCGCGCCCCTCGCAGGACGTCCGACGCAGATGCTGTGCGCGTGGCGCCCATGGCGGTCGCAGGTACGGCAGGGTAGCCTATGGCTCCTCACCGCATTGCCGTCTTCGCCCCCTGCTCCCGCTTTCGACCACCTCTCGCCGGTAAGCTATGGCCGACGGACCCCAAAGGTGGTCGAAGATCCCAATAAGAAACCTTCATTTCACCGGGCGGCCCCCATCTTTTGTGACCGGTCCGTCGGGCCTGCATCTTTGCAATCGGTACGCAGACCCGCGAACTTGAGCCCTCGGGTCCCCATGACCGATGACGTTACATTGTTGTTGCGCTGCTGTTGCTCCGGCTGACATTTCGCCTTGACACCTCAGGCCGAGGCACTTACAGTTCCGCTCACTATGAGCATCACCACACAGCGGCACCTTAAGGCAGTTTTCACCGTTCTCCTGCTGGTCGCGGCGATTCCGGCTCTCGGCCTCGAGAGCGTCGAGCCGTATCGCGTCTCGCCCGGTGATGTGCTCAATGTCACCGTATTCGGTGAGGCAGAGCTCAGCGGTCGCTATCCCGTCGGCCCCACGGGCGCGATATCCATGCGGCTGGTCGGCCCTGTCTCGGTCGGTGGGGAGACCCTCGACGAAGTCGAACTGAGAATCAGCGGCGCACTCCGTCGCATGATCCGTCGCCCCAACTTCACGGTCGGCCTCGACGAGCTTGAATCCCGGCGCAGAGTCTACGTCACCGGCGAGGTTGATCGGCCCGGGCCGCAGGTGCTCCCCTTCGGCGCCACCGTCGCGGACGCGGTAGCTGCCGCGGGACCTACTGACTATGCGGATCTGCGCGGAGTGCGTCTAACCTGCGCGGACGGGCGCATGACAGATGCGAACCTGGCCGGTCTTCACACCGATGAGCCACTTGAGGCCCGGCGGCGCCTGCGCTATGGGGATACCATCAACGTGCCCACCATCGAACAGCGCATAGCCGTGCTGGGTCAGGTAAACACACCGGGCGAGAGTCTGTTGCGACTGGGGGAGCGTATGACGGTGCTTGATGCTCTCGGTAGGATCGGAGGTGGCCTTCAGGCCGGTGCCGACCGTGGCGCAGTGATGCTGCTGCGCGAGGGACGGTCGGCGCAGAACATCGACCTCCACAGGCTGCTTCGCGAGGGTGACCTGTCGGAGAATCTCCCGCTTGCACCCGGCGACGTGCTCGTGGTACGAGAGTCCGATACCGCCTCGGTCCTCGGTGAGGTTCGCACTCCCGCGTCTTTCGAGGTCGGCGGTCAGCCCATCACGGCGCTCAAACTCCTGGCGCGCAGCGGCGGTGTGACGGACGATGCACGGCTTGACCGGGCGCAGATCCTCACTCTCGATGGCGCGGTCCCCATCGACCTTGAGGGACTGTTGGTGCGTGGCGAGATGGAGCATAATCGGGCGATCAACCCGGGAGAGGTGCTGCTGGTACCGCGGGCGGGGCCGGAGACGGTCCTCGTCATCGGAGCGGTACAGACACCGGGAGTTATAGACATCAGCGATCGTGAGCAAGGGGATCTGCTGCGGCTTCTCGCGATGGCGCGCCCCTGTGAACTTGCGGATCTCGAACAGGTGCATGTGTACCGCGAAGATGGGCGCCGGACGGTGAACATGGCCGCGGTCATGCAGGGCGCTCTCGATCAGAACGTGGCGCTTCAACCCGACGATGTCGTGATGGTGCCCGAACTAAACACCTTCTACCTGCTCGGAGCCACCACGCTGAGCGGTCCGCAACCGCTGACCGACGGCCTGACGCTGCTTGATGTCGTGTCACGTCACGGCAATTTCGCACGAGCAAAGATGAACGAAGTCACCGTGATACGAACCGATGAGACCGGCGAGCCACAGTTCATCGTCAGAGACATGGCGCATCACGAGGTGGCTCCCGAGGACATGTCGCTGATGGAGGGGGACATCGTTTACATCCCCCAGGAACCGGATCCTCATTTCGACTGGGCTGAGGTCCGCAACGCCCTCTGGAGCATCAGCAGTGTCTGGGCTCTGCTCGGACATCTCTTCTGATATGCACAGAGCGGCGCGCATATCCACCCCGCAGAGCGAATCATCGACGCGGTATACCGGCTTATCCATCGCCTGCCATGACGATCCGGCTCGGCGTGCGGGCCGGCGCTCGCCACGTGCGCCCTTGACCGGCACGGGCGCCTGTGTTAGGAAACTGCTCGTCACTTTCATGATGCTTCATCATCAGTCACGCGAATCCTCTCGGAGGTGCGATGTCGATTAGCAACACCCCCTCAAGCGCGGATGAGGCTGTTCGCCTGCGAAGCTGGAAGATGCGGACACTGCTCACCGTGTTCGCAACCTACGCAACCTATTACTTCTGCCGCCAGAACATCGCGGCGGCCCTCCCCGCCATGCAGCGCGATCTCGATCTCACAAAGACCGATCTCGGGCAGGTCACGATGGCCCTGTTTATCGGCTATGCCATCGGCCAGCCCATCTTCGGCGCACTCGCCGATCGACACGGTCCGCGCTGGTTTCTGCTCGGAGGTATGCTTACCTCCGCCGGACTCAATATCTCGTTCGCCTTCTCGCGACCGATGGTTCCCATGCTCGTCCTCTGGGGCCTCAACGGCTTCTTCCAGGCGACGGGCTTTCCCTCCACCACAAAGACGATCGCCAACTGGTTCCCCCCGCGGCAGCGAGGGCGTGTGTCCGCGATCCGGGGCGCGGATTATCCGCTCGGTTCGCTGCTTGTCATGGTGCTCGCCGGATGGCTCGCCGAGTATCACGGCTGGCGCCTCGCCTTTATCGTCCCGGGCGGGATCCTCGCGCTGTCGGCGCTGCATACCTTCCTGCGACTGCGCGGCGCCCCCGAGGATGTCGGCCTGCCTTCGGCGGAGCAGCAGCACAATGGCTCCACGACATCCGAGGACGCTCTCGCCGATGTCTTCAACGGATGGCGGTATCTCG
>PXBW01000303.1 GCA_003566775.1 candidate division WS1 bacterium
CCACGGTGAAGGCATGGGCGGAACCGACAAACGCCAGGGTCAGGACGGCTGCAACGACCGAAGGAAGCACGCAAATGCGTCGGGGGGGGGCAATTGTGTGACGGTGCGCATGGATCATACCGCCCGGTTACGCTGTTTGGTATTTCACCATATCCATATTACCACACCGGGACGCGCGGCCAAACGAGAATGTACGTTAAGTCTTTGTGTATATCAGCGCAACACCTCATCTTGGTGGTAAACAGAGGACGAGGCGGGAAACTATCTGCGCCGACGCTGCCGTTCACTCCGGCAGATACCCCGGGATCATCCGGACCCGGAAGTCCAGATTGGCGGTTGGCCTTAGTTCAACTCGACTGGCCCGCGTCTTCCACCCGGTTGGAAGGGGCGCGCGTCTCAGCCCCGCCTGGGTGTAAGGGCGTGATGCTGTGACATCGATAGGGAGAAGCTGCCGCTTATGTCCCGTTATCGCCGGGCTGAGAGGCCGGCGATCACGACATGTCGGGAGCGGATCCGGGTTCACTCCGGGCGGCAGCCTGGTCTCCCGCGCCTGAGATCGGCGGTGCTGAGTTCTTGAACAGCAGATCGGCCGCGTTGAGTTCATCCAACCCGCGGGCTACGATCTCCGCCTTGTGCAGATGCTTCGGTGAGCCGATTCCCACTGCGAACATGCCTGCGCGGTGAGCCGCCTCGACCCCCGCCTCGGCATCCTCCACCACCGTGCAGCGTGAGGGATCGACGCCAAGCCGATCGGCTGAGAGCGTGAATATCTGCGGGTGCGGCTTGCTGTGGTCGAGGTCCTGCCCGTACACTCGCGCCTCAAAGAAGTCTTCAAGCTCGCGCAGCGCCGCCATGATCTTGGGGGCGTTCTTCGAAGCAGACGCTACCCCGAGGTGCGCGTGATGCATCCGAAGCTCCTCGAGTATCTCCATCACACCCGGCAGGATCACGCTGTCGTCGAGGTTCTCGATGTACTCCTGGTAGTAGCCATTCTTCCAGGCTGCGGCCCGGCGCTTCTCCTCCTCATCAAGCTTAACGCCGCCGATCTCGAGGATGATCTCCAGCGACTCCATTCGACCGACGCCCTTGAGCCGCTCGTTATCCTCCTCGGTGAACTCAATGTCGAGTTCTTCCTCCGCCAGGCGACGCCACGCTCGGAAGTGGTACTCCGCGGTGTCCACCAGGACTCCATCGACGTCGAAGATGACTGCCTCTATGAGCATCCCGGCATCATTGGTGTTCGTCATGATTGACTGCTTCCTCCTTTGCACTCTTGAGACGAATGGGACCGGCCAGGCTCTCGCCCACCGGCCCCGTCCGCTCACCCTCAAGCGCTCCCGTCAGTTGGCCGGTACCGGCTGCCTCGTGGGCACGTCGTATGTCTCCAGCACCTCACAGGCCATGCGTTCACAGGTGAAGACCTCGCAGGCCCGCGTGCGTCCCGCCTCCCCCATCTCTTCACGCAACTGCTCGTCCTCCAGCAGTGTATCCAGCCGATCGATCAGCGCATCGGTGTCCTCTTTCTCGATGATGTAACCGGTCTCGCCGTCCACCACCGATTCGGGCAGTCCACCGCTGCGCGAGACCACCGTCGGCTTTCCGCAGGCCATCGCCTCCACCGGCACCAGGCCAAACGGCTCTTCGCCGATCGTGGGGTAGATGACGATATCACACTCGTTGTATACCCACGGCAGTTCCAGGTAGGGGAACGGCTGGGTGATGATGTTGTCCTCGAGGTCGAGTTCGTCGATGAGGCCGAGCACCTCTTCCTTGTATCCCTTCAGTTCGTCAATCCAGTCAACGATGTCCTCGGTGTCGGTAACTATCAGCACCGCGTCGGGATAGCGCTCGCGAATCGTGGCCATCGCCTCTACACTGTAGATTACGCCCTTCCAGGGCAGCATCCGCGCGGGATGGATTATGGTCGGGCGATCGTGCAGGTCGAGCCTGTCCGCCCACTTGGGGTTACGGTTCTGCGGGGTAAAGAGGTCGTCGGTATCGATACCGTGATAGATAAGCCGTGCATTGTCGATGTGCGGGGCCTGCTTCATGAGTTCCGTGTGCGTATGTTCACTCACGGTGATTATGTTATCCCACTCCGTGCGCTGGAGGAGATCCTTGCAGATGAACTCACTCCAGACCTCATGAATGGTCAGGTAGGTCGGTATGTCGCCCTCCCTGCGCAGGTTCGTAAGCGCAAGCCCGTACTCCGGGAGGAAGTGGTGGAAGTTGTGCGCGTGATAGACGTCTATGTCATTCTCGGCGGCGAAGTCCCGGTAGAAGTCCTCTACCTCCTCTTGGAGTTCCGGCCAGACCTCTTCTTCCTCGTAACCTGCTTCCTCTTTGCGTTCGCGGACCATCATCGGATTCATCAGGTCTCTGCGATGGATCTCAATGCCCTGCATCTCTTCCTCAGCCGGGCTGTTCTCAAGGGACCCGACGAGCGCGTGTACCTCATTGCCCTGTCGGGCAAGCTCGGTACACAGATCGAGTAGATGCGACTCAACGCCTCCAGTTGTCGGATAGAACGCGTAGTGTGTCTGACAGATCTTCATTCCTCATAGCCACCTCGTTAGTCGTAGTAGACGTATGCAGATGAACCGCACGTTTGCCGTTCGTAGATCGCCTCATGTCGATGAGGGCGACGCCGCGCCCGCTCTACGCAGGCACAGACCAACTCCCTTCCGTTTATCCAGTTTCGTCTGAGGGAAGCTCATCAGTGAGGGAACCTGCCCGGGTTGCAGGATGCCATATCAACGTGGAAAGCCGGAAATATGCGTGGGAACGGCACATCCCCAACGAATCACCCCTCCGCAGTTTTGCTTCCCGTACGGAAGCTGCCGGAGGGGCAATATCGCACCTACCCATTTTTCCTTTGGTGCACATCACGAAATCCCTCCGCCAGTCCGATCCATCACGTATCGCCACACCACTGCGGCGATACGTTGCAGCCCTTAATCTCCCGGTCTTCCGACCGGAACCAGCCGAAGAGCACGGGGATGACAGACCTGAGACCCCGCTCGGGACCCCGCCAACCGGCCTCTGCTCCTCAGTGTTTTCGGGTTCCGTTACTCCAGAAATGCGGTACCAGTGTAACGGGCCTGAACGGATATGTTAACGGGGATTCCCCCTTATTCTCCGATGGGGGTTTCACTGACTCCCCGCTGTCCGCAACCACAACAGCCGGGCGTGACCTCGGGGAGATCATCCGGCAATGCTTCTATCGCCTCGTCGCGCGTCTCCTCATCAAGTGAGAGCCAGTAGTCGATGAAGAACCAGAGGCCGCGGACGTGATGGGTGGATTGGTCGGGAGAGACCGTGTGATCGTAGCATGGATCCCATGACCAGAAGCCCCAGTCAAGGTTCTCATTCCCCTGATAGGGATGTTCGTCGTCAGGAAGCACCTGTTTTGAGAGGCTGTACCGCATCGCGCTGATCGTCGACACAAGGTACTTCACATCGCGGGTGAGATCGAACATTCGCAGTAGTGCGATGCCGATGTTCGGTACATCGCCCGGGCCGACGTACTGGGAGACGGGAACGTCGTGACGATCCATCGCCACATACCAGGAGCCGTCATCCCTCTGACACTGGAGGTGCCAGTCGGCGAAGCCGACGGCCGCATCAAGAAATCGATCATCCTCGGTGTGCTCGGTGAGCAGCACCAGTGAGCGGATTTCGTCCGCGGCTATATCGCTGCTGTAGTACTGCTGGTTTATCAGGTGAAAGCACCCGCTCTCGGACTGGAGATCGAGCGCGTAGTCGCCCCACTCAAGCGCCCAGTCAAGCCAGTCGGAGACCTCGGTGACCTCCCAGAGTCCGAGCAGAGCGCCGATCGTGCGCCCGAAAGACTGCCAGCCACGATGCAACCATACTTCATTCCATCGATCGTACAGCGGGGCAAAGTCGTGTCTCAGCGCCTGCAGGAGGAACTTGCCGCTCTGAATCGCTCGTTGTAGATGCTCCTCATCCCCGGTGCGCTGAAAGAGACCGAGGTTGGTCACTACGAAGTCTCCGGTGTACTTCGTCCAGACCTGATGCTCCTTAATGTTGTCCTGAATGCCTCCAAGCACGAGGCTCATGGGATGCGAATCGACCATGTTCTCGTCGAGCCACGAGGCGGACGCGGCGGCGCGCTCGAGCATCTCGTCATCTCCGTAACGATCCCAGGCGGCCATCAGTTGCCACGGCGCGATGAGGTTGGCGGTCTGCGGATCTGAGAAATCGTCGTAGCGTGGATCGTAGTAGCCATAGAAGGCGGCCTCGTCCGCGTCGTACATCTTCGGCAGCCACTCGTAACAGTTGTTTCGGCATCGCTCCTCGACTGCGGGAACATCTATCCCGAGCGGGATGTCCACTCCGGCGCCGCCGTCAGGGTACTCCAGCGAAGACTTCAGGTCCCACGACTGCGGCGATATGTGCATCACTGAGAGAATCATTGTCCGGTCTATCCTTTCATCGGGCA
>PXBW01000300.1 GCA_003566775.1 candidate division WS1 bacterium
GCGCCTCGTCCGACTTCGTAGGTGCCAACCCCACGCGAGGGTGCAGGCGGCGTGCGGTCACCGCCGACCGCTCGTGGGGCTACCTCACGGTCCTGCGGGTCACGTGCCTGCGGCTGAGCGCGCTCGCGGATCACGTAGCGGCCGTTCTGTTCAACCGCGATGAGACCCTTCGCAGGCAGTATCATACGCAGTGCCTGCTCTACCGTCACATCCCTGAGGTGCATCGTCACGGGCATGCTTGCGTCCACGCCCTCGCCGATCACATACTCCAGGCCGTAGGCCCGCCTGAACATCTGCAACACCTGGTTCAATGACTCTCCGTCAAAGTCCACGGTAATTCGCGCCTCATCCTGCGCTACCGCGGGCACGGCGAATGCCGCAACGATCGCAATGCCCACTACCACTGCCAAAACTGTACGATACATTTCTGATCGTCTCCTCTCCCTCTGCCATCCCCGCGCAGAGCGATAAACATGGATGACCGGGAACCCCAATTACTTACTACTGCATGACTCACTATCAGAATGATCTCTGATTCAACCCGCGGCCGACTGAGGCCACGCTCACTATTGCACCAGAGTCACGTCATTCCGAGCGCGGGCGAAGACGCAGTTCCTGCACCTCACCGGTGCGGGTGTCTTCAAGCTTGACTCCGGTGCGGCTAATCTCCTGCACTGTCATACCTCGGATGCGGTCACCGGGCCGAAGCTGCCCGGTCTGCCCTTCATCGTCCTCGTAGGCGGCCATTGCCTGGCCGGTTGCGTCCCACAGGATGCTGGTGATCCGAAGCCCCACATCCTCCGCACGCGGTATTACTGGTGCAGGCGGTGTAGGCGGCGTCGGAATATCAGGCGGCACAAATGCCACTCTCTCGGCGATCGGTAGCTGCGACCAATCGGGTCCATATCTCGTCGGCGCTACATCCGGCACGTCCACGGTAACGTCCACAGCTATGCGCGGCGCAAATGGATTCGCGCGACTCCGCTCCAGTGGGGGGACGATGTCCTCTGGAGCCACAGGCTCGACTTCGGGCTCGTCGGGTCTCATGTCGGGCATCATCTCGTCCATCATGTAGTCGTCCATGTACTCGTCTTCGTATTCCTGCGCCTCCGCGACCTGGGTAGATCGTGAGGCGGGAATCACCAATAACACGAAGACGACGAGCCCTGTGACGAACAGAGCAAACCCACCTGCGACCAAAGCCTTTGCCTTCCGCTCTTCGATCACTGTTAACCTTCCCGTGAGGCTGATCGTGCCTGCAATTATACCCTAAACTTCGCACGGACACAACTGATCTTACGATTCAGTTGTCGCATTAGAAGTCATTCATCGGCATCGGTTCATCCATCGGTTCATCGAAGTCATTCATCATATCCGGCATCATGTCAGGCGGCATGTCCGGATCGGGCATGTCCGGCTCGACCAACGCCTCGGCAGGTGCTTCCACGATAAGGTAGAAGTTGAAGGGAAGCTGCGCCCGCAGCAGATCACCGTCGGGTTGCAGTTGCAGATCGGCTACGGTGACAACTCTGGGAAAGAGATGCAGCGAGTGATATATACGCTCGATGTCGCTAAGCGTGCCCGACACCGTCAGCGTGATCGTCTGCCCCTCAGGCACCTGGAGGAAGCCGCTCGCCGGTGCGACAGGTGGCGTCATTGGCGGCGCGGGGAAACTGGCGCCGCTTTCGATCCTGACGCCCGTTGACTCAACCCACTCCTCGATCAGCGGCGGCAGATCCTCCCGGTATTCGTACCAAAGCGTGGTCATGGCCGCTGCCGGATGCGCGAACGAGATGGGGCGACTTCGCTCCCGTCGCAACTGCGCGAGCTCATCCTGAGCTTCAAGCCATTCTTCGGTGAGCTCTTCGTATTCAGCCTGCTTGGCGTCCAACTGGTCCGCGACGCGCTGCTCCTCTTCAAGCTCAGACTGCACCTCGGCGAGTTCCTCGCGCTCGGGGCTGATCATCATGAACCACATGAGGGCGAAGATCCCGCCGGCGAGCAGCACGCCTCCAACTATCAACCCGATTGTGATCATCTTTGCGCGTTCCATCGCCAGGCTCCTGCCGTCCGTTGGTCAACTCTCAGGGCGCAACCGCCTGCCACCGCCCCTACTCCATCATCTCCGGCTCCATCTCCATCATCGGATCGTCAAACTCGTCGAATTCCATTCCGGGCATCCTCGGATCAGGCGCCTCGTCCGGCACCGGCCGCCTCACCGGTTCAATGAGACTCGCGCTAACACTGAGGCTGATCTCATCGACTCCGGGTGCCACGGTAGGCGCCCGGGGCGCCCCCGGTGCCATATCCATCTCGTCGTACATCATATCGTCCTCGGGGCCCATTGGCGTGAACCCGGGCGTGGCAACCCCGGGTGCGGCTCCGGCGATTGAGACTCCCGCGGGCAGCCCGGAGATGCTGAGGTTATGGATAACGGGACACATCATCAGATTGAGTACGAACCTCGCTGCCTCGGTGGTATCACCCAGGATGACGTTGAAACTCACGCTGTCAGGTTCCTGGATGCTGAACGACGTGACCTGTGCTCGCTCGTAGATATATGCGTTGATCGCGTGAAAGCGATCCCAGTACTGCTCGCCGGAAGCGTCCGCCTCATCCACGAACTCAATCTTGTCGGCGATCGGCTGCAGTTCAGCCTCTCGGGCGGAGATATCAGAGTCGATGGATCTTACCTGATCGGCGATCGGTTTGACTTCCGCGAGTGTCTCCTCGGCCTCTCTCCGCTCGGCCCTTATGCCTCGGAACATCGCGAAGAGCACGCCGGTCTCGGCGATGAGGATCGCGACGACCAGAGCCACAAGCAGCTTATGGAGCCGCCTGGTTCTTATCCCCGGTGGCAGCAGATCGATTCTCAGCACGTGCAATCCCTCAGATCAAGCACAGGGCTCTAAGTGCGGCACTACTCAGTTATCATATCGCGAAGCGCAAGGCCCACGGCAATTACCGCCGACGGTCCGATGTCGCGCAAGTATTCTTCAGAGACGCCTTCGTCATTAACTGTGAGGTACTTGAAGGGGTCGCCCAGTTCGGTCGCTACCCCTGTTTCGTCCGCCATGAGTGAGACGATTCCCCGCATGTTCGCGGTGCCGCCGGTAAGAATGATCCTGTCGACTGGCTCGTTCCGATGTTGTCGACGGTAGAAATCAAGCGAGCGGCGCACCTCAGTGGCGATATCGAGGACTGGATCGGTGAGCAACTCCGCGACCTCGTCGCGCGCGTCCGCCTCCTCCGGATCCATCTCCTCTTCAGGCAATTCGGGCTCCGGAGCGGCCGGTGGGGGTGCCTCTTCTTCATCCGGCGGCTCCTCCAGTTCGGCTACATCGTCGATCTCGAGATGCGTCGCTCCCTCGTCCCCCGGATCGATGGTGGCTGGCTCATCATCGACACTGGACAGTTCGAAGACGGAATCTGAAGCCATGTCCTCTTCGTACGCCTCTTCCTCCTCAAACATGCCCGCGCCGGCGAACTCGTCCTCCTCCTCCGGTTCCGGCACGAAACCCTCATGCAGATTACCGAGCTGGAGCTTGACTATCTCCGCCTGCTCCTGATCGATCATCAGATTCTGTGCGAGAGCCTGCGTGAGATTCTCGCCTGCCGAAGGGATGACGCGAACGAAGGCCAGGAGACGATGCCGGAAGATGAGGATCAGAGTGTTGGTAGCGCCGATGTGCACATTTACCACGGTCTGCTCGGCGAATTCGTCACCCGCAGCATCAACAAGTGCGCGGCCAATGGCCAGCGGTTCAACGTCGATGGAGTGAGGCTTGAGGCCCGCGCCCTCCATGACCTCCGCGTGTGCCATCAGCATGTCTTCCTGCGCCACCGCCAGAAGAACCTCCATCTCAGTGGCTTCGGGGTCGGCATCGGGGCGCTCGATAGGGGCGTAGTCGTAGACTACTTCGTCCACTGGAAAGGGCGTCTGCTCATCCAACTCCCACTGGACGGCCTCATCGAGTTCCCTCCCGGACATCTTCGGAACCTCAGCGATTCGAACCACGACGGATGAGTCACCGCCAACCGAGGCGATGGCCGTCCTGGTCTTCGCACTGTAGCGGTTGCGGAGTTCCTGTATGACTTCGGAGACTGCCGGAGCATCGACGACCACTCCGCCCCGGACCGCTCCCTCTGGAGTAGGCACAACCGCCGGGCGGCCGACGAGGTGAAACTCGTCGCCCTGAAACTGGACCTCCGCCGCCTTGATGAATGCTGTTCCGATGTCCAGGCCCAGGACGTGTGTTGCGCCCTTAGCCATGTGGCGCGCCTCCTGCCATGCAGCGTCTGCGATCTTTCCCGATATCGGGCCACGGGGCGATCCGATTTCGAGGATACTCTATTATATCAAGCCCGAATCTGTCAACCCGGCTTTTGTCCTGTGCGGCATTTCTTCAGCCCGACCGCGCTTTCCTCCCTGGCCGGAAAAAATCTTTGGGATCGAGTCCGACCTCATCGATCAGCCCGCAGAATCTCAACTTCCGGGATGAGACTGCCGTGATCGAGCACAACCACACCTGTGTAGATATCGGTGCTCTGGCGTATCCTCCCGCCGCCCTCGTAGCCGGGATCGAAAACCTCGCGTGGACTGGACCAGGCCAGCCAGAAGCGCGATATGTCCACACCATTGAGCGAGCGGACCTCGGGGAAGACGCTCAGCGGACCCTCTCCGATCACATTATTCACCGGAATGGGCTTCTCCGCCGTCCACCCGGGCACGCGATGTCGCTCGGTACGCGGATTACCCTCTCCGTCGGTGTAAGCTACCTCGATGAAATGTCCGATACTCACCGGTGACAGTCCGGCCAGCGGGCTGACCGTGAGGACACCGTTCTCAAGATCCCATTCCGGAGAATCGCCGATTGTGAGGTCGTTAACCGTCGGCCCCGTTGCGCCCTCATCACCGAGATGAACAGTCCGAGTCCATGCGCGATGCAGGAATGTGGGCCGCCCAAAGTGCGGTGCGTCGTTGTCGCCGTAGCTCCGCCTCCAGAAGACATCGAGTCGGCCGCTGCCGGCAACGTCGAAGAATGCCGATGGCGAGTCGTCGTTGGCATCGTCGGTCGTAACCCGGTGGATGAAGGGCGTGTAATCGGCATACATCATGACGTCGGCGATGCCCGGCATGTTCTCCTCGTTGAAGACCGCCGCCGGATCCTCCGGATCATCCGGGTTGAAGAGCATGGTTGACCAGGTCAGCGTGCCGGAGGCGGGGTTGATCTCCAGCGTAACCGCGGGCCATCGCTGGGCCGCGGCGGGATCATCCCATGCGCCGAGCGCCTCCGCGTCATCGCGTGCTCGGGGGGACAGCAGTGCCCGTGCGAGAGTTCCGTTGATCTCCCGAATGAAGCCCTCTTCCTCGTCCTCGAATGGGTGCCAGACAGGTATGCCTTCAACGAAATGCGCCTCGAGGCCCTCGAAGCCAGGTGCGATGCGCACAAGCTGCGGTATCACAGTATAGAGGCCGGTGCTGCGATCGTAGCTGCCCTCGTCCCAGAGGACCGCGTAGATCCACTCCTCGCCATCATCTGCGACAACGCTCAGATAGAACTTGGCATCGTTATACTGAGCGATATCGATCTCCGCAGCCTCCGTCAGCCACTCGTACCAGTCCGCTTCGGTATCGTAATCGTAGGTCAGCCTCCAGTCGATATGCCGTGCCTGGAAGGACTGCCGCCTTGGGCTTGGCGCCAGCCTGTCGCCCGCATAGCCACGAACATTGCCGCCCGCGTCGAGTATCTCGGGCATGTCGCGCGCGTCGTGTCCGTCGTCGTCGCCGATTACATCGGCCATCGGATTCGCGACATTGGGAAAGGCCACCTTGCCAAAGTTATTGTCAATGTCCGCAAACGGGAAGCCCTCCTCACCAGGGTCGCCGAAGTTGAAGCGCGCCCAGCAGATGTCCGAGTTACCCAGAGCGCGGATATGTCCGGAGAAGAACACGTCCAACACGAAGTTTCCATCCTCGTCGTAGTCTCCGATTACGCTCGGCTGCTTCGTAAAGGTGAACGGGCTCTGCGCTGGCTTGCGGTAGCGCAGAAAGGCTTCATCCTCTTCTCCGTTGGGAAGCTCAATTTCGAAGAAATCGTACTCGGTACCCGTCATCGCGTTGCTGACCCTGAGGTCGGAGGGTGCCAGAGGTGGTTCGGTCTCCAGTTCGAAGTCGGCTGAATACCTCAGCCGCTCGCGACCCTGTGGTCCTGAGTGCCAGAAGAGCCAGTGAAGCCCCCCACTGTCGGGACGTACGAGGCCCGCGATGCCCTTCGCCGCGTCGTCAACTGCCGTCTGCCATTGCTCACCCGGCGAAGCAAGATTGGCGATGCGAACCGCCGAGGACATGCCCGTCGCGGTGGTGATGGCTCGATGCCACGCGATCCAGGGAGTGCCGTCGTCGGGGTTCAGATACACGGAGGGCGAGGAGTGCTGATCGACAGGATCGTCGCTATCGGTTAGATTGTACGCATCCGCCGGTACTCCGTCACTCAACACCCATCTCCAGTACTCGTCAAATTCGGCCTCGCTCCAGATGATGTTGGTGGTGTCCTCCGGCTCCTGTGCGGTCCAAAGCACTTTCAGCTCGTCGCCGTGGATCACCAGCGTCGGCTCCATGTCCGCCAGTTCGAAGTCGCTCTGTGGCACTCGAGCCTCCACCACGCGCAGGGTTGTGGCGAATGGCGCTACCTCCTCGTCCTCTCCGAGGTCAATGAACAGCTCCGCATCGCCGATGTAGCTGCCGAGAGGCTGCCCCATCGCCACGGGCCTGTCCTCCCGCCCCGCTCTCAGGCGCGCGACGGCGCGTTGGCCCATCGCGCCGGTGCCGTCCTGCGGCCACAGGATCCATGGATCATCATTGAGTTCAACTTCAAGAGTGTCCTCGTGTAATGGTACGCTCTGCTCGACCCTTCCCTCCGAGCGAGCGGTCGGATCGATCTGGGTGCGATAGAGAGGACCTGCACTCATATCCGTTTCGACGCTGAGATTACCCTCATTGCGTATTCGCACATCCTGCAGTCTTGAGAGCTCGGAGGGCATCGGTTCGCCGCCCTCCACATTGCGTGGTGCTCCGGGCGCGACCCAGCCGAGATCCACGATACGCTCATCGGCGGCCAGACCGATCCGGCGAGCTACCGAGACCTGCACCCCAAGGGGAGCGAACTCCTGAGCTGTGAGAGCGCTGTGGGGGACTGGTGGCGATTCCCTCTCAAGGTCGGTGGCACAGTATCTACAGTCGTCTTCGTCGCGTCGATAGCGACTGTCACAGGTCGGACAGGCCGTCTCGGCATCGTCTTGATCTGCCTCGCCGCGAGCGAGCAGGCGCGCGCCACTGCCAGGCGCGAGATAGAACACGTCCCACGTGTCGTTGGAGCCCAGGGCTCCCACTCCGTCTCGATGGAACGCCACCACGGTTCCCCGATAACCCTGATCCGCAGCAATGTTGTTCTCGTATCGGTTATCGGCTCCGCCCGGCACAGAGGGAGGCTGATAGGGCGGAATCTCCGCCCGCAGACGTTGCGGGTAGTCGATGGCGCCCATCGGAATCGTGCTGCCCCCGGGCAGAAAACGCAGCGAACTGTGCGGCATGAAGAAGCTCTGCCCCGCCGGTGAGGCCGCAAGCGGCTCCCAGCTATCATAAAGCAGTTCCAGTCGGCCGCCACCGTCGCGGAGTGTCCTGCCGCAAGCGGGACAGTCTTCGTCATGCTCGTGCTCACTGAGATAGATCGTGCCGCATCCTCTACGCCGCACACGACACTCACGCAGCGCCCCCGGTGTCCTGTTGCCTAGATAAAAGTCACGCGAGGGGGTCATCGAACCCGGCCCATACTCGCCACCGTAGCCTGTGTCATTCCAGTCACCGATGACAATCCGCGGCAGACCTCCGCTTGCAACTTCAGGATCGAGGTCTTCCGGCCCCAGACTGACAATACCGCTGCCGGGCTCCCAGCGCGCCCATTCCTGGCCGGTCAGAAGCGGATGGGCCCGCGAGACCATGAAATACGTGTCGATGTAAGCGGGATTCTCAAGGCCCGGAACCTGCGTGCTGAACTCCGTCTGATCTGCGACATGCTCGTTAGTTACCAGGCGCTCGTCCGGACTCTCTGGATCCAGAACGTAGTGCCACTCGCGCCCGGTGTAGTAGAAGACATTACGGGCATCATCGGGGCGGCTTACGCTCCACTCAGGCTCCTCATCACGGTGAGACCACTGCACCATGGCACGCCCTCGGCCCGCGGAGGCGGGGGGCATCCTGTAGGGCCATATCTCCGTGGTCCCCTCACCGTTTGTCTGAATAGGCTTCTCCTCAACCTCATATTCCGTGCTACCCTCCACCACGTTCGTGCTCAAGTGCGGCGTCCGGTTCAGGTCCGCCAGAACGTAGGGTTGCTTGACGGCGGACAGATCCGCGTTGATGTCGGCAATGATATCCGGTTCGTCCGCGCCGTGATCGACTTCCTGTGGCCGCGGCAGTGTGGTGGTATTGGAGCGTATCCGTATCCTGAGCACCCAGGTGTTCTGTCGAATATCGGGGATTGGACCTCCGTTCTCGCCGTTCTCTGGGTCCCCGTTCTCTCCATTGTCTCCGTTCTCGACCGGTTCCTCGTCGTACTGCCGCGGCACTTCAATGCGCAGAGCGCCACTGTTTGTGATGACTGTGCAGCCCTGATCGTTGAAGTATGCTGCGCGCAGATCGTCTTCGTCGAGATTGTCTTCGGGATCAAAGTCGCTGCCATAGAGCGTGCTGTAAACCTGCACGTTTAGTCCTGTGGTGACGTAGATCATGTTGCCGGTGCCGTCGTCCACCAGTTCACGCCGTTCAGAGTGACGGATGATGAACTCATCCCCGTCAGAGACGCGGTAGGGGTTGACATGGATCCCGTAGTCTTCGGCCTCGGCCGTACCGGCGACACCTTCTTCATCCGTGAGATAGAAAGCGGGCGCCTCGCTCACCTCATTCGGATCGCCCTCTTCGCCTCCCGGGACCAGATAATCGAACGACGCAGCGGCGCGAACCGCTCCCGGCTGAATTACCAGGAAGCGCAGGGCGTCATTGGGGGCGACCACGTCATCAAGTCCCTGTGTCCTCAGCGTCATGTACGAGCCGACATCCTCAGCCGGCATCTCTTCGTTGAGAAGCCAGGGAGAGGCGAGCCAGTCGGGCTCGTGAGCGCCCCCGGGGCGGAACGGCCGGCCCACCAGCGGCGCAGTCGCGGCACCATCACGCATCGCGGCTTCGACACCGAGATATCCGAGCACCCGCCGTTCCGGACGGGCCGCAACCAGTGGCTCATCGGGATGGCCGGCAATATCCCAGGGATTCGGGCAGTCCTCCCCGGCACTCGGCAGCGATGTGCTGTAACCGCAGTGATTGCAGGCCCAGCGATGGCGGATCGCCGTATAATTCCATGTCCACGTCTCTGTCGCCGTGTCCGCATCATCGGTGTACGTGGATAGATATGCCCGCAACTCCCACGGTGGCGCGTCGCCGAACGCGGGGGCGGCGATGGCGATAAGCCCGATAATTAGTATTGCGATCATTGACTTAGCACGCATTGCGTGGCACCTCTTCAATACGTCACCTCAACTGCACGGCATCCCCCGCCGATCGGACGATTCCCGCTATCCGCTGATCTCCGCGTGGGCGGGCTGGGTGAATGGATCAGCCCAGCTCTCGCCCGGGGCGGGGACCGAACGCTCGGGGTTGAGTGAATGTGCGTCGGTATGTGGATTGCCGTCCCCGGTATTCTCCGTGGTGATCTCGAATATATGCGGACCGAGCACGGCTTCAGGGCTGTCGACGTTCTCGTGTGTCAGGCTTTCGGTGTAACTCAGGCCGTTGACGATCAGATGCCGTCCGTCTGGCAGCCTGCGCGCGGAGACCGGATACCAGTCCTTCTCGAGGGTCTCATCTTCGTACCTGATCTCAGTCATAGGTCCGGAGTAGTCCTCACGCGGGCCGGCTCCGGGCGTCTGATAACGCCGGACGAAGTACCAGTGCGGTTGATCCGGGGAGTGGGTCTCGACCAACCGCCAGGTAGCAGGGTTGTCGAGATCGCTCACGTCGATCTGGAACTGGAAGACACCTGCTCCCGCGTTAGACATGCGGTGATGCGCCCTCAGTTCGCCCTGATCGCAATCGGGGCATATGTCGCCGACGTTGTAATGTTCGGCAGACGCCCTCTCAAGGCAGTCCGACCGATGGCAGTAGTGGAAGCGCGCGCGACCGAGGTAACCTCCGGCGGTCACCGTTACATAGATAGCGTTGCCGTGTCGCTGAACATCGACATCTCTGATGTTCTCGAACTGAAGTGGCTCGTTCGACACGTAGCGCCGCTCGCCCTCGGGAGGCTCCTCTTCCGCGTGATCGTAAAGCCACGCCCATTGTGCCCAGGTTGCCTCATCGGTACCACCACCGACCTGCTCGCGGGCAAAAGGATTGGCCCTCCGCTCTCTTGCGGTCTCGCCGATCGCGACCACAACAAGCTGGTTCAGATTCGCCGCGGCACAGAGGTAACCCACGACCTCGTTGTTATTGGGATCGCGGATCGGGTGTGCGGAGGTGTAACGCGCCCGCTGGTCGCCGCGCTCTCCACCCATCCGAATGTAGGCGGGTGTCACGGTTCTGACGGTATGCCGCTGGCGACCGTAACCCGCGTCGTCATCCTCGTCCCACAGGCGCGTTGTGACGCGTATCACGCGCGCGTTACCCGCATCGGCGATGACTGTGTGCATCACCTGGTGCCCGTCCTCATATCCGAGATACCGATGCGCGTCAGTGGGGCGTGAGAGCTTCAGATTGCGATTCTCAGGGCTGGTGTAATAGTCGTACCCGTCCCTATCGAGCGGCCAGACGATTCGACCCCCGCGGTCTATCTCGACAACCCGATGGTTGCCGGTGTCAACCACGAGGATGTTGCCCGATGGCAGGCGCGTAGCCTTCGCGGGGCGGTTGAAGGGCCGGCGCAGATCCTCACCGATGAATGACTGTCCGCGCTGGGGGCTGGTGGTGCCGGTGGCCACCCAACTCGGCCTCGATCCGGCGGTCTCCACGATGCGGTTGGTGTCGGCAATGAGCACCCTCCAGGGACGCAGCGCGCTGATATAGCCGTAACCTGCTTCCCCGGGATAGGGTTCCGTCTTCATGCGCGAGCCGACGAAGACTCTATCCGCGGCCACCGCGGGCGCGGACGAGACCACGGGGACGCCGTCGACGCCTTCCTGGGGCCGGGCGGGGGTGGATAGCGTGCTTGCCACGAAGCCTGTCGCGCGATTCCACATTAGTGAGAGAAGAGTGTCGGTGGCGCGGCGCTGCTCACCCTCCGGGGCGTCATAGGCGTCGGCATCCTGGTCGAAGAGGCCCTCAGTGCCCATGTGAATGGAGTTACCGGCCATCGCGGGAGCGTTGGGCGGACCGAACTCCATGGCCATCTGATGCGCCTCAAGCTGCAGATTGAGATCATCGTCGGGTATCTGTACCCAGCCCTCGCCCTCGATCCAGCCCACGTAACTGACCAGAACCTCATCACCGGGGCGGACGGAAACGCCGTCCTCGTCCTCCGCGTTCCTCATATCGATCCAGCCGTCGAGAGAGCACGCCGCACGCTGATTGTCCGGCGCGCCGAATGGAAACTCAGGGGTCACCGCATCATAGCCTTCGATCAACCTGCCGTCCGGCCGCCTGATCTCCACCGGCGAACCCCAGTCCACCGGATAGTTCCGCAGGCGGATGAATCCGTAAACGTGATGGAAGCGCTCAATTGGCGGTATCACGCGATCCTCGACTAGATCACCATCCCATTCGATGCGAATCGCGCGGCCGTAGATCGGGCCGAGAGGCTGTCCGGCGGGCCCACGCACTTCTCCGGCTGTAGCGCCGGGGAAGACGAGGCGCCCTGCGTGCGGATCATAGCGGTAGTAAGATCGGGCGATACGCATATCGGGTCCAGCAAGTCGCACCGCCGCGGGCTCATCATAGCCTTCAGGTGCGATTAAGGTGATCGAGGCATCAATCTGCCGCTGCAATCCGATTACGGAGCTTGCGGTTCTCCCCTCGGCGTCTTCCGCTGTACTGCCCACCACGGCCGTCTCCCGGTCGATGGCGGGCGCGGTAATACCCGTGGAGATCGCCTCGGCAGCGTGGGGCACGTTTGCCACGGGATTGTAGCTCCATTTCACCTCACCCGAAGTGGCATCGAGACTCGAGATGGACCCGCCCGCGTCGGCGGGAGGACCGGTTGCCGGTATCGATGCGGAGACCATGACCTCATCAAGGGTCATGCCCGCGGGCTGAGTAATCTCCCGTCCACCGGTGAAGGTGCGGCGCCACAGAACCGGGCCGGACACCCTGTGCTCCTCCTCGTAATCCTCACCACCCGACTGATAGTGAACGATAACATCGACGCCGAGTTGCGCGGCCAGCGGATTCATCCCGTCGCCCACCGCCTCAACGATGGCCTCGCGCACCAATCCGGGATCGTACCTTACGTAATCTGCGTCAAGCTGCTCACCCTCGGGCTGCTCAATATCGGGATCGCGGGCAAGGGTGGTGAGACTGTAAAGGTCGATCGTTCGATTGGTTCGGACCAGATGATAATCGCGGTTCAACAGATACGGTTCGGCGTCGGCACGGCGCATCGGCGCGGGTATGAGTGTGAACTGGCTGCCCGCCACGCCTTCATCTATGCCGATACTGTCCTCGGCCCAGCGATGAGTGACCGGTGTGCCGAAGGTTATTGCCGCATCCACTCTTACACCGTCAATCCCGATTATCGCCGAATGCACCACAGGCATCGGCCCCGGCGCAGGGGGCAACGGCAGGCGGCCAGGTCCCTCCTCAACCCAGAGCGGCTCATGGAAGGGAGGCAGAAGTCCGGGGAGTTCGCGGCCGGCCGGTCCCGTACCACTCCCGTCGATGTCCGGCTCGTCCGATGGATAGACCCACCATGCCCCATTATCGGACCATGTGTCCCCGGTCCAGTCGTGAGCAAGCTCGAAACAATGCACGCGGCCGAATGACAGTGAGCCGTCGAACTCGGTTGCCAGCAGGTATACGAAGCCGTTGTGCACTACCGGAGTTGATAGTGCTACGACCTCCGCACCGTCGTACCCGGGAATCTCCCGCCGCCACAGCCGCGTCGGCGCCTCCTCCTGAATCGATGCGTCGTAGCAGTCGACATACCCGACACCGTTGCCGGTGTCTACGTAGCTTACGAGGACAACACGATCCCCGCCATCGTGCTGGAGCGTGGCGAGCGTCGGTGACGCGAAGCGCGGCGTGATATCCATGCCCCCATTGCCCAGAGAGACGCGATGGACCATGTCGTACCGGGCACCGTGAGCGTAATCAAGTATGCCGTCATCGGCAGGAGCCACGGTATCGGGGTCTCTTGATAGATCCTGTTCGGGCTCAACATCGAACCAGAGCAACTGAGAGTTAGCGCCATCGTGAGGCAGCGTGACGGCGTAAACCATGCCACCATCATATACCGGTGTGGAGACCACCGCTCCAATATGCTCCTCATCGAATTCATCGGGGAACTGCCATGCGATGTCAAGCGGTGCGGGTGCGCGCGAGATCGAGGTGGCGCCCGCCCGCGCTCTGCCGCGCGCCTGCTGCCAGCGGTCTCGCCACTGGATCATGTTCAGCGCCAGCTTCACATCCGGCGCCTGCAGTTGATCCGGTGCGCCGCGCCTGCCGCCGTTCTCCTGCAACCACGCGCTTACGGCGCTGCCGACACCACCGGTTGTGACCACGATAGCCCCGCTGCCGTACTCAGCAACGAGCGTAAACGGTTCGCGATTCACTACATCGCCCGCGTCCACAGTCCCAGTCTCGATCACGGGGGTGAAATGACCGCTGGTATCCTCCACGAAGTTACCCGGCACATCCCACCAACCGTCTTCCTCCCGCACGATGTCCCCGAGGCGCGCGATCTCACCGTCATCCAGCGCATGAGGATGGCGCAGCATTCCGTGATGGCGATAAGGTGCGAAGCCGTCCTCGGGCCAGTATGCCGCGCGGGTGAAGCCCGAGTCTCCCCCGCTGCCGTAGTTCACCTCGAAGGGTCCAAGGCTGAAGGTCCCGTCGTGAAGGCCGTCGACCCAAAGCAGTGCTCCGGCCTCCACCGCCGCGAGCAGTCCGTCCTGCTGGATTTCGCTCAGGGCCTCTCCATCGTCCGCCAGGTATATCAAGTCCATCCCGATCAGTCGGGAAGGATCGGTCATATCGAGGTTCACGAACCAGTAGTCGCGAGTGCCCTTCACTGCGGTGGGGAGACCTTCGACCACAGTGCCACGAGCCAGCGGATTCTCAAAGACCCAGTCATCGGGGGTGAGAGTCGCTCGGCGGAGTGCCTCAATAATGTAGGGATTCGGGTGGTTGTCGGCCGTCTGATCAGCGATGCCAGGGACACAGGCCTTGATAACACGCTGTGCCGTGTCGTACCGGAAGGCGGTGCGCGCCTCAACCGGCACGATGGCCGCGAGCACAATGATGAATATCAGGAAAAAGGTAGTACGGCCTGAACGCATGTCGATTACCTCCGTGCGTAACCCGAACGCGTGGCCGGTGTGCCGCGACTAATCACCGTAGTACACGAGATCGGGACTTGCCGGCAGCAGGGGCATTCTCGGCAAATTGGCGGCCGGATGGGTCGGACTGTCAAGCGGCGAGCGGTAACGCGCCAGCCGCAGTGTCTCATCGTAGGTGTACTCGATGGTACCCCACCGTGACAGCGTGCCGACCCCGGTTCCATCGTACTGGGCGGGATAGGCCATCTCATCGGTCCACCTCTGCGCCGCTTCGACCGGTGCGGTGAAGTTCTCGGCGATAGTTCCGTGGAAGCTTATTCTGTAGTTGTACCGCCGGTTCCTTATCGCCTCATTGCCGGTTACCTCGTCGTCGAAGTAACCCGGGGTCAACACGAACCAACAGCCACGCTCGGCGTAGACCGCCGCGTTGACGCGCGCATTGATCGCGCCGACCGGCAGCCCGTCCTCGTTGAACTCAGCTATCTTCCAGCGCTTCGCCCAGTAGGATGTAGACCCGCCACCGAGGCGTGGATCGGCGTGTCGCAGAACAAGGGCGTTTTGCACGCCCACCGTTGGATCGAGGTAGGCGGAGAGATCCCATGGCAGCACCCGCCGGGGTTCTTCAGGCGGCTCAGAGTCGGTCCAAGCCCGATAGGGGGCCCAACTCGGTGCTACTGCTGTCACTCCCCACGGCTGGGGGGCCGATGATCCGTCCGGGAAGGTTCTGCCGGATGGGACGAGTGTGAAGGTGGTATCCCGCATCGCGCCCGGAGCCTCATCCGGCTCACTGAAGAAGTAGGGCTGGTAGCCGTCGGCCGCCGTCCAGGTGGTCAGTGAGACACCGGAAGGTCCGGGAGTGCCGGCAGTCTGCCGCACCACCAGCGCCGCCGACAAGCCCAGCGGCTGGTCTCCCCAGTGGAAGGTGCTGTACAGCCTGCCGTCCGAGCCGGGAGCGAGTTCCCAGTGGCTCCTGCCCGCAGCCGGATTGAGCGGGTCATCGGGGACCGCGGGAGCGGTGCCGCTGGTAAGCTGTGGGACAATGTAGGTGGTGTTGAGACATACATTGTCGCGAGCAAGCAACGCAATCTTCGTGTTGAATTCGTCGGCAACCGGTTCGTCCAGATAGTCGTTGGGCGACAGAAGCTGCCCATCTATGTAGATGGTACCACCTGACACGACTATCATGTCGTAGGCGCGCAGCATTGTGTCCCCGTTCGTCTCTGCCGGCGGAAGCTGCCCGGATACCCGGACATTACCCTCAGCCACGATGAGAGGATAGCGTTCCGCTTCATCGTTACCATCCAACCACGGTGTCGGGTAGTCAAACATTCGGGTGCTCAGACCCGAGTCAGTGCCGCTCGCAGTGCGCCACGACTTGCCGTCATAGCGGGAGATCCTGATGCCGGGCTGTCCGGGTTCATGGCCGGGCCACCACACCTGTCCCGGCTCCCTCACGTCTCCCGGGTCCTCGACCGGTGTCAGGCCGTCCGGCTCTCGGGGGAAGAACTCGATACGCACCGCAGGCGGCGAATAGTTGGTGTAAAGCGCATTCCAGCCACTGTCGCGATCAGTTGGAGGCGCCGCGCCGGATGCGGGGCGTTGCCAGTCCGCGATGAGCGCTTCGATGTCATGGTCGTACTGGATGTCGGCATGATTGTCGATGTAGATGCCCGCTCCAAAGCCCCACTTCCCGCTGTTGACGAAGCCGTTGCCATCAGGATCCGGAAGGAGACTGCCCGAGTTACGGGTCAGATTACGATAGCGATCGAAGTTGGTGGTTCCCTCGCCGAGTGTCAGGGTTGGTACGTTCACCTCCGAGACGAAGCGCGAGTGCCCATCATGGGTGCCGCTCACTCCGTCCCGGACTCGACCATCAACGGTAGTGAACTCACTGTCGTCATCATCGGTGAATCCCATCAACACCGGAGGATCGTCGTTTACCCGTATCTGGCCGGGAAGGTTACCCTCCTGCGCCTCCTGGCGCAGGATGCCCCGCGTTGCTTCGATTCTGTCGTTGCGGTGGTACCCTGTCTCCGTCACGCCGGACCGAAGTTGGAAGGTGGTGCTGGCTTCAATCACCTCTCCGGTGCCGGGATCGACACGCGGCGCTCCCGCCACACGGAGTTGTCCATGAACCCTCACCGGACCGTCTATCGTCGTCCGGAGGAAATCTACATCGGGATGTACCCGTCCGTCGTTGCTCATGTCGAGGTAGGGCGGTATGCCGAGATAGGCGGGCCGTCCCTCTCCGGTGCTGTCATGCACCAGGCGAGCATAGTTGAACATATGCAGGGCCTTATAGGCGACCAGCCTGCGGAAGACCTGCGTGCCCTCGACTCGTCCGATGGACTCGATTCTGATGTGCCAGTCTGTGTCGAGAGCCTCCTCCTCGGGGCCGGGGGGATCGTAGCTCACTCGCAGCAGGAAGTAACCATCTCCCGTTCCCACTGTTCGTGGCATGTCGTTGTTCGCGGGATCAACCGGACTGCGCGGATCCGGGTAACGGGTGAAACCCTCTCTGATGTAAGCATGCGGCTCGGTGGAGTTATCCACCAGGGGTGCCCAGCCCCGTGCGATCTCCATATCCGTGTAGTAGTCGTCCTCGGTGTCGGGCACCCCGTCCGGGCCCCAGAAGCCGGGATCCACGGTGTCATCGGTGTATTGTGCTGGGGGGGGCGAAGGGCGCCAGTCTGCGCCCTCGGCGCTGTTCTCGATCATATGCTCGGCATAGCGCACGCCGGCCTCAGCCATCGCCTGGGCGGCCAGCATGTCCTCATGCCGTGTCGCCTGTGCCTGGTTATAGGTGACGAGCGCAACGAACAGGATACCCACCAGCAGGATGGCCATCATCAGCAGGACGGCCACCAGCAGTGCCTGCCCCCGGCGCGCTCCGGTTCGAATTGTCAGGGGTCTGTATCGCCGCATTCAACTCGGCCTCCGCCTGTGAAGTATTGCTTTGCGCGTCTACCGTATCAGATTGCGCACCTGCGTCTGATCCTGCACCGAAATCCGATCGAGCACGGCATCCTCAGGAATTATCAGCGCGTCGGGATTCTCCGGATCCGGTTCAAGCTCAGTATGCCGCTGCACGGTGAGCTTCAGGTTCACTATCTCGCGAGTGGAGTAGTCGGCTCTGACCTCGTAATCCACCTGTGGATTGAACTGGTCGTAGTTGCGTCGATAGTAGTACGTTATGTATATCCCGAAGTGCTCGACATCTATCCCGGATCTTCTCATCGCCGTGGGTCCGGGCGGGTTCATCTCGTTGAACAGCACCTCAGCGCGCTGGTCATAGTCGCTGTATGCGACTGCAAACTGGCCGCGACCGATCTGCCTCTGGTCAGTGGCCGAGATCTCGGTGAAGGTGGTCTGGTAGTTCCGTCCGGCGGTGTCCAGCGCCCAGACCACAACCCGCACGCTTCCGGGCACTATCTTGGCCATCGGCGCCTGCTCGTCAATGCGCTCCGCGTAGGTCCGTTCCGGCACTGCATCGGTGCCCACTCCGGGCGTGTCGATCCGATAGCCGATGGGCATCGCGGGATCGCCCGGCTGTGGCTGCGGCCCGAACGTCGGATATATCGGCACGATATCCCATCTTCGGTTGACCACGGCCCCGCCCACGAACATGCCCGCATCGTCGTATCCATCGA
>PXBW01000047.1 GCA_003566775.1 candidate division WS1 bacterium
ATACTGTGCCTCGAAGCGAGCGATCATCTCCGCCGCAGCCTGCTGCCCCACCTCTGGCGTTGGTGCATCTCGCACCGAGCCCAGCCACGCTTTGACCTCCTCCCGCGCCGAGTTCGGCAGCTTGTCCAGCACGTTGCGCATCTTGTGCACCCAGCAGCGAATTTCCTGAGCCTGTGGGGAATTGGATTGGTCGGTACTGTCTTCTTGCCTTCTAACGGCACACTGAACAAGTGACTACTCCCGTACTGACTCCACCGGTCAGATAAGGGCACAGAGCGTATGGGTAATGGGAGATGATGCGGCTTTGTGGGACATGCACAGAGGAGAGAGCAGAATCAGGGCTGAGAAGGGCAGGGAACAGATTGGGAGAATGTACAACTGGTCATCACCCCACAGTGTCATAGACTGGCTTGCTGACTTGATTGATCTGGAGGGGTAAGGGGCGTAGATCATGAGTGCAGACAGCAATTGTTTCGGGCACATTCACACGAGCCTGTCCGATACAGACTGAGGCACAAAGAGTTGCGTCGTTTCCTGACAGTTTTCCGAGGGTACACTATACGTGCGAGACAGGTCGTGAGGTAAGTGGTTACGATTGCTCATTACCGTCTGCCGCTGAATGATTACATCTTCTTCCGCACACCGCGGTCATAAGAAGCCCCTTTATATCATTCCGAAACGCACGTCTCTGCTGAAGAAGACGAGTTCTGAATCCTGAGGGAGATGGGCAGGAATGCAGACTGACCTATTCGTTGAGAAGGCCAATCTGCCAGTTTGCTGGAATGCTCGGAAGAGGTGAGTAAAAATGCACCGGAACACTTTGGCCGCGTTCGTGCTGAGTATACTGGTGGCAGCGATTGTGCCACTGGGGGCCGAACCTCCGTATTCAAGATCGCTGCTGCCTGAGGAGCCGTGGGCCGAAGCCGCTTTTCACGCGCCTGCGGGTGACGCCGAGTTTGAGACTGCTCAGATCGATAATGATGCAGTGGCATGCGTTGCTGTGCATGAGGCGCAGGACAATCACTGGCAAATCGCACTGACATGGAATACCGTCTCGAAAATCGCTGCCGAGGATGTGCTTGTACTAAGCTTTGAGGCCCGCGCCGAGGGCCCACACGATCCTCCCGGTCGGGTGAACCTCGCTCTTCGACGCGTGGAAAGACCGTATCATCACGCCCTGAGCGAACAGATAAGTGTCGGTGGTAGCTGGCGCGAGTTCCGCATCCCGTTTCCAGCTCCGGTTGACGTCGCATCCGATTCTGCCACCTTTCGCCTCAACTTCGGCACCCAGCGGCAAGCAGTAGAGATCCGCGACCTGTCGCTGCGCAACTATGGGAGTGAGCTTTCGCTGCTGGCCCTGTCACGGCTGCTGGACATCCATCCGATGGCCGCGGGCCGCAGAGCGGTAGGAGAGTACCTGCGCCCCGGCCTGCTGTGGGAGATGCAGGTTTTCGACGAGCTTGCGCCACCAGAGCCGGACTTCGATCCGGCGGGCGCATGGGAGCAGACATGGCGAATCTGGACCTGCTATGGCTACGTGGCCCACGCCAATCGCGATCACGGCGTGTTGCGCATCGCTCGCACACCGGGCGACCCGTTCAGCCTGGACGTCGAGCAGGTCCAGATCAATATGCAGGGCTCGGTGCACGTTCAACGGGCACAGGTATCCTGCGCGCTCGACTATATAGCCTCTCCACTGGCATGGGAGTGGACGAGCGGCTTCCTCGATCCACACGAGGAGGAAGTCGACGAACTCGGGCTGCGCCGCTCTGTCACCACGCCGCCTGAAGGCCCCGTCACCGCCGACTGGACGCTTTTCGAGGCCGTTCAGCGCCTGCCCTTCGACTTGGAAGCGGAGTACCGCTTCGATGTGCTGGAAGGCCTCACACTGCGCAAGCGCGATCACAGGCTGCGTTATGACGGTCCGCATGAAGTGCGCTTTGGAACAGAGACGCGCACTCTCCACCGCTTCTATCAGACCGGTCACGGGCAGATTCCCTACGAATACTGGCGCGACGACAATCACCGCCTCGTGCTCGTAATCAGTTCATTTCGCGTTTACGTGCTCGATCCGAACGCAAAGGACGTGGTGGAGGAGGAACTTGCCAGGCAGGTCTCGCGTTATGAACGCACTCGGGACCGCTGGGAGCCGGAGAGAGAGGATGATGAGGATGGATGATCACGGCATGACGCGACGCAATTTTCTGCGTGCAGGCGGCGCCGCGGCGATAGGGCTGATGGCCGCCGGACTAAGCCCACGCCTATCATGGGCTCAACAGGCCCCACCGAATGTGCTGCTGATCATGACTGACCAGCAGACTCTGGACACGATCTCGGCTGCGGGATGCTCGGAGATCTCCACACCGGCCCTCGACCGGCTCGTCGAACGTGGGACTTACTTCACACATTCCATCTCCCCGAATCCACTCTGCTCGCCGGCGCGCTCCTCGATTCTCACCGGACGCACAAGCTGCGAGGCAGGAGTGTACCAGAACGGCCGTCCGATCCGCTCGGAGATCCCGAATCTCGGTCAGTGGCTCTCCGAGCAGGCGGGCTATGAGGCCGTCTACGCCGGCAAGTGGCATCTCCCGGGCAGTGCAACTCACTTCATTCCTGGCTTTCGAGTGCTGACGCCTGGGATACCCGGGCAGGGACACCTTGGTGACAGCGCTATCTCCAGCGCCTGCGAGGCCTGGCTGCACAATCGCAAGGGGATCGATCCATTCGTAATGGTTGCCTCCTTCGTGCAGCCGCATGACATCTGTCAGTGGCTCCGACTGAACTCCAGGCGCATGGATGAGACCCTGATCGAGAGTATTGCGCAACAGCTTCCACCGCTACCCGAGAACCACGGCTTCGATCAACATGAGCCCGAGGCCGTCGTCTCGCGGCGCGCGGGCAATGAAGGAGTGCGAAACAACTGGTCGGAGCAACAGTGGAGATACTATCTCTGGTCTTACTATCGCCACGTGGAGATGGTTGACGCGGAGATCGGACGCATCCTCACCGCGCTCGAAGCTTCAGGACATGCGGGCGACACACTCGTGGTATTCACGTCGGACCACGGTGAGGGCTGTGGACATCATCAGATGACCCGAAAGAACTTCCTCTACGAGGAATCGCTGGCGGTACCGTTAATTGTGTCACTGCCCGGAAAGGTCCCCGCAGGGAGAGTGGACACTCATGTCGCCAGTGGTCTCGACATCATGCCGACTATCTGCGACTACGTGGGCGTTGCTCCCCCTCGGATGATGCGCGGTCGTAGCCTGCGGCCCTTGTTGGAAGGAGAGAGGGCGATATGGCGCGAGTTCTGCGTTTCCGAGGTCAACGGTAACACCGGCCGCGCTCTGCGCACCGATCGTTTCAAATACATTACCTACGTTGACGATCCGGTCGAACAGCTTTTCGATATGGAGGAGGATCCCGGGGAGATGAGAAATCTTGCCCGGAACCCCTCGCACGCGGACATCCTCGCGGATCACAGGACGCTGTTGAGGGAGTGGGAGCGACATCTCGAAGTGCCGCCCGACACACCGCATCCGGACGCGTGGATTGAATGAATCAGATTGCGTGAGAAATCCATCCCGGCATCGGTCTCGCTCGCTGGGAGATGCATTATGGGGGGACATCGGGTGGACGAGCCTTCGGAAGCGGATCAGGCCGCGTGAGCGTCTCCTGTTGCGCCAGTATAATCCAATTGCCTACCCCCTGCTGGCGCGAACACCGAAGCTTTAGGCACATCCTACCCCGCTATGGCTTTTTGCGCCCACCTCGCCAACGCAACGGCGAAGATATTCTACAGGGTGCCTTCAATTTGCGCCGCCTTCTTAGCACCTCACTTTGCCCCGCCGTTTACATCTGGAGTCGAGAACGTGTCAGAGTCAGCGGACACTTGCTTTCTTCAGGCTCGTCTTTGGTGGTGCAGTGCCGATGCTCCGCGAGTGCGTGAGTGATTCAGTTCGCGACGTTGGCTGGAGTTTCATCTCTGGAGATTTCCGAGAACGCTAACAGCAACGGCAAAGACAGAGATTCAGCCTCTATCAGGCGGACATCCTTCGTTTCCCGGTAATCTCCCCAAGATCGGTTCTACGACAGACCGTAAGACGAAAGAATGAGCAAGCCGAGATCAGGGTATGCGCACACAACGGAATCCTCTGTTGGGCTTGCGCACCGTGGGGATGAAACAGCCACGACAGGCGGTGCGCAAGCTTCTGGGAAGACCATGGATCCAGGAGCCGCCACGTACGACCCGTCCCAGGAATCGGTATCCTCCATTGCGGATTGGAACAGCCCGCCCCTCGGAAGGTCCAGGTGGATCCTTCATCGGTGAACTCACATAGTAATACTCATCATACCAGTCCGCACACCACTCAGACACATTACCCGCCATGTCCAGAGCACCACACCAACTGGCCCCCTCCGGAAAGCTCCCCACAGGGAATGACATCCCC
>PXBW01000058.1 GCA_003566775.1 candidate division WS1 bacterium
CAGTCTGATGACCGCACGCTTCAGAGGATGAGAGATATGCGCATACTCTACGTAACATTGGGCTATGGGTACGGTGCGGGCAAGGTGCTGCGGACTCTGATTTCGGGTATGAAGGAGCGAGGGCATGAAGTCGCGGTGATCTCCCGCGGATCGGCCCGATCAGAGTGGGATCAAGTCCCTGAAGGGCTGACAGTGTACGAATACGGCAAACTCTCACGCCTGATACCGACCGTATTCGGGGCTCTTGGTCATTTCCGGCCCGATGTCGTGCATGGACAGATGCTGCGCGAGTCCACTCTGGCGGCAATTGCGTGGCGCCTGCGTGGACAACGTATGCCGTACCTACATCGCGAGCCGGGTCAGGTGGAGGATCGTTCAGCTATCGGGCGACTGTCCTTCAGACTGCTGGCGCGCCTCGCGACACGCATTGCGTCACCATCGAGCGAGGCGCTGGAGGGCTGGGCCGAGCTGGTCCCGGGGGTTTCGGCAAAGGGTGTGGCCATTCGTAACGCAGTTGACATCCCGGCGGGGACAGCGGCACCATCGGTTACGAGAGAGCAACTCGGGATACCGTCAGATGCCATCATGCTATTGAACGTTGGCTCCGTGGACAGTCGGAAGAACCAGAAGATGATCGCGGCGGCGCTCAGTGAGCTTCCCGAGGAGAAGCGTCGCCGTCTCTTCCTTGTGGTTGCGGGAGGGATACACGACGAGGCGGAGCGTGAAGCGACTCTGGCGGCGGCAGACTCCGGCGGTGTCGCCGACCGCGTGAGCTTTCTTGGTTATCGGGACGACATCCCTGATCTCTACGCCGCCAGCGATATCGCAGTGCTCTCTTCCCGATCTGAGAGCTTTGGTATAGCGATTATCGAAGCGATGGCCGCTGCAAAGCCGGTTATCTCAACTGCCTGTGGCGGTCCAGATGGCATCGTGTTGGACGGCGAGACGGGATTCCTCGTGCCGGTAGATGACGCGCAGGCGATGGCCGAGGCAATCGGCAGACTCGTTGCGGATCGGGAACTGGCCACGGAGATGGGTGAGGCGGGCCTGCAACGAGTCAGAGAGCACTACTCCGTGGATGCCTTCTGCGATGCTTACGAGGCACTCTACCGAGAGATGATCGACGAGTGGAGCCAGGGGTTGTGATGTGCGGCGTGGCTCCACTCCCACGGCTGCTTCGGGTGCGAGTTCTCTGATCTCCGATGGGTCCGCAGGGTCGCAGACGGCGTCGAGCAGGGCCTCGGCGCAGAAGGTCATCGCCCGTCGCGCCCGACGACCTCAGGCCGATCAGTCGCGCTGAAAGGTCACCACGGCGACTTCAGCGGTATCCAGCGTAAGGGTGATGGTGGCGGTGTCGCCAACAACCTGCCAGGCGTCCATAACGATCGACTCATCTAAGTTGATTCTGAGCACACCGCCGTCGGTGTTCCAGTTTCCAAGCTCCCCACTGACGAAGTCGGCGCCCGCGTAGTCGATCGAGAGCAGTGTGCCGTCAGCAAAGAACTGAATGCTGGTGAGGTCGGTCCCCGGCTCCCAGTTGAAGAATGTGCCGAGCGGCGCGTCCGCGCCGTCAAGTGTGAGCGAGACGGCGCGCCACAGACCGATCAGAGACCGGTCCCGCTCGCTGACCTCCTGCACGAAAGGCTGCAGATCGAAATGCACACTGGAACCGTCGGTATCGAGGAAGGTGACAGAGGCGCTGCTCGTCAGATAGGCACCCCGCAGGAGTCTTCCCTCCATCAGCATGGAGATCACGCCGCCGCCGGTTGCCCACTGCCCCTGGTCTCCGCCGGTTATGTCGATGCCATCAAGCTCGAAGTAGGTGAGTGTTCCGTCCACACCAAATATCAGCACCGCTGCATCCGATGAGGCCTTCCAGCCGAAGTAGTCCCCGATCGCAACCTCCGCGCCGTTCACCAGAACGCGCTCTATGGACCAGGTGCGCGCTAAGAGGGGGGCCTGCTCGGTCAGGTCGACCACTCTGCTCCAGCGCAGGACCAGTTCTTCGCCCTCAACCACGGTTACCGTCAATAGGTTGCCCTCGACCTGATAGCCGCCAACGACGGGGTCTTCGCTGCCGACCTCGATTGTGACCTGACCGCTGTCGGTGCTCCAGGTGCCCGTCTCTGATCTGATCTCTGTGTTGTCGCTCGCATAAACCCTCTGAGTAAACGTCCCGTCATCCCCGAACTCCACATGCAATCGCACGACACCCGCGTCCCAGTCCATCGCATCGCCGGGAGCGACCACGTTGCCACCGGATGTTGCCTCAAAGAGCTGCCACGCGCCGACCAGAGCAGCGTCGAACGGGTCGCCGTTGATCGGTTCTCCGCCGCTGCCGCCGCATCCACCGACCACCATCAGGAATGCCATTACCGCCATGATCAGCAGAGCCTTCTGCATGCTGTTTCCACCTTTCCGTGTCTGTTGGCACGTCATCGTACCGCGAAACCCTCCCGCGGTCGGATCAGCGATGCCCGTTCTCCTCACGCCGTTGGGATGCGGGTCGCCTGCATTCACCTCTCATAACTGACAGGCGCACCCCTGTCAACTGCCCACCGGAACGCGGCGGCAACTCCGAGGCCTCTCAGCCGCGATGTTCACGCTTCACGGCCCGCAGAAGGCCCGCCCGATCAGCATAGGAATGCCTCCACCTATCGCGAGGAACCACGTTCTCGCGCATTCTCCTGCCCCGTTTTCGCGGCTGGGTCCGTCGATGCTGCCCAGGACGGGCATGCAGACACGAACAAGGCACAGTAGCATGGTGAAGCATCATGCTGAGCAGGGGAAGCACTGAAGCAGTCTATCGGTTGAACATCACCCTGAAGGCAAGCAAGCCTCCAATCTGACGTCGAGTGCAGACACCGGCGATCTTGGTACAGAGCCTCGGAGGTACTCGTTGCGCAACGGATGAAGTCTTGTGCAGTCTGGTTTTCGGTCCGGCGGAAAAGTCCCTCGCCCATCAGCAGGTATCCCGATGACTAATACTGAACCGCAGGCGTGTCGTCAGTCATTCTGGCGGCCGGCCTGAATACTCAGCCAAAACGAGGGAGAAGTTGTGGCCTACGGAGACAGCCTTTGCAGGTCCGATCCCCTCTATTTTGGCCGGCATGGAATTGTAGACGGGAGCGGGATGAACGCTGCCCGTCGGATCCCAACCCAGTTCTCCGGATACATTACGGCCAAATCCATATACATCGCCGTTCTGCAGCAGTATCAGCGAGTGCTCCATGCCGGCAGCCACCGTTTGAGCTGCACTGATACCTGCTACCGGGGTGGGCGTCAGACACGGGTTGAACCTATCTCCTTCCGGGCCATGGCCCAATTGTCCGTTGGTGTTCCGTCCAAAGGAGACTATGTCACCGCTTTCCAGCACGACCAGGGAATGACTGCCCCCGGCGGCGATTGCCACTGCAGGTTCGAGGCCGGTAATGAGAGTGGGGGTGAACCGGTTATCGGTGTCCCCCAGGCCAAGCTGGCCATGGTCATTGCGGCCAAAGGCATAGACTCTACCGTCAGTGGTGAGCAGCAGCGAATGTGATCGCCCTGCAGACAGCGCCTGTACGGGCTCCAGGCCGTCGATTCTGGTTGGAACCGGGGTGCCGCCCGTTATATCCCGGCCAAGCCCTAATTCGCCGTCACCATGGCGGCCGAAACAGTAGACCTCTCCGCTTTCCAACAGCACCAGCGAATGTTCGCCTCCTGCAGCCACCGCCCGGGCTGATCCTATCCCTTCGACCTGTCCCGGGATGGCGCTCTCGGCAACCCTTGGCGTATCGCGACCCAACTGACCACTTCGGTGATAACCAAAGGAGTATACAGTTCCGTCCTCCATCAGCACCAGCGAGTGGCCTCCTCCTGCAGCCACAGCACGAGCCGGTCCCAGGCCTTGAATTATGGTGGGCACGTGCCGATCTTCAGTGTCCCCGTGGCCGAGTGCGTGGTAGGAATTGCTGCCGAATGAATAGACCTGGCCGTCTTCGAGCACCACCACCGAATACCTGTGCGATCCGGCGGCTGCAAACGACCTGACTGGACCCAGGCCTTCGATTCGGGTCGGCACATGGCGATTGCTGGTATCCCCCTGGCCCAGCCTGCCTTCGGCGTTGTGGCCGAACGAGTACAGATAGGCGTCCCCAACAGGCCGGGGTACAGTGGGCGCCGGAGTTTCAACAACCGGCGTCACTTCGGCTGCCAGCAGCCCTCGAATGGCGCTCTGTTGAGTCTCGATAGTAGTGCTGATTTGGTCCTGATCAGCGCGCATCGCGGCCTGGGTAGCATACAACTCATCAACGACCTGCTGGAGATGGTGCCAGATCAGCTCGCTTTCGTCACCCAGGGGCAGGTCGCCGATGGCCGTCAGGATGTCGTTGATGATGCTCTCCAGCCGATCGGCAGCGCCGGTGCAGTGCTGTCGCGCGGCATTCAGCAGTTGCA
>PXBW01000285.1 GCA_003566775.1 candidate division WS1 bacterium
CCGCACGAAGACCGCGACGAAGGAGCGGCCTGAGGTCGGCCCACAGGTCGTTCGCACATATCTCGCGCCACCGCCCTGGGCCGACCTCGCCCGTTCTCCTCGCTACGCTCGTCAAGCAGGCTCTTGCGGCCCCTCCATGTTAGCCCGGCAGGTTTCGCACACTGCATAGCTTACTCTTCGAAGGCCTTCGTCCCGCCCCATCTACTATCATCGAGATAGGGTGCCGCTGGAGGGGCCGCACGAAGACCGCGACGAAGGAGCGGCCTGAGGTCGGCCCACAGGTCGTTCGCACATATCTCGCGCCACCGCCCTGGGCCGACCTCGCCTGTTCTCCTCGCTACGCTCGTCAAGCAGGCTCGTGCGTCCAGGGTCGGCCCATCGGTCTTACTTCGTTCCGAGCAACTCCCGCTCCTCTTCCGGCGACCAGCCGTCGATCTCGGCGAGTGCCCGGCGGCTGTGCGGGTAGATGATCCCCTTGCCTTCCATTCGCTGCTCGCGAACCGCCTGCAACAGATCGCCTGCCGCGTCGAGTCCGCCGACAGCCGAGACGTACTTGCCGGGCTGCAGCCGGTCTGTGGCGATCAGATCGATGGCCTCCGCGATGTCCGACGGATCCGAACCGGATGAGCCGACCACCGAAATCGAGTCGTAGTGAATGCGGCGCGCGTCCACCGAGATCATTCTGTCATCGGCTTTTACGCCGCCGAAGAGGTTCGTCACACCGCCCGGCCCGAGATAATCAAACGACTTCTCCTGCACCGGGCGGATGCCCAGAGCGACGATGCAATCATCCACGCCGACCCCGTCGGTGGCCTGATCGATTACCCGGTCAAGCTCTTCGGGCGTCGTGAGCACGAGATCGATCCCCTCATCCTCGGCCCGCCGGGCGAAGAACTCCTCGGCCCGCGCTCTTCGGGCGTTATTCGGCTCAGACACTATGATCGTATCCGGCCCGTAGGACATCGCGATCTCGAGGTGCCACAGGCCCATCGGTCCGGCGCCGAGAAGCAGCGTGGTGCCCCCGGGCAGCATCCCGAGGCGCACCTCGCGCGGAGCCTCCGGCGATTCCTTGGTGATGTGAAAGCTGTGCTGTTGCGCCGCGACGACGCACGAGATAGGCTCTGAGAGTGCCGCTGCGAAGTGTGGCATGTCCGCGTCCGGAATCTCTATCAGGCACGACGTCTCGATGACCTCCGGATCGATCAGCACGTATTCGGCGAAGAGCCCCGGGAGGGTGTAACCGACCGCGATCTTGCGGATCGCTTCCGCGTCGTCGTAGCGCTCGTGATGCCGCGATGGTCCCGACGGCACAGCAGGCTGCACCGCGAAGCGCTGCCCGACCTTGATCCTTTCCGCCCAGTTGCTCCCCACCTCGACTGCGGTCACGCAACCCTCATGCCCGAGCGTTACCGGCCACTTCGCCGGGTCCCACCCGTGCATCAACGAGTGGTCCGGCCCCTGATCGATGATCTTGCTGTCGGAGGCGCAGGCGGCCGCGCACTCCACCCGGCAGAGCACCTGGTCGTCCTCCGGGCGTGGCACCTCCACCTCACGCAACTCGATCTTCTCGGCCCCGACGCCCGTAAGCTGCAGCGCCATCATCGTCTCAGGTATCTCGAATTCACTCATCTCAAGTACGCCTCCCTCTCATGATTGCAGAATGCGCGCCAGCGCGCCGGTCCACTCGTCGGCCAGGATCTCCGTCGAAACTGTGACGAGGTTTTCGTCGCCACAGCCGATCTTGAGCCCGGCGTCCTCCTCAGTCTCGCCGATGCGCACCGCCTCGACGCCGTGTTCGGCGCAGAGCCCCTCGAAGCGCTCTTCATCGCCGGCGTTGATCTCGACAACAAATCCGGATGATTCGCTGAACAGGGCTTTGTCCGCCCGCAGGCTGTCACAGGCGGGTGAGATATCGACGTCCGCGCCGACATCGCCGTTCCCGAACGGCCCCATGCACATCTCGGCCAGCGCGACGGCGAGGCCGCCGTCGGAGATGTCCTGACAGGCCGCAACGAGGCCCGCGTCGATCGCGTCGATTACTGCATAGATACGCGCTCGCTCGCTCTCCCAGTCGATCTTCGGCACGTTCGCCCCGAGGCCCAGCCCAAGTGCCTCATAGTAAGCCGAGCCACCAAGCTCATCACGGCGCTCGCCCAGCAGATAGACCGAGTCGCCCGGCTTCTTCAGTTGCATGGTGACGGCCTTCGAGAAGTCGTCCATTACGCCCACGCAGCCGATGACAGGCGACGGCGCGACGGCGCTTCCACCCGAAGACTCGTTGTAAAGGCTCACGTTCCCCGAGATTATCGGAACGGGGGTTTCGTCGTACCCCTTCAGCCAGAGGTTGTTCGCCGCATCAGCCACACCCTTCACACCCTGGCGAAACTCCCAGAACTGCTCGGGCTTCTCTGGGTTACCGTAGTTCAGGCAGTCGGTCAGAGCCTGTGGTGTCGCGCCGACGCAGGCAACGTTACGCATTGCTTCGGCGACCGCCGTGGCTCCACCCCAGTAAGGGTCGATCCGTCCGTACTTCGGATTGCCGTCCACCGAGAGCGCAACCGCGGCATCGCAGTCCTCCAATGGGCGAGACACACCCGCCCCGGCCTCACCGGGTCGCAGGACGGCGTTGCCCTGCACCTCGCTGTCATACGCCCGATAGACGTACTCCCGCGAGCATACATTCGGGCTTCCCAATACCGTGAGAAGGGTCTCCTTGAGGTCATCCGGCGAATCGAATTCGGGCTCCTGCTCCGTCCACTCGCGCGGCTGCTCCTCGCGGTCGGCGGTGATACCACTGGTGACCACCTGCACAGGGGCCCGGGTGACGATCGTATCCCCGAGGCGCACCGTGTACATCTCGTCTTCGGTGATCCGCCCGATGACTCTCGCACACGCGCCCTCGTACACGCTCGGCAGATCCCAGTCGGCGTTGTAGATCTCCAGCACCTCGTCGGCGAAGTGCTCGGGCACCGCCAGCACATAGCGCTCCTGTGTCTCGGCACACATGATCGTCTCCGGCAGGAGCCCGTCAAGCCCGGTGTGCACTTCACGCAGGTCGATATCCACACCGAAGCCGTCGCCTGCCGCGGCGATCTCCGAGGTCCCGCATGCCAGGCCACCGCCGCCGATGTCCTTCATGCCGATTACGATGTCGAGTTCCCGAGCGCGCTCGCGCACTGCTTCATTCGCCTTGCGCATCGCGAGGACGTTCTTGAGGAACGGATCAGGCACCTGCACGGCGCCACGGTCATCCGACTCCTCATCCTCGTCGAGCGCCTTTGAGGCGAAGGCCGAGCCGCCGAAGCCGGAATCATCTGTGGGCTTGCCCACCAGGATCATCACGTACTGCTCATCATGCGCCTCGGAGGGGACCGCGGAGTGGATGATCTCGTCCTCTGCAACGACGCCCACTGCGACGACATTCACCAGGCAGTTGTCATCGAAGGTCTCGTCGAAGTATATGTCACCGCCGAGATTCGGCACTCCGAGCGCATTCCCGTACTGCCATATGCCGTCGACGACGCCGTTCAAGATCCAGCGGCTTCTGTCCGCGTGCTCGCCCTGCGGGTCACCGAAGCGCAGCGGATCAGCAGTGCCGAAGACCCGCGCGCCCATGCAATCGACGTCACGCACTATCCCGCCGATGCCGGTGGCCGCTCCCTCGACCGGCAGCACCTGGGAGGGGTGATTGTGACTCTCATGCGCGAAGACGATGCCCCAGCGCCTGCCCTCATGCTCGGTGAATGCCACGATGCCGGCATCCTCCTGCGGGCCGAGGATCACATTCGGCGCCTCCGTGGGCAGGAGTTCCAGCGAGGCCTTCGAGGACTTGTACGAGCAGTGTTCGCTCCACTCGACATTGAAGATATGAAGCTCTACCAGCGTTGGATCGCGACCGACCAGTTCGGCCACGCGTCGTACCTCGTCAACGGTCAGCCCCACCCCATGCTCATCGAGTTGTGCCTTAAGCTCATCATCTTTCATCTGAGAGACGGCTATCTGTCTTTCATCAAGTGCCATTAAGAATCTCCTCTACATCGGCCTGTGCGAAAATCAAAGTACTACCGGCGAGGCTCTCGTCGGCTTTCAAGCAGCTCCTCCGGCTGCATGTGTCGGAGGAGTTCCCCGCCCGCGTCCCAGGTCCAGGCGCCGGCGAGTTGAGCGGCCTCCACGCCTTCGATTTCGCCCCACCAGAACACACGAACCTGCACCTCATCATGCCGGGCCAGCGTCTCAAGCGAGACTTCGGCTACAATGCGCGAGACCTCTTCGGCCTGTGCCCTGCTCGCATCTGCGTCGATATCTGCGGTCAGCTCCGCCGGACCGCCCGCGACCGGCTCCAGACCCAGCCAGAGACCGCGCAGTTCGATCTGATCCTGCGCGAGGCGGGTCCGAATCCGTCCCTTGACCGCGCTCTCAGCCATCTCATACTGCTCCGGCTCGTAGAGCATGACAACCTCTTTCTGATCGGCCTCGCTGTCCCGCGACCTGGCACATCCGGGCATGAGGATGAGCGCCGACGCGAGCGTAAGTGCCATCAACAGAGTGCACAGAGCCTCCACAGGCGGGCAGCCTCGCAGCAAACCTGTTCGCGTACTCACCAGGACTACCTCCACGCCCCGCTGTGCTCAGTGTACAGTTCGAATTCAGCCTGTCAGATCGTATGCTTCGCCATGCTTCCCAGCGTCGGATTGTCCGGTGCCCACTCCGGAAAGAAGCGAGCCTCAGGATGGCTGTGGCAGTTCACATGCACCGGCGTCGTCAGTTTCGCACGTTCATCGTCGTGTGTCGCCGTCTGCCGCCGTTCGCCGCGATCACTCCCAGAAGTTTGTCGGCTGCACCGTCTCCTCGGGCGTAAGCGCTTTGGCGTGGCCGTCGAGAAATCCGAAGACCGCCCGATCACTGTGACGCGGCTGCACTCTGCTCAGTCGGTGGGCCTGGAAGGAAGCCCCCGGCAGGTCCGGGTTGCCGCCGAGTTCGAAGAGCAGCACTCGCTGGCTCTGATTGTCGATGTTGGTAAGCTGGCTGGTCATCGCCCCGGGATTCCAGCCGAAGGCAGTATTGTAGGTCAAACGGAAGTTCATCCCGTAGCTGTGGGGCAGGCATACGAGGCCGGCGGTCGGCCTCGGCTCCGGATCATTCGGGCAGCTCAGTATTCGCTCGTTCTCGATGTAAGGTTGCAGCAGCACGCACCACGTGTAGCCGCGATCCGGCGCGGGCGCGCCGCGCGTCATCGCAGGAGCCAGCCGCAGATCGTAGTCGCTCGCGTACATCCGTGCGGCCGCCACGATCTGGCGTGAGTTGGACGCACACGCCGCCTGTCGCGCCGCGCCGCGGACCCGCGGGAAGACCGCGAAGAGTATCGCCGCGAGGATTGCGACGATTGCGATAACCACGAGAAGCTCCACCAGCGTGAATCCCCCGCGGTGCCCGGCAGCGCTGCATGGTCCTTTTGACATCGGTATCAGCCCCCAGTCAGAGGTACGTTCGACTTCGCGCCGGGAAATCCTCCGTGGGGCCGTATTTCTCAACGAGAAAGGTTGCCGCGAGGAAGCGGGTGCGCACCTGCTGCGACGAATGGGCGGGACCATCAACCCCTCCTCTGAACGGGACGCGGGCGCAGAGACTCGCGAGGCCGGGAAGAGGGCGAAATATGCAGTTGTCAGGGAACGCGAAGAGAGCTTGAGTCGACTCGTGCGGAGGCATCGGAAGCGTTGCCTTCCATAGTTAATGCATCCGGAGCAGGTATCTTTTGCTATAGAATGCTGTTGTTAACGGGATCATGAGGTGCATGTAAGACTTTGTCCTCTATTGCGACAGTTCGCCCATATTGCGGTCCCAGACGGAGCGCCCTCCGCGAGAGAAGGTCACGATGTCTTCGTTATGGAAGATCATCTGCGTACACACAGGGAATCGCGCACCGGAGCAGGCCATGAGGATAGACGAGTTTCAGCAGATAATCGATGAGCTTTACGGGGAACGCGACGCCGAGCGCGGTCTCGATCGCACCTTCATCTGGCTGATCGAGGAGGTGGGGGAGCTTGCCCGAGCGATACGCAGCGAAGATCACGAAAGAAAGGTCGAGGAGTTCTCTGATGTGCTGGCATGGCTTACTACCATCGCCACCCTTGCGGGTGTAGAGATGGAGGAGGCCGCCGCCCGTTTCGCTCGTGGTTGCCCGAAGTGCAATAAGAATCCGTGCAGATGTGCGAGAGGTCGCGGATGATCCAGCAAGTTGACCGGCTCATAAGGCTGTGTTAGACTGCCTGTACACCCAGTTATGGATGCGTCTCCGCTCGTAAGTGCATATCACAAGAGGCGGGCCCTGACCATGAATGGACGCCATCTGCAGGTTACCGTAGTCGCGCTGTTGATCGCGAGTATCACCGCGTTTGCTCAGGATCTCCCCGAGCAGGTCGCCGCGCCATCGGTGATCGATCAACCTGAGGGATCGACTGAGAAGCTATATGAGGACGTAATGCTTCTCACGGCAATCCGTGAGCTGTACCTTACCTCCGACCAACTCCGTGAGCTTGCGCGTATCAACGAAGACGTGGCGGAGGAACGCGCGGCTCTGCTCGAACTGCGGGAGAGAACGTGGCAGGAGTCCGGCGAGAGGATGGAGAGTGTGGTCGCCGCCTGGATCGCGGGCCGCACAGCGGACGCGCGCGATCTGCAGGCCGCCGATGCGGCCGTGAACCGTGTCTATGCGGCCCGCGAGGAGTATCAGCAGTTCATGCGCGAGGCCGGTGAACGACTCGTTGATATGCTCACCACCACCCAGCTTGGCCTTGTGGAGAGCCCCGACGCAGCGGAGCTTCGCAGAGAACGTCAGGCGCGGATGGGTGGCGTTGAATCTATCGGTGAGTGGATGGCCATGCAGATCGACGGCATCCGCGACCTGATGCCCGAGGAATTTCGGATGCTTGCCGAGAGCGAGGCGCGTCGAATCGCACGAACCATCTTCGGCCGCGATGATCCCAACCTTGAAGCGTATACCGCGCAGATACTGAACATCCTCGTTGAGGTGGGCGGGTGGCTTCCGGGGCAGTACAATCAGCAGCGGGAGGATCTTCCGGATCAGTTAGAGGCCGCGCTCGGGCTGGAGGACGTATCCGAGCGACCGCCCGTTGAGTGGAGTGAGCTTCTGCGCCTGGTGCGAAGTGTGCGCACGGCCCTGGTGGTGCAGGAGCTTTCGGGAGCCACGGATGGCTCCGGGACCGAGACGCCCGTCCAGGGGAGCGATGATCTGCAGGATGCGATGAATCGTGCCGATGCCGCGTATCTCTTCCTGGAGATAGGTCTCGATCCGGGCCAGGCGCGCCAGATGATATCTCCGCTCGAGCGCATTGAGAGACACGTCGAGCGAAGCAGGAGACGCGAGAGCGAGCGGCTTGAGGCTCTGGAGACCTCACTGGAGTCGGCCCGTGAGAGGCTTGTCGAGGGCAGGACTGTGGAGACCGCCGTGCGTCGAGAACTCGAAGAATACGCCGCCTCACAGGAGCAGGCCCGGCAGGATCTGCAGCGCCTTGCGGCGGCGGAGATGCTGGTCATCGCCGAGGTGCTCCATCCGCAACAGAACGCCCTGCTCGACTGGACACCGCCGGAGGCGGTCGAGCCTGAGTTCGTTGTAGAGCTGCGGCTGGAGCAGCAGCGGGTCGCGATGGGACGCATCCAGGAGATGGTCCGGATGCTTGACCGGGTTAAGTATCTGGACCCCGCAAACTTTGTCACCGCTCGCATGGCCATTGTCAATGACTATCTGGCGCGGTACTTCCGGCCTGACAGTCCAAGATTCAACCGGGCGCAGGAGGTTGTGGTCGAGTACACCAACCAGGTACGGATGCTTCAAGTCGATGAATGGGAAGAGCAGGCGATGGAGATCTCCGCAGAGTTGCTGGACGAGATCGGCCTCATGCCGCGGCTGGAACCTGCTCGCAGACCCGACATGGTGTCCTGGGACGCCCTCTACCGACTCGTGACTAACCCGCAGACGCTGGACGTAGTCAGAGAGTGGACTGAGCGGCAGTGACAGTATGAGCCGCATGTCGGCACTCACCGCTCTCGTCGATGAATCCTGCAGGCCTACCCACCCGGATCGTTGCGTCGATCCGGGTATATCGTGGCGCGTTGGGAGTGCGCAATGATGAGCACAGTCGGTCCCGCCTCCGATGTCATCGTCCTCAGACGCAGGCTCAGAGACCTGCTGGTTGACCGAGCGATTCAGCACGGCCATTTCGTTCTGGCCTCAGGTCAAACGAGCAACTATTACGTGGATAAGACCCAGATCACTCTGATGGGTGAGGGCCTCTATTGCCTTGCCCGTGTGATCCTCGATCAGATCGAGGGCATGGACGTCGAGGCGGTCGGCGGGATGACGATCGGCGCCGATCCTATCGCCGGCGCGGTCTCAGCGCTTGCTCTCTGTCACGGCCAGCGTCTCGACGCCTTCATCGTACGCAAGGAGCGGAAGGGCCGGGGCACCCGTCGTCGTGTTGAGGGGCCGATCTCCGAGGGCGCCCGCGTGGTGGTGCTGGAGGATGTCATCACGACCGGTGGCTCGGCGCTCGAGGCGGTGGAGGCCATAGAGGAGGAATTCGACGCCCGGATCATCCAGGTGCTGGCGATGGTCGATCGCCTCCAGGGCGGACGCGAGGCGATCGTGGGTGCGGGCTACGAGTTTACGAGCCTCTTCACGGTGGAGGATCTCGGCGTAAGCGTGGAATAGGAGCATCTCCGGCAGCATCTGCATCGCCGTTTCTACAGCACCGCGATGACGCGCGATCTGCCCCGGTTCTTTTGTTGCAGTATGGGCAGATTCGCGTCCTTTGATCAGCACGAGACAGTGCGCGAGCGGTTTCGCCGGACAATCAAGACCTTATGACGCATTGGCATCTCCTCGCATCGGTGGCCCTTGCCGGTACACGCCGCTCACGGTTACACTGTTGCCGACTCCCGGTTCCAAGAGTATACTGCTACCCGTTTGCGTGAAACCTTCTACTGCCCGCATACAGGCGGGGAGGCGTTGTTATATGAATGAGATCGTCGATCGCGAGGAGATTGCGCCGGATACCTGGCGCTATGTGGTTCGGGCTCCCGAGATCGCCCGGCGGCGCGAGGCGGGGCAGTTTGTTGTCCTGCGTGTATATGACAGGGGGGAGCGGTTCCCGCTGACCGTGGTGGATTCGGATCCTGACGAGGGTACTATCGAGTTGATCTTTCAGGCGGTGGGCACCTCGACACGGATGCTGGCGCAGATGCATGAGGGCGATCAGATACTCGACCTCGTCGGCCCGCTGGGTCGGCCAACGCATATCGATAAGTTTGGCCGCTGCGTGGTCATGGGAGGGGGCTATGGCATGGCGCCGGTGATCCCCATCGCCCGCGCGCTCAAGGCGGCGGGCAACGAGATCGTAGGGATTAACGGAGCGCGCTCGGCCGATCAGGTGATCCTCACGGAGCGCATGGAGGAGATCTGCGACCGGGTGGAGATATGCACTGATGACGGCAGTGCGGGCCACAAGGGTTTCGTGACGGATGTGCTGCAGCAGATGATCGAGGATGGCGAGCAGATCGACTTCGTCCTCGCGATCGGCCCTACACCGATGATGCGAGCAGTCGCGGAGTTGACGCGGCCCCACGCCATCAAGACAGTAGTCAGCCTCAACCCCATCATGGTCGATGGCACGGGGATGTGCGGCGGCTGCCGGGTGGAGGTCGCGGGTGAGACGAAGTTTGCCTGCATTGAGGGCCCCGAGTTCGATGCACATGAGGTTGACTTCGACATGCTCATGAAGCGGCAGCAGATGTACAGCGACATGGAGGGGGAGGCGCGCAGGATGTTCAAGCCGCACAGCACGCCGCTCGGAAAAGAGGAGCACCCGGGTTGCCACTGCTGTGAGGAGGATGACAATGAGCGGTAAGAAGAGCGAGGGCAAGCAGTCTATGCCGGAGCTTGCTCCCGAGGAACGGATACACAGCTTCGATGAGGTGCCGCTCGGGTACACTCCCGAGATGGCTGTTGCGGAGGCGAAGCGATGTCTGCAATGCAAGCGGCCTCTGTGCGTGGAGGGCTGTCCGGTTTTCGTGCAGATTCCCGAGTTCATCCAGCTTATCGCGGAACGCAAGTTCACTGAGGCCGCGCGGATGATCAAACAGACCAACGCCTTCCCCGCGATCTGCGGACGTGTCTGCCCACAGGAGACTCAGTGTGAGATCAAGTGCGTGCTCGGGAAGCGTGGCGAGCCTATCGCCATCGGAAGGCTGGAGCGCTTCGCCGCCGACTGGGAGCTTCAGCACAATGAGGTCGAGCCGCCTGAGCGGCCGGAAGCGACCGGGCACTCCGTTGCGGTGGTGGGATCGGGGCCGGGCGGCATGGCCGCCGCGGCGGATCTCGCCATGTGGGGTCACGACGTCACCATCTACGAGCTATTCCACGCCGCAGGAGGCGTCCTGCGCTACGGCATTCCGCGCTTTCGCCTGCCGCGGGAGATACTCGACGCGGAGCTTGATTACCTCACGAAGCTTGGCGTGATGCTTCGGACGAATTTCGTGGTCGGTCAGACAGCGACAATCGACGACCTGCTTGAGGAGCATGATGCGGTCTTTGTAGCGACCGGAGCGGGGCTGCCACGCTTCCTCGAGATACCCGGCGAGAATATGCTGGGCGTGTACTCGGCGAATGAGTTCCTGACACGGGTGAATCTAATGCGCGCGGACCGCTTCCCCGACTATCATACGCCGGTGCATTGCGGCGCGAATGTGATAGTTATCGGCGGCGGCAACGTGGCGATGGACGCCGCGCGCACCGCGCGCAGACTCGGCTCAGAGAACGTGACTGTGCTCTATCGCCGGACGCGCAAGGAGATGCCCGCGCGCGAGGAGGAGATCGAGCACGCGGAGCAGGAGGGGGTGCAGATGCACTTCCTCGCCTCACCGATAGAGATTGAGGGCGATGAGGAGGGCTGGGCGCGGTCAATCACCTGCCAGCAGATGGAACTCGGAGAGCCCGATGAGAGCGGGCGACGCAGTCCGGTGCCTATCGAGGGGGAGACATTCACGATCGAGGCAGACACGGTGATCGTGGCCATCGGCTCTCACGCCCATCCGCTGGTGCCGGAGACCACGCCGGATCTTGAGGTCAGCCATCGCGGTTACGTGGCGATAGACGATACCGGCGCCACCTCGAAGGATGGTGTGTTCGCGGGTGGCGACATTGTTACGGGTGCCGCGACTGTGATCGAGGCGATGGGCGCAGGACGGCGCGCTGCGGAGTCGATTCACCGCTATCTGACCGACGAGGATCCGCCGAACGGCATGTCGAGATCGGACTGAGCGCAGACGGGGCGCCGGAGGATCGGCGCCTCGCCTCGATTCACCCCGGTGGCGTGCGGATCGGCGTCCGATAAACCCGTCGGGAACAACAAAGGTGCCGGTGGCTCGGTCGCGAAAGATTCCGGCACGGGCCACTAATGCGTAATGGAGTCGGGATATGGAACCTGTGAAGATGGGTGTCATCGGTTGCGGAGTGATCGGCAGTCGGAATCTGGAGAGCGCGCAGGAGAGCGAGTTTTGTGAGGTGGTGGCTGCGGCCGACCTGCGGGTTGAAAGGCGCGAGTGGGCGCGGGATGAGGCGGGTGTTCCGCGCATCTACGAGGATGGGCGCGATCTGCTGGACGAGGACGAAGAGGTCGAGGCGGTTATCATCGCCTTCCCCGCCGGGGAGCGTGGAGCGATGGCGATGCGGGCGCTGGCGCGGGACCGGCATGTGCTGCTGGAGAAGCCAGTCGCGATGAGCGCGCGCGAGGTGCGCACGTTGATCGAGTGGAGGGGCGATAATCTCGCGGTGGGCTGCTTTTCCGCGCGCTATCGGGCCTGCGAATCAGCGCAGGCGGCCACCGAGTTCGTAACCGGAGGTGGAGTCGGCGACATACGGGAGATATATTTTCGCTGCTTCCGCTCCGCCGCGCCGCCCACGGGTAAGGAGCCGCCGCCCTGGCGCGAGTCATTCGCGATGAACGCTGGCGGCATCCTGACAAACTGGAGCTGTTACGACCTCGACTACGTGCTGGGCATCTGCGGATGGAGCTTCCGACCTCGCACCGTGCTGGCCCAGACGTGGCGCTGTGCCGATCCGTTCCGCCATGCGGTAGCCCCCGAATCGGACGCGGATGCACACTTCACCGCGCTGGCAATCGGGGAGGACGGGACTGCGCTGTCGATCGAACGCGCTGAGTTCGCCGCCAACGAGCAGAACGAGATATGGCAGATCGTCGGTTCGCAGGGCACACTGCACCTTGACATGCTGGCCCGGGGCGAGCACGAACTCGTTTACGATGACGGCAGCGATCCCGAGGAGGGCATCGTGCGCAGGACGCTATGGCAGGGCATTGATGCCGAGCGCTCCGGCACCCCACTGGTGATCGACGACTTTGCCCGGGCCGTGCGGGAGGGCGGGCAGCCGATGACCTCGCTGGAGGAATCGCTGATACTCGCGCAGCTTACGGACGCGATCTACGAGTCGGCGCAGACCGGGGCTGCGGTGCAGATAGGCTGATCCGTGAGATAAGCACCGGCAGAAGACTGTAGCGACGTTTCTCATGGCGCGCAGGACGTCTGACATGCGGTGGTGATTATCAGGCACCGAAGTGATCGCTGATGATCTCGACCGCGCGTCCGACGCCGTCCTCAGCGTGGATCTTCGCACCGAGGCGTTCCGCCTGCTCGCGGATCTCTCGTGAGGTCACCGCCTCCTCTATAGCATTGGCAAGCCGCTCGGCGGTCAGGCGCTTGCGGGGGATCGGCCGCGGGCCGACACCCAGCGCATGGACCGTGCGCGCCCAGAACGGCTGGTCTGCGAAGAAGGGAACCACGATCGACGGCACGCCCGAGCGCAGACCCGCGGCGGTCGTGCCCGCGCCGCCATGATGCACCACCGCCGCCATGCGCGGGAAGAGCCGGTCATGCGGCGCTGACTCCAGCGCCAGCACCTCGTCCGGCAGGCCCTCCGACTCGAAGGCTCCGGCCCCGGTCAGCAGGATGCCGCGCTGTCCGGTGCGCCCCAGCGCCTCCACCACCATCCCGGTCGCCGCCCGCGGATCGGGGCTGACCATGCTGCCGAAGCCGACGTAGACCGGCGGCGGTCCGGCGTCGAGGAAGTCGCGCAGATCATCGGGAGGCCGCCACGTCTCCGGCGCGTCGAGGAACCAGTAGCCGGTAACGGACGCGCGCTTCGGCCAGTCGCTCGGACGCGGAAAGACCGAGGGGCTGAAGCCGAACAGCAGCGGCGCGTCCGCCCTGCGCTCATGGCGTATCATCTCCCGCCGCGAGGTGGGCGGCAGCCCGTGCGCCTCGCGTAGCATCGGCATGGCGTCGCGGAAGAACCAGGCGAAGGTGCGCAGAAAGAGGTGGTGTGAGGCGAGGTTGCACAGCCCGCGTCCCGGCCACCAGCGCGGCAGTGGCGGCATGAAAGGACTCGGTTGCTCGCGCGTGGGGTAGAGCGGCTGAAGCAGTCCGGCGCAGTAGCGCGCCCCCATCTCCTCCGCGATCTGATGAAAGCCGGGCACAATCGCCGCGTTCGACATGACGACCGCGTCACTGCCCTCACAGGCGGCAATTGAGTCGATCATCATCTGCCGCGTGATCGGCTCCAGCAGTGCCCGGAACTCGCGCACGAACTTCAGCGCGTTCATCCCCGACCCCATCATCGAGTGAATGCGCGGGTCCTCGAAGACGCGCTCCGGGCGGTCGCCGACCGGATACATCTCCACGCCGCGGCGCTCGACGAGGTGGGCGAAGAAGTCGTGCGTGGCGACGCGCACCTCGTATCCCGCCCGCGCGAGGCCCTCCGCCAGCGCCACGTAGGGCTGCACATCGCCACGCGAGCCGATTCCGATCACCGTGATTCTCATGGTGGTGGGAGCGAGTTCAGGCGCCGAGCGGGATGCGCTCTTGCAGCCCGAACAGCATGATCGAGTTGCGCGCGGCGATCTTCGCGACATCCTCGTCATCGCAGCCGGACTCGCGCAGGAAGCCCTCCAGGCTCGCCACCGTGCAGGGGTAGGGGTTCTCGTCCGGTGTCTCGTTCGGGAAGATGATCCCGTAGGGCGGGAAGGGCGGCATGCCGCGCGATACCCAGTCGGTGCCCGCGATCAGTCGCTGTGAACCGAGCCGCTCGACAGCAGCGCGCAGCCACTCGCGCGTGTTGAAGTTGATGATCTCCAGCCAGAGGTTGTCGCCGCCCATCTCGTAGTACACCTCGGCGGCGGTGATGTGCATGTACGAGTTGCGCCCTCCCAGCGCGTGTGCGGCGATGATCCTCGCCTCCGGCACCTGCCGCGCCAGCGAGATCGTCTCCCGCATCTGCTCGCCCTCCTGCTGCCCGGCGGTGGAGACGTGGCACTGCACGGGGATGTCATGCTCCGCTGCCTTCCGGGCGATCTGCACCATCGCCGGGCTGTCGAGCGCGAAGCCCATCGAGTACCCCAGCACCTCGCCCACCTGCACGAAGCCGTGCTCGCCTGCGTAGAGGTCGATCGCGGCCAGCGACTCATCGACCGCGTCAGGATGCACCGCAATCGAGCCGAAGATGCGCCCTTCCGGCGCCTCCTGCACCAGTCGAAGCTGCCCCTCGTTGGTCCACGGGACTCCGCTCGCCGGGGCGCTCTTGATCGCGCGACTGCCCGGGTAGGAGTAGCTGATGACCCAGACGAGATGCGCGGCGTCCGCGTCCATTACGCCGACGATCTCTTCAATGCCGAACTCGCGCTCGGCATCGCCCTCGTCGCTCCAGCCCCGGATATGCACGTGAGAGTCGATCCAGAGACGCTTACCGTTGACGATCATCGCGCTCCCTCCTTCGCGACCTTCACCCTCTCCAGCCAGTCGAGGAAGTCGGGCTTGAGGAAGCTCTCCGGTTCGTTGCGCAGCTTATCGAGGATCGTGTCAACGTTATCCTTAGCGTGGGTGGCGCGCAGGGTCGCGTCACCGATCTGCGCGTAGCGCATCGCGCCGCTCTCACGCAGCCACTCCTCGCAGAGGTCGAAGCCGAACCATGGCCAGAGACCCTCGTGCTGCCACTCTTTGACCTCAGAAGCAAGCTCCTCGCGGCGGTCTTCGGGCAACTCGTCGAGCACCTCGCGCACGAATTCGGCCTGCGCCATGTGTCCGATGGTGTTGCACGAGGTGGTCACGCCGAGGAAGAGGTAGTGCGCGTCGAGGCCGTAGAGCTTCTCCCACGGGCTGCCGATGCCGAAGGCCGCCGGGCCCCACGGGCAGGGCCGGCCCTGCGCAAGCTCGTGGCCGAACGTGAGTGGCATCGCCAGCGGGCCGATTGCCGCGACCGAGTGCGTGGCATGGTCGCTGCGGATGGCGTCGGGCCGCAGTCGGCCGACCTCGGTGATCGCACCCACGTCAGACCGCGATTCTTCGATGTCCCACAGTTCAAAGCGCCGGTCGATGTCCTCCTGGCAGAGTGTAGGCAGCACCAGCGTGCCCTTTGCGGGGTCGAGCACGCTGAGGAACGCCTCGATGACCGTCTCCGCCCCGCCCTCGACCCAGCCCATCGAGGAGAGAGAACTGTGCACCAGCGCGACGTCTCCGGCGGAGACGCCGACCTCGCGCAGTCCGCGCTCAATCTCGTTCTGTGTCACAATCGTCCTGTCATTGCTATTCATAGTGAGCGGAGGTTCGACGGGGCGGGGGCCGAGGCCTTCTTCGGCGGGGACAGTTCCGCCGGGCGAATCTGCGCTCGCGATTCATCTGTCTGCGGAGTTCGCTCCATTGATCGCGTCGCCGAACTGTCGCTCGAAGAGGTCCGCGTAGAGACCACCGTTCTCGAGCAGTTCCTGATGAGTGCCCATTTCCAGCATTTGCCCATGGTCCATCACCACGATGCGGTCGGCGTTGAGGATCGTGGAGAGGCGGTGGGCGATGATCACGCTGGTGCGGCCCTCCAGCAGCACCTCCAGCGCCTCCTGGATCAGATACTCGCTGGTGGCGTCGAGGTGACTGGTGGCCTCATCGAGGATAAGAATGTCGGGGTCCTTGAGAAGCGCGCGGGCTATCGCGAGGCGCTGCTTCTCGCCTCCGGACAGGCGGAAGCCGCGCTCGCCCACGACCGTATCGTAACCCTCGGGAAGCCCGGCGATGAAGCTGTGGATATTCGCCGATTCCGTCGCCGCGTACATCTCGTGCTCGGTGGCGTCCGGTCGGGCATAGAGGAGGTTGTTTCGCACGGTGGTGTGAAAGAGGAACGTGTCCTGCGTAACCACGCCGAAGTGCTCGCGCAGTGACTTCTGCGTAATGTCGCGCAGATCGTGGCCATCGAGCAGTATGCGCCCCCGCGTTGGATCGTAGAAACGCGGGAGCAGATAGGTGACGGTTGTCTTACCCGCACCGCTGGGCCCCACAAGCGCCACTCGTTCACCGGCGCGAATCTCGAAGGAGATGTCCTCAAGGGCCCGGCGGCTGTCATCGATCGCCTCCTCGTCCACGTCACTGACGTGGGCAAGATAGGGTGGGCGGGGATACTTGAAGCTGACCTTCTCAAGCCGGATATTGCCTCTGACTTCAGTCAGTTCGATCGCGTCATCGGCGTCGCGGACATCCTGTTCGCGATCGAGGTAATCGAAGATGCGCTCGAATACCGCGAGCGCTCCCTGCAGATCGACATAGACATTCGCGATCTGTCCCACAGGTCGGTAGAGGTTGGTGAGGTAGGCAACGAAGGCGATCAGCGTGCCAATGGATAGCGCACCTCTAATCGCCTGATGACCTCCGTAGAGGTAGATCAGAGCGGGTCCTGCGACGCTGAAGACGGAGAGCACCATGAAGAGCCAGCGTCCCGCCATCGCCTGCTTGACATTGAGGTCGGCGACCTCGGCGCTGCGCCGGGAGAATCTGCCGGCATCGGCATCGGTCTGCCCGAAGACCTTCGCGAGCATTATCGCGCCGATGTTCAGGCGCTCTTCCATGAACGCAACGAGTTCGGCGTACTGCTCCTGGGTCAGCATGGAGAGTCGGTGACGGATGCGGCCGACGATGCGGGTAGGCAGGTAGAACGTGGGCACGATGGCGATTGCCAGGACGGCCAGCCACGCGTGGAGCGTAAACATGGCGATGAGCGTTGCGATCAGTGTGAAGAGGTTACGGGCGATATCCACCACCGTGCGGCTGGCGACCTGATGTACCGCCCCGACGTCGTTGTTCACGCGCGATACGATCTCTCCGGCCCGTTCGGTGGTGTAAAAGCCGAGTGACTGGTCCTGCAGGTGGCGGTAGAGAGCGGTCCGAATGTCGTGCATGATCCTCTGTCCGACAGTCTCACTCAGCCACGTCTGCAGCACGTTTATCAGGCCGGACACGATGGTGATGCCGACCATCGCGCCGACGAGCATGTAGAGCAATCTTACGTTCTCATCGGGGATCGCGTCATCGAGAATTCCCCTGACGAGAAGCGGTGGGATGATGCCGAGGGCCGAGATCACGGCGAGGCAGACGAGGATCGCGATCCACCGGGGCCAGTAGGGGGTGAAGTACTTCAGCATTCGCTTCAACTGGCCGGCGGTGATCGGCCCCGACGGTCGATCATCGGCGCTGCGCATATGCCGCCCAAGTCCGAAGCTGCGGCCCATCCCCCCAATTGATCTCTCCGGCCCCATGCCTCGCATGTGCTCAGTTGCTCCCTGTGTGTAGTCCTCCGCCCGGCAATCAGCGCGAGGACCCGGAATCATCTCGCCTGTCAGTGACAGTATACCAGATAAACGGTTGCGGGTGCAACCATAACGGGCATAGTAAGACGAATGGGCGTTGACGATGAACGTCGCGTCGTTCGAGATCCGGGTTTGTGTTGTGCGCGTGGGGTCTCAGCAGGGGGTAGAAGCTGCTTTCAGGACCAGACGCCGGGGATGGTAAAGCCGCACTGGGTACACTTGCCGTTGGAAAGGTTTAGGCCGGTATTCCTGATGCGGAATCCGACCCGCTCGATGACCTTGAGCCAGCACTCCGGACAGTAAGTGGACTCGGCAGGGTCACCGCCCATGTTGCCGAGGTGAGCGTACTCGATCATCTGAGATTCGGCAACATTCCCCCGAACATCACGATGCTCGACGGGGTTCTGAACCGGAAGTCTC
>PXBW01000337.1 GCA_003566775.1 candidate division WS1 bacterium
GAGCAGGGCAACCACGATCTCCCCATCCTCTGCGGTCGGCTGCTGGCTGACCACCACAAGGTCTCCGTCGAGGATCCCGGCTTCGACCATACTCTCCCCTTTGACTTCCAGCAGGAAGAGATCGCCCTGGCCAAACAACTCGACTGAAGTGGGCACGAGACGCTCGATGTTCTCGGTGGCGAGGATCGGCTCACCGGCGGCCACACGGCCGACCAGAGGCAGATAGCGCGTGCTGGAACGATCAGGTTCCGTATCGTCAGACGCGACTCGCAGGGCGCGGGTCAGTGAGCCATCGCGGCTGATATACCCCTGCTCCTCCAGCACCCTCAGGTGATGATGCACGCTGGAACTGGACTTAAGACCCACCGCCGCACCAATCTCTCGCACGGTGGGTGGATAGCCCCGCTCCTCGGTTGTTTGCGCGATGAAGTCGAGTATCTCCCGTCGGCGGGGTGTCAGTTGATCACCATTACTCACGGTCACATCGCCCCTTTTGCCTGCCGAAAAGCTCCCCGTCTGAACTTCGCGTGCAGCATAGCATAATTGCTCGATTGCTGCAAACACCCGTTCGACCGTCCTGATATGTCCTTCGGTCGCAGGCATTTCTCCTGCTGCGGCAAAATGGATAACCTCGGTGCTGATGGCGATTGCCACGATATGCACAGCCCTGACCACAGCGTGCGAGTGCCCTTCACAACCGGCTCCTAAGATGCTATACTTCAGTTGAAGTTGAGGCGAGGAAGTTGAAAAGCTCGCCCGGCTTCTCAGCCGGTTCTGGTCGCGAATCACTCAGCCCGAGCCTTTCGGCCGGGATATAACGAAAGCCCGATAGTGAACTTACGCGACTGCGACACCGTCGGATACAATGAAGTGTAACGGTTTACATAGGTTTTGTCGCACGGGGCCGACACCGCCCCGCACTCTATCAAAGCACATCACAGGAGGTGATGCAGTTGGGCAATAGATCAGACTGCATGGTTAAGGTGAAGGAGACCAGAAGCATTGGGTGTGGTGTCGGCAGCTAAACGATAGTCGCTGTCGGTGACCGCATCCGGTTGAGGCGAAAAAATCTCAGCAGGTCTCCTCAATCAGGCCTTGCGGTCTTCAAGCTACAGGCCCCGCCGCCAGACTGCCCAGTCTGATAACGGCGGGGCCACTCGATTCCAGAAGGTATTGAACGTTCTTCCGAAGAAATGCTCCGCGTTGTATTGCCACCCTGACGAAACCCGGAGGAAGCTTCACGTGAAATCCCGCGTCACGATCACAGCAACGCTCCTATTACTCGCACTCACACCGGTAGTCGCCGAGGACGTGCCGGGCATAGCGAATCTTGAGGCCGCGATCTCAAGGGCGGAGACTGCACTCGCTCGGCTTCCTGATCGGCCGCCGGAATATGTCACTAACCTGCCCCTCGCCAGATTGAAACTGAAGAAGGCCCGCCTCTTCGCTGAGGGTGCGCACTTCCGGGGCGATGCCGCCGAGGAGGAGGCTGCGGAGGGTCTGAGGCTGCTGGAGATGGCCGAGCGTGGTGAAGTGTACTCCCCACCACGAGGTGAGCTTACCGAGCTTGCATACATCACGCGCAACGACCGGACCGTGCAGCCCTATTACGTGCACATCCCCGAGGAATACGACGATTCTCGCGACTGGCCGCTGATCGTGTTTCTGCATGGCTACGTGCCGAGTATCACCATGATCGATCCATGGGTACTCAGTGATGAGGTGTGTAAGATTGCTGAGGATAACGGCGCTATCCTTGTGATACCTTACGGGCGACGCAATACCGACTTCCAGGGCGTGGGTGAAGTAGATGTCTTCCGGGTGATCGAGGAGATGAAGCGCCGGTACTCCATCGATGAGGACCGCATCCATCTATCGGGAGTGTCGATGGGCGGGATGGGCACGTGGACCATAGCGCTGAGGCATCCCGGGGTCTTTGCGGGCATCACGCCGATCTCCGGACAGACAGACATGTTCCGCTGGTGGGGTTGGGATCCGGATGGCATGACGCCCTTCAAGCGATTCATGGTGAGATGGACCAACCCGGAGGAGATGGCGCCTAACGCCCGGGGACAGCACATCTTCGTCCAGCATGGAGAACAGGATAACCTGATCCCCGTGGTCGAGTCGCGCTCGATGGTGCAACGTGTGCGCGAACTCGATATACCGATCACTTACTACGAGTTCACCGGCGAGGGACATTACATCTACTGGGATACGGCCTGTTACGAGAACGCGTGGCGCTGGAACAGGGATCGCGTGCGCGAACGTTCGCCGGAGCGCGTAACCTTCCGCTGCTTCTCACTGCAACACAATCGTGCTTTCTGGTTGACTGTTGACGACCTGAAGACATGGGGCACACCCGCGATGGTGGATGCGAGCGTAATAGATGACGGGCGCCGCCTTGAGATCGAGTGCGAGAACGTGACTGCGCTGAGCGTCGATCTTGAGACATGCCCGGTTACAGACGTTGATAGTCTGGCGGTCTTGGTGAACGGTCAGGAGGTCGCCACCGAAGTCCGTGGGGAAACCTTGTATATCGTCATTGAGGAGGCACCTCAGACGCACTGGCCTCCGCGTAAGCGCCACGGTCTGTCGGGCCCCGTTGAAGACGTGTTCAACAGCCGTTTTATCGTGGTGCAGGGAACGACGGGTTCCGAGGAGCAGAACAGCGCCATCGAGGAGCAGGTTGAGACATGGGCAAATGAGTGGGATCAGTTCGCCGACGGCTTTCCCACGGTGGTAACCGACCGGGAGTTGACCGAACAGCAGATCCTTGACTCTAACCTCGTGCTGTTTGGAACTCCGGAGACTAACTCGGTGGTGGGGCGCATCGCCCACCAACTACCGATAGAGATCGGCGACCAGACTTATACGATCCTCGGCCGAACCTTCGAGGGCGAAGATCTTGGACTGGTGCTATGCTACCCCAATCCTCTGCAACCAGGTCGCTACGTGTTGATCTACGCGGGAGAACTATATGGTCGCAGGCTCACGATCAACCACAAGCACGACATGCTGCCGGACTTCCTCATCTTTGACAGCACAAAATTCAGCGTCGGTGAAACCGAGGCCAACGTGTTTGGCGGCTGGTTCGGGATGGACTGGCAGCCCGATCCCGACCTGGCCTGGGAGGGCGACAGCGAAGCGCCATCCCCGGAAGCCGAGGGCTGAGAAGGATCACGGGCCGCGCGCAAGATCGCGGTTCATCCCGCTTTCGAGCGGAGATCCTCCCGCGGTCACTCAGCCTGACTCTGGTAAACTCGAGGAACGACCGGGTTTACGGCCATGGGGCACACCGGGAGGATCACGTCGTCGCCAGGCTCAACCTCCGGCAGATCGGTCACATCCACGGTGCAGTGATCCATCGCAATTCTACCGACTATCGGCGCGTCCGTGCTCCGAATGCGCACGGTAGGCAGGTGCCTCGCTCTCCCCCATGCCCCGGCAGTTCGCGCGACGAACGCGCGCAGTGCCCCTCCCAGAGATCGTGAATCATCGGGCGGGAGCGCGCCAAGACCGTGAAATCGTCCCACCGGCACCGTTGCAAGCTTCGTCTCACGGCGAGTGCGGAACTCACCACCGCCGCCGATCTTCCCGCTGATGCCGACGACTCCGATGTTGATCACGCGGCTGTGCAGTTCGAATGACTCGCGCAGACCCAGGTCGCGTGTCTTCACATGATAGGGATACTTCCCGTAAAGCAACGAACCCACACGGACCATGTCGAGGTGTGTCTCCGGTTCCTCAAGCGTCAGGGCGCTGGAGGCACAATGTACGATCATATCCCGGCGATCGGCTGACGCGCGCAGGTCCTCTACCAGAGACACGAACATCCGCGCTGAGACCCCCGATCTGAAGAGATCGAGCCCGTCGGCCATCGCACCTGAGCCGGGCGGGCCGTAGTGAGTGTACATTCCGGTGATACGCACGCCCAATCCGGTCCCCATGTCAATCAGATCTATGGCGCGGTCTTCCGAGGGGAGACGCGATAACCCTGTGTCCACGAAGACATGCGCCTTCGCCGCACTTCCGACAGTTGCGGACGCCTCGTGAAGCCATCTGACATGCTCCGAGCGAGAGACGGTCGCCGTCAGGCGTGCCGCCACGAGGTCCGGACACTCGTCTGCGACAGTGGGCATGAAAACGAGGATCGGAGCGGCGATCTTTGCCTCCCGAAGTGCAATCCCCTCGGCGACGGAACTGACGCCCAGCCAGGTGGCTCCGGCCTCGAGAAAGACCCGCGATGCCTCCACGAGACCGTGACCGTAGGCATTACCGGTGACCACCGCCATCAGGCGCGCGCTGCCATGCACTCGATCGAGTACGCAGCGGGTGTTGTGCGCAAGTGCCTCGGAATCAACCACTGCACGGGATGTGGAGCGCGCGATATTACTCATCTTTCTTCGTGGAACCGTCCGGCTGCAGGGATTGCACCGCCTCCACGGCCAGCACGAGGAGCGCAATGAAGGCGAACAGGGTCGAGATATCCCTCTCGCCGGGCCCGAGGCCGACGATGAACTCGCGCACATCGTCCCACGCCACTATCTCGGTCGCCGAGGCGGCGAATCTATGACGCGCCTCCTCGTGGGTCAGGCGGGTAGGATCGGCCTCATCAGGGTCGAGATTCACTGCAAGCATTGCGACATCCTCTTCTGCAGTCGTGATCCGGTATCCCCCCCTGCGCCGTGGAATGAAGGTGAGGCAGTTGTCAGCGACTTCGTACGGTATCTGCTCCCCATCAGGTCCGATGACACGCTCTACCTCGTAATGCGGTGGAAGCTCGACCACGACCCTCTCTCCTGGTGGGGCGGGAATGACCGCAGGCTCGGTGCCTGCGGCAATATATGTGACCAGACGATGGGTCAGGGGGACGAACTCCGGCCTTCGCACCAGGTCCGAGAAGGAGTCATCGGGGGAGGTCGCAAACAGCAGAGTGCGTCCGGTGCCCATCGCGCTCTCCATCATCACCGGCGTTCCATCGTCGAACCGAGCGAGGACGGCGACAGGCCCGCGGGCATCAACCTGCAGATCAGGCATCTCGCGGAAGCGCACAGCGGTCAGATCACCGGCCCCTGGTTCAGCGAACGCAGCAAGCGGTGGGCGAGCGGTCTCCATCACGGCAATACTCGCCCCTTCTTCCGGGCTCCGGGACGCTCCAAAGCGGATGCCTCCCGACATCCCAAGCGCCTCGGTTATAGCCTCACCGGGAGGTTCCGCCGCGTACATCAGGATGCCCGTTCCTCGCTCTCCGGCTGTCGCGAGCGCCTCGGCAAGGGCGTCATCAACCGCACCGGGTGAGGTCACCACTATCGCATCAAGTCTTCTGGTGGGCAGGTCTCCCGGGGTGTCGATCGAGATGAGTTCGACGATGCTTCGTGCATCTCCCGGCGGGTAGGGGCTCAGGGCGGCGCGCACAAAACGCGCACTATCTCGATCCCCCACGATGCCCACACGGAGGCGATCTCGCACCAGCGTGGCGAAGCATCGCCGGTCATCCGCAGGCATACGGTCACGCGGCAGACTCAGGGGAACCATAAGCGGTCCCGCGATCACCGGGGTGAACTGTACACTGGTGAAGCTCTCCTGCCCATCAACCAGTTCGATGCTTGCGCCGATCTCTCCCTCGGGGAGGTCTACAGCGACAGGAGCCCGTTGCGGCTCTTCGCTTTCGCCCCAGTGTTGCGCCACGATCCGCAGGCGCGTCGGACGTCCTCGCAGGTGAACTGGAGGCTCGCTCCTCACCTCGATGAGCGCGGAATTGCTCCGGATCTCCTCTCCTACGTCAATGACGGTTGCTATGGGCAGTGCGGCGCGATTGGCGACTTGGTCGAGAGAGGTCGCCTGGAGGTCGCTGATAATGATGACTCGCGCGATATCCTCTCCGGTCTGAACGAGTTCTTCGATATTCCTGTGCAGGATGGCGCGCTCGTCGGTGGCGTGAATCTCCGACAGCGCACGCAGAGCCTGTTCGGATTCCACCGGAGTATCTTCGAAGAGCGGCCTGAGGGTTGTTCCCGCCGAATAAGGCAGGATCATTGCTTCCATCCCGAGGGCCTCGGCTACCATTGGTGCAATCTCTCGCGCTCGTTCGATCGGTGTTGAGCCATCCTCCGGTGAGGCCCTCATGCTTGGTGAGGTATCTACGAGGATAGCGGTAGCGCCCGGCGTCTCTCCGAGCCAGGCAAGAGGAGGCCAGGCTGTGATCGGCCGCGCGAGCATAAGGGCGAGCAATATTATGGCAAGAGAGCGAAGTATCAGAGCGACTATTCGGCGCAGTCGCGACCGGCTATGACGCCGTTGCTGGACTGCGCGAAGCAGCATCAATGAGGGAAAACGGGCGCGACGCGGGCGAGGACGGCCGAACAGGTGGATCAGCACAGGTACGATAACTGCCCCTGCCGCCGCAAGCATCGCCGGGTGGAGAAAGCTCATCTGGCAATCACGAACCGCAATTCTGCTCTAACAAGGGATTACCGACGCCTTTCAGGCCATCGTGAAGATACTTTGCACTCGCAGGCGCACATTCTCTGTTCAATGCAGCGCGGGTATACGGAGCAGTTCCTGTTGTAGAGCTACCTCCGGGCGAATCCCGTCGCGTCTACTCATCCAACTCCACCTCGAAAACAAAGTGAACGCCCTCGGCATCACTGCTTACATACAGGTCACCGCGGAGCCTCTCAGCAAGCGTGGCGCAGAGAGGCAAACCCGGTACAGGTGGCGCGACTGACTCTCCGGCCTCATCTTTCGACGGAAGAGTGGTGGGAGCCGGTCTGGGTGGTATTGATACCATGGGACCGGAATCACTCACTTCAACAGTAAGCCTGCCGTTCCCTGCACTCAGCACAGAGATCTCCTCACCCGATCGGCTACGATTAATGCTGTTGAGTATGAGATGATAAATGAGTTGCTTAAGCAGCGGCTCAAAGGTTCGGATCCTGGGCAAGGCGTCGGATAGCTCTATGTTGAGGATGATGCCGTCGCGACGGGCCTGACCATCAAGCAGATGTCCGATGCGCTCGATAATCTCCCGTGGATCAACCTCTGTGATCTCATACTCGTGTGCATAGCTTCTAATTCGTCCCACATCGAGGATATCATCAACGATTCTCAGCATTCGCTGGCCACCTGCGTGACACTCGCTCGCAGCCTGATGCTGTTCGTTCGGCAACTCGCCGAGCTTCCCGCTAATCATTAACTCTGAGAAACCCAGCACCACATTGAGGATATTGCGCAACTCGTGGCTTACATTGGACATCAGACGCTCCTGGATCTGATCAAACTCCGCCGCAGGATCGCGCTTCTCCGTCGGCCTCAGGGCGATCACCACGAATTCATCGTCCAGCACCGCATCGGTTCGCGCCACCAGATCACAGGTGATCCGTTCTCCACCTCCGGTGATGATCTCGGCAGCCTCTGCCTCAGCGTAATTCTCATCGAGGGCGCGCTGAATGATAGATCGAGTCTCCTGCGAGGTATCGTCGGCCAACAGGTCCGGGAAGGATCCCCATTGGGCCGAGGAATCCGGCAGTTCGAGAAGTTTCCGGGTAGCCCCATTGCCCGCCAGCAATTCACCGCTGTGAGCATCAACGGCAACTGCGGGCAGGAAGCATCGGTCAACGATCTCCTGCCGAACCCTCTCAGGTGAACCCATTGGCGCGACCACCACGAGCAGGACGAGGATCAGGGCCGTGATCGCGATGATTATGACCGGAAAGCCGATGAGCGCCGCCGGTCTGACCTGCAGCAGATGGCCTGTGGTTGACAGCACAAGCATGAGCAGCAACAGCACAACGACGGCGTAGAGAAGCGAACGCCTGTCACCGGTACCTTCGGATGATCCACCCCCCCCCGATCCGTGTCTATTCTCCATGGCCCCGACCTCCTTCTTCCCATGCAGGCTGGGCGTGACGGAGAAAAGCCCCTGGTGGCGCCGCACTGCACGTACCCGACAATCACCCGGACATATTCCGCATAAGCGCATACATATCCTTCCCCGGAAGTCCTGTTTGCCCGCAGAATAATGGCAAAATGGCCTGTGTTGGCCCCGGGGCGATGTGCGATGAACTGCTCATAGCAGCGAGTCAATGCTGTGCGGCATCATTTCCCGTCGGTGGTGCGGCGCATCCCTCGCGCCAGCAATCGAAGTCGATAGCCGATTCCGAGCAGAGCGAGCGCGCCGACGTAGATGATCGGGCAGATGCTCCCCCTGTAGTGCTTTCGGTAGAAGCGCACAAAACTGCGATGCGACTCGACGAGCATTCTGCGGGGCACCTGTGAGGTCGATGCGCCTCCGACATGATCCATGGATGCGCTCGGCATGAACCATATCTGCCAGCCGGCGTCCCACAGACGCTTGCACAGATCCACGTCGTTGAAGAAGATGGGAAAATCCTCGTCCATCCCGCCGACCTCCTTGAGCGCCGCACCCCTCAGCAGGAGTGCCGAGGCCATCGGTTGGTCCACAGGCCGCTCGTCATCATAATCCCACCACGTCATGCGGTACTTCCCGAATATCCTGCTGCGGGGAAAGAGCCGACTGAGCCCGAGTGCTTCATACAGGACTACGTCGGGCGTGGGAAAGCTCCGACAGCTTGCCTGCACTGATCCATCGGGCAGTATCAACCGCGGAGCCACGGCGCCTGCCTCCGGACGGCGGTCAAGCAAATCGACCAGATTATCCAGCGCACCCTCGTGGGCCACGATGTCCGGATTCATCAGGAGCACATGCTCTCCCGTCGCCACCTCTATCGCCTGATTATTCCCCGCCGCATAGCCACAGTTATCATCGTTGGCTATGAGCGTAGCCTCCGGATACTCGTCTCGAACCATATCCGCCGATCCGTCCTCCGACGCGTTGTCCACCACGATGACTTCACGTGAGACTTCATCCGAAGTCTCGCGGATACCAGACAGGCATTCATCGAGATAGTCGCGCGTGTTCCACGACACGATGCAGATCGACAGTGTGGGAGCGGTGGAGGTCATCGATCCTGCACCGCTCTCTCGTACGCCTCGATTGTGCGGCGCGCGGTCTCAGCCCAGTCGAACCTGGCAAGCCGCCTTCGACCACGTTCCACGAGTTCTGCTCGCAAAGACGCGTCTCCCAGCAGTTCCAGTACAGCATCTGCGATCTGTCCCTCATCCTCCGGATCGATAAGCAGGGCGGCATCTCCCGCAACTTCCGGCAAGGCGGATACATCTGACGTTATCACCGGTGTGCCGCACGCAAATGCCTCGAGCACCGGAATTCCGAAGCCCTCGTAGAGTGAAGGAAACAGCAGGGCATCGGCGCCGGCATAGAGCGCCGGAAGATCAGCATCGGGAACGTAACCAAGCAACTGCAGATCATCGCCTGCAGCGGCGATAGCGCGCTCAGTCTCACCCTCACGCCATCCGCGCTTGCCCACAATCACAAGTCTATGGGGGAGGCTGGCGCGACTGCGGGCGTCGGAGAAAGCTGCGATCCCACGGGGAAGATTCTTCCGCGGTTGAAGCACGCCGACAAAGAGCAGATAGGGACGTGTGACGTCCTGCCTTTGCAGGACCGCGTCGATCTCAGCCTCCGCAGGTGGGGAAAAGCCCGGTGGCAGTGCATTCTCCGTTACGGTGATTCGTTGCAGAGGATAGTCGTAGGCATCATTAATCGCCGTCCGGGTACACTCTGAGACAGCAAGCACCCCCTTCGCGACCCCGAGGGTTGATCTCAGACCGAGATCCAGCAATAACCTGTCCTTCAAGGTGAACCACTGAGGAAACAGGCGAAAACTGACATCGTGCACGGTTGTCACGAGTGCGGGACGCTTGATCCGGGGACCGTTGTATTGAACGTGAAGCACATCGAGGCCATCCCTGCGAACGGCGCGCGGCAGGCACATCAGCGTCCACAGACGGCGTATAGGCGTCTTCAGCACCCGCAACTGCCATCCCTGTTTCGGTCGCCCCTCCCTCATGCAGCCGAGGTTATCCGGTGGCTTCCGGTCGAAGTAGAGCACGAACTCATGCCCCAGGTCATCGGCCTCCCTGACGCGCGCAAGACCGTCTATGAGCCCCAGCGTGTAGCTGCGATCACCTGTCTTGGGATAACATACCGCGCGCGCGTCGATTCCGATGCGCAGATTGCCACCTCGCACTCAACTCACCCGGCCTTCACTTCGCCGATGGGTCTCCTTCATCTCCATCGCAAGCTCAGCAACCCGGAAATGTGTCTCAAAGCTGGTAACGAGATCGTCCCGATCCTCAACCGCCGGGCCAAGTATTGTCCACGCAGTGCCCCGCGCCAGAGCGCCAAGAGCGACCAACACCCTCTGCGTCACCTCGGCGCAATGTCCATAGTTCTTGCCGAAGAAACGAAAGCCGGCACGATGCGCCGCGAGTATCCGTTCACGCGGGGCATCTCCCCAACTCGCACCTTCGTGGTGCATGATCCGCGCTTCGGGCAGGTACCAGCACTCGTATCCCTCGAGCGACGCGCGATAGCACCAGTCGACGTCCTCTGAGTACATGAAGAAGCCCTCATCCAGCGGGCCGACTCGCTCCCATGCCGCCCGCCGTATTGCCATGCAGACCCCCGACAGCCAGTCAACTTGCCGGGGCCCGGTGGTGGCTGCGCAAGAGGCACTGCCGTTGTGGAGCAAGCCGTAACGAGGCAGGATGCGGTGCAATCCGACCTGTGTCACGACCGTGCGCAGCAGGGTTGGGAAACTATGTGCAGTTGTCTGAAGTGATCCATCCGGGTCAACCACGGAGGGCCCTGCTGCAGCGACTTCCGGGCGCTCCCGCAGAAAACCGACGAGGCTTTCAAGAGCGCCTGTCGCGATCTGCGTGTCCGGATTGAGCATAACGAGCGTCTCACCCGTCGCCAGGCTCATCGCCTGGTTCGTGCCCGCGGCAAAGCCTGCGTTCTCCTCGTTCGCAATGACTGTAACGGCGGGCGAACGTTGGCGTAGCATTTCCACTGTGCCGTCGGATGAAGCGTTGTCTGTCACTATGATCTCGACCGCCATGTCACCTCGATGGGCCTCGATGCTGTCAAGGCAGGCTGCGAGCAGATCGCGACAGTTGTACGAGACGATGCAGATCGATAGATCCATCTCAGCCACTCACGCTCCCCAAGGTGCATCTGAGCCGCCGTCTCTCGCGGCCCCCAGGCGCGCGATGATCGCGTCACATATCTCCCGCACCGCACCGTGTCCACCGGGACGTTCGGTCACGAAGTCGGCGGCTTCTCTCACAGGATCGACCGCATCTGACACCGCGACCGCGAGGCCCACCATATGCATCGCCGGAAGGTCGGATATGTCATCGCCGACGAATACCGCGCTCTCTGCCGCAATCCCGCTCTTAGCGAGCACCTCCCGCACTGCTTCCTCCTTGTCAGCAGTTCCAAGTCTCACATGAGTTACACGCAGCACTTCGCAGCGTTTTGCGCTGATCGCGGATTGATCTCCGCTTATGACCGCAGTTGGAAATCCCACCTGCGCGAGACGTACCAGTCCGAGACCATCCTTCACATCGAATCGCTTCAGCGCCTGGCCGTCAGCGTTGTAGTACATTCCACCATCCGTCAGGACGCCATCACAGTCCAGTATCAGGATCCCTATCGAGTCCGGCAGGGGAACATGAGAACTCACTCGATCTCTCCTCCATCCGTCAGGTCAAAGATGAATATGAGCGGGACCCCGTGTTGATCGATCGTTGCCACCGGTTGATGCGTGGCGAGTAGATCGCGCGAGATGTCGGTGAATTCAGTCACCTTGTTCTGAAAGACCGCGTAGTCGGCCCATGCAATGCTCTCTGGTCCCGCGGTTGAGCCGATGTCCCCGCGCATCACGCCGAGTTGACGGTAGATACGCATCGTCGCTTCAACTCCTGGAGGCTCGATCCAGACAGTCGATCCCTCAGGAGCGTTTTCATTGAGCCACCGCGCGGCATGAAGATAGGTGTCCCCCCAATACGTGACCTCCATGCCGGCTCGTGCGGCACCCGGCAGGCCACCGATCAGCGCATTGTAATAGCTGAGTTGATGCGGATGGAACTCCACGGTGGCGCGCAGCGGGAACACCAGCGCAAGCACGACAACCACCGCGGCCGCGATCTGTGGCATTCGTTCCCCCATAGAACTTCCCTTATCCGCAACCTCCCGCCCCGCCCACCGTGCCACCCAGCCGATCCCAACCCCTGCTACCAGTGCCAGCATAGGGAAGACCGGCTGAAAGAGCCTGACACCATTGTACTTGGGAGTGCTCGGCAGCGAGTTGAGCAGGTAATTCACAAACAGAGCCCACCCGACGAGTGCCACCAACGCCGTAATCTGGTACTCCCTATCCTGCCAGCGCTCTCGCCAGTCTCGGTCGTCTCGCGCTACACGGCACTGCCTCCCGAGGCGGACAGTGCCCGCGATGATGGCCACGATCGTTGCAGGCGGTGTGGTGATCGCGGTCATGACCAGCGGAAGATGCCAGGGCGCGAGCGCCACCCGCTCGCCGAAGTAGGTGACGTGTATTTGCCAGTGTCGCGCGTGAAAGAGAGTGTACCTCCATGCGCGTGCGATTGTGTCGTACCAGAGCCAGGGCCACGTGCCGATGAAGAACGCTGGACCCAGTGTCACTGTAGTAACCAACGCTCTACCGAAGGCATCCCGCGCGAAGAAGAACAACCAGGGGAAGACGATCACGGGCACAAAGAAGGCGTTTACCTTCAGACTCATCGCAATTCCCCACGCTGCGGCGGCCGCGACGGCCCAGCACCAGCTTCGATCACGCGCGCACAGGTAGAAGAGGTGCAGGGAGATGAACGTCGCGGCCATAACCGGAGCATCCAGGGCGAAGAGATGGCTGTGCGCAAATGTGCGTGGCAGCGTGATAAGGGCGCCGACCGCGGCCACTGCCTCCAGGCGTCCCCAGACGGAGGCCACGAGCAAGTAGAGGCTCGCACAGAGGAAGCCGACCAGCAGGTGCGTACCGAAGCGGAGCGCCGACAGGACCGGGAGAACCCCGGCCACCAGCGGTGTGGTGATCGCTCCCCAGATCTTTATGAAGCCCGGCTGCTGCTCTTCACGCGCGTCCCAAAACTCCACGATACCATCGTATCCAACCGCGTACCCCGGATCGATCCGAAGCATTCGGAACCACGCTGAGGCGTCCTGCATTCTTCCCATGTACACCGGCTCGTCATAGCCGAGACCGTAGTCATGTGCGGTTGTCGCCAACACGACCGTCACCGCAGCAAAGACCGCAAGCGCTTCGATCGCTCGTCTCAGCTTCGAATTCACGGTCGCCTCCTCCCCGTGAGTAGAAAGCCGCAGAAGCCTGCGGATACGGCCAGCGCCATCATCGTGAGGAACATGCCTATGGAGAAGCTCGCGGGCAGATAGACGAATTGCACCTGATCCGCGGCCTCCCGCAGATGAACCGCGCGACGCACCAGATCTGAGCGGACAACCACGGTCTCCTCTCCATCAGCGAAAGCGCGCCAGCCCGGATACGCAGCATCAGCCAGCACAAGCCAGGTATCGGCGGGCAGCGGCCCACCTATGAGCACCGAGTTGATCCGGTAATCCTCGATCCGAACCTCCATCGGCTCAACACGCTTCCACGCGTCGTGTTCAGTAACATGTACCACGTGCGGATCGGCATCTGCAGCAGTGATCGCGACAAGTATCTCATCGTCATCAGCCAAGGGCTTGACCTGCTTCGGCACAAAAACCCGCGGGGCCGCCCGCTCGTTGTCGTACAGCCTTAGTTCGTACTCACCCTCCAGCCGCCATCCCGCGTCTTCGATCTCCACAGCCGAGGCCAGCCAGCGCACCGCCATCATATCCATGAGCGGATGATCGGGATCGAGTTGCTCGAAGCCGTACCGCTCGCTTTGCGCGTCATTCTGCAGACGGTACCATGGCGCGAAGATGAGCGACTCCGATCCCTGCGCCGACTGTAACTCGAAGATCATATGCGTGTTAGGCGCAATCCTGTCGAGGATATCAGGGCCGATCGTGGCCATACGTTCAGGCTGATCCCCTGACTGCATCACCGCAACGATGTCGGGCTGAACGTCGAGATACTCGGTGCGCCCGTGCGGCGTGAATCGGTACGCGAATACTCCGAGATCGAGCGTTAAGAGCAGCGCAAGGGCGTACCAGGCAGCGCGCGAGCGCGAGCGCACCGCCCACGCGATCAGAGCGCCCGAAGCGACGAGCAGACCGACGTAGCGGGCAATCTGCAGTATGGTATAGCCGCCGAGATCGACGTCCCTGAAGGCATCCTCCAGCACTCCGGTGTATACCCAGGTGGCCATCCCTCCGATCACGCCCACGATCAGTAGAACAATCCCTATCGCAATCAAACCAGAGATGGCCTGCTCTTCCCCGCCGCGATCCATCAGGGCGTTAGCCCCGAGTGCCGCGAGAATCGACCCGGCCGTGCACACCAGTACGAGCGCGCGCCCGACCCCCGCAAGCTGATCGTAGCCCGGCACCAGTGCGCGTAGCACGGCGTTCGCCGGTGTTCCGAACGCCAGTAACAGCGCCAAGACGCCCACGCCAACCCAGAACCAGCGTTGCCCATCCCTGCGTTTGACCAGCCCCGTAAGCGCCAGTAGCAGCGGAGCAACACCGAAGTACCAGCTTGTCTCCATGTAGCTGCGATAGGCCCTTCCCCAGAGAGTATTGAGGTCGGCGCCCCAGTGATTCCAGTCCACGGGATTCCCGAACGCGTCCGGAATCAACACCAGCAAAGCCTGCGGTAGCGCCAGCGCATGATGGACCTGTGCGGAGTAACTGAGACCCTCGACCCGATAGTTCAAGCGCGAGAATTCCAGCGTGGGTCCAAGCTGACAGCCTGCGAGCATCGCCCCTGTGGTCACCGCCGCCATCAGCGCCACGGCCAGGCGTATCGCTGAAGTGACCTCACCCGTGCGCGCCAGCCCAGCAAGGCGGAATACGGCATAGGCTACAAGCGTCAGCAGCACATAGATGGAGATGTGCAGATGACCGGCGAGAAACTGCATGCCTACCGCAGCCGCCGTGAGCGCGAGCCATGCAGGTTCTCTTCGATCAACCGAAAGCTCCACCCCCGCCAGCGCAAGCGGCAGCCACGCCGCAACAGAGCGCAATGCAGGGAAGGTCAGCCAACCAGTGAAGAACCCACACAACATGAATGAGACAGCACCGATCGCGCCTGCGTTGGGACGCACGCGCAGTGTCCGCAGGAAGAGATACATCCCACAGCCTGCTATCAGGTAGAAGCCGAGAGTCGCCCAGCCAAGCGCCTTGAGCGGATCCATGAGATAGTGCAGCCAGGTCTCCGGATAGAAGACCGCCGACTGGTTGTTGCCCACGAACGGCGTTCCGCACAGCATCTGAGTGTTCCAGAGGGGAATGTCACCGTCACGTACCGCGCGCGAAGCGTAGAGCCGCCATGGGTAGAACTGCTGGACGGCGTCAAGTATCGGATTCTCCGGCCGATCGAACTCCGGAAACCGCTGTGCATGAGCGCGCCACGGTTGTATTCTCAGGTAGAAGCCCGTGGGCAGCAGCGCGCGATCTCCCAAAGTTACCTGCCAGGTGACTGAAAAGGCGACCGCCGCAATGAACAGCAAAGCGACCCTGTCGCGCCTCCCAACTCGTTGTCTTGCGCCACCCGCTTCTTCACTCATAGTTGTGTGGCGTAGCGCCCGCCATCCTACCAGTTCAGCGTATCACCGAGTGCCTCATCACCGCGGTAACGGTAAACCGTTACCGTTTCACTCCGGAAGACCTCATCAAGAAAACCCTCCGTCGCCTCTCGGAACTGTCCGGCGGGATCGGCGGGCGGTTCGAGATCGGCCGCAAGCATCATCTGTTCCGCCAGCATTGCCTCACGCGGCCCGTAAACGACGTAGTCTGCCCCGGCCAACTGTACCGCTCGATGCAGGGTGGCCGGAGTCTGTCCGGGCAGCAAAAACTGTCCCACGAAGGCCACCGCGTCACCGAAGTGCAGTGTCTCCGCCCAGTGCCCCGCGAATACGTGGCAGGGAGCCCGAGTCGGCACGTAGCTGCCCGTCAGCGAAGACGATAGCACTATTTCCTCAGGTTCTGTGACCTCACCAAGGTACTCCATAGCCCTCACCTCATCCCAGGTGAGGTGCATCGGAGGCTGTAGTGCGAAAAACAGCTCGCGATTGTTTGTTGCAACATTATGCAGGCAATCCTGCACAAACATGAGATTCGACGGCACTGTGAGTGCTAGCGTCAAAACTATCAGCAGGACGACCAGCGTCGGCGTCTTCTCTCGCATCGAGTTGCGTATGCGCTCACCCGTCGGCCCCATTTCCGCTTTAGCAGAGACAGATGATCCAGGTATGTTCAGCTTCGGGTATACAAACATTATAAGACCTATACCTGCAAGCATCGCCAGCGGGATGTGCAACCCCTCAGCCATCTTCCGCTGAAAAGACACCGGAAGATAAATCACGGTTGAGTTCACCGCCGCCCAACATACAGGCAACAGCAGTCGTGGTTCATCCTGTCTGTGTCGGATTGCGTGAACCGCCCCCGGTATTGCCAGCAACAGTATCAACCCGTAGCCGATCGCCATGTCGAGCGGTGGAGGCGAGGGTGTTGGTGTCAGCACCTTCGCCATGTAAGCCGGATCCTGATTCGCAGCCCACCAGCCCCACAGCGGGGCGGGAAGTGCGATCAGAAAGATTATCGCATAGAGCACCAACGCCCGCCTGAAAGCTATCCGACCCTGCAGTATCATGAGCAGGCCGAAGACACCCATCGTACCATGAAGGGCCGGGAGGTCGTACGTGTGCATATTCCCGACCAGCAGCAGCAACACTCCCGTCAACACTGCCCCCCGTACGCTTTTGCGCTCAAGCGTGATCACTGCGGAAATCAGGACCATGCACATGAACGCCATCGACCAGACGAAGAGCGGGTTCAGCAATATAGACAGGAATGTGACCGCCTCAGGCATCACCTGCCAGGTCTGTGGTGGAGGCGGCGCATAGTCGGGCGGACGCACTGGTGCCGACAGATGTGCCGGTACCCTCTGTGCCCAGAAGGCCGCAAGCCAGCCAAAACCTGAGCCCAGAGAGGCAATACTCAAAGCCGCCCAGCGCATCGCGATCGACCGCGTGACAAGTGCTGTCAGCAGGTAGATCGCCACCAGCAAGGCGATTCCTCCGCTCAGGCGTGCCACGTGAAAGATGATCGCGGGCGGCTGACCGGTCCATGCCGTTATCCGCCCCAGCGCCTGCAGGAAGATATTGAAGAAATGCGGCTCCTGCGGGAGCGTGGTGTACTGATTCCGAAGCAACGCCCGCCCCTCTGACGCCTGCCGGATCCACTGCAGGTAAACATTCCCATCATCGACGCCCCAGATGAACCCCTGGAATTGATGATCCGGGGCCGCAATATGAATCGACCACAGATACGGCAGTGCGGTGAGGCACGCCACTAACAGTGCCCAGAAGAGAACGAGGCATATCTCCCGACCGGACACGAGAAGCTTCGGCTTTTCCGCGCCCTCGCCAGTCTCGGTCATCAGAACCTCTGCATCTTGACCAGCATCTTCCTTATGCCGGAGATCCCCGCGAACGAGCGCAGTGTCCGGATGAGACGCTTCGGGCTGAGATAGAACTTCAGATAGCCCAGCTTCTTGAGTCGATCCAGCTTCTTCGCCGCAATTACCCGGTCACTATCATAGACCGCCGTCTTGTAGTAATCGAAGTGTGAGAAATCTGTCGCGATCATCTCCTGCGTCGAATCGTAGAGATGCGTGTGCGGAAGTGGAGTTGTGATGCTGAAAGTGACATCGTCAAGCGGAAGCTCATTGGCGAGGTCGATGCTGGCCCGAACCTCCTCCTCGGTCTCAGTCGGGGCACCCAGCATGAAGTAACCACGCACCTTGAGGCCGAGTTCCCTCGAAATAGAGACGGCCTCGCGCACCTGCTCGATAGTGATCCCCTTCTTGTAGACCTCGTCCAGTACGCGTTGCGAGGCCGACTCTATGCCGACGTGTACCATCCGAAGTCCAGCATCCTTCATGAACTGCAGACTCTCGCGATCACATACGTCCACGCGTATATTGCA
>PXBW01000296.1 GCA_003566775.1 candidate division WS1 bacterium
TGGAGGCGATGGGCTACGACGTTGATGTGATAGGCGAAGAGTTCATCGGTGTGCGCGGGCGTGGCCAGGAGCGGTTCGAACTGTACGATCACGACATGCGCGAGTGCGCGCGAGAGATGAAGCGCGTTCTCAAACCCGGCTCGATGGCCGCGGTGGTTATCGGCAATATGACGTACAAAGGCGAGGAGATCGACACCACGGGCATGTTCATCGAAGCGTGCGAGGACGCGGGTATGACGCTGGAGCGCTCCGTGGACAAGATCATCTTCGGCCTTTATAATGTGATGCAGAAGGAGTACATACTGTTGCTCCGCAGACCGTGACAATTTCACCGACACAATCTCTGGGCATGAGGAGAGCGGGGACGAGCAGATGACTCGCCACGAGACTATACAGGCCGACCTCGACCGCTTTCTCAAGGTTCTTCCTGACCGGGCCGCCGACTGGCTTGAGACTCACGAACAGCTTGAAGACCTCAAGGAGGTCGTGATCGATCTGGGACGCCCGATTGGTGCGCGCTTCGTGCGTAACTATCAGGTGATGGACGAGAATCCCGCCCTTCGCGCCGACATAGACACCGTGACCTCCCGGATCGGTGACTTCGACCGCGACAATCGCTCCGGCATCGAACAGACCCTGCACCGAATCAGCGCGATCCGTAACCGCCACGGTGAGATCATCGGACTGACCTGTCGCGTGGGCCGCGCGGTTTATGGGACCCTCGAGATCATCCGCGACATCATCGAGAGCGGGTTCAACATCCTGTTGCTCGGACCGCCGGGAGTGGGTAAGACCACCAAACTGCGCGAGGTCGCCCGCGTACTGGCCGACGAGTTCGACCGGCGCGTGGTGGTGGTTGACACCAACAACGAGATCGGCGGTGGAGGCGATGTGCCGCATCCGGCCATCGGTCGGGCGAGGCGTATGCAGGTCCCACACGATCGCGCGCAGTATGAGGTCATGATTGAGGCAGTCGAGAATCACATGCCGCAGGTGGTGGTGGTCGATGAGATCGGCACCGAGCATGAGGCGGAAGCCGCGCGCACCATCGCCGAGCGCGGCGTCCAACTGATAGCGACCGCCCACGGCAACGATCTCGAGAATCTGATGGCGAATCCGACACTCTCTGATCTCGTCGGCGGTATCCAGGCGGTCGTGATAAGCGACGAGGAGGCGCGACGACGCGGCACTCAGAAGACTGTGCTCGAGCGTCAGGCGCCACCGACCTTCGACATAATCGTTGAGATCCAGGCGATCAACAAGCTGGCAATCCATCACGATGTGGCCGAGACGGTTGACAGCATCCTGCAGGGCCGTCCGATCACCGCCGAGATGCGTGAGTTCGATGAGGGCGGGGAGGTAGTGGCCACTGAAAGGTCGGTCAGCCCCGGCGGGCAGGTTGGCGGCGAGGAGACCGATCCGCTGGAGAGCGAGATAAGACAGGCCGAATCGCGCTCGCGCGTCATGCGACTGCTGCCCGTCGGGATCAGCCGCGATCATCTCGAACGCGCCCTGCGTGAGCGGCGTGTGCCCGCCACCATTACCCAGAAGCCGGAAGAGGCCGACGTGGCCATCGCGCTTGAGCGCGCCGCCGAACTGGGGCGGGTGCCCGATGAGATCATCGCGACTATGACGGTCCCCACCAACACCTTCGATGAGATCGCCGACGTAGTCGAAGAGCTTGCCGAGGAACAGAACACCGCACGTGAGGACTTCGCCCTGCGCGAGGCGGCCGAGGCGGTCGATCGCGTGCTCGCCGAGGATGTGCCGGTGGAGCTTCTGCCACAGTCGGCCTACGTCCGGCGGCTGCAGCGCGAGCTCATTTCCCGTCGAAACGTGCCCTCCAGGACGGTCGGCGAGGAGCCGCGCCGGCGAGTGAAGCTGCTACCCCCGTAAAACCGACGAGGAACCCGGCGACATGCCCCGAACCTTCCTGAAACGACCATCTGCGGGAGGTCATGGGTATGGGAGAGAAGGGTTCGCAAGCCGCAGGAGACCGCCGACGTGATTCATCATCGGCAGCAGTGGGCTTCGTCGTGCTCTACGCGCTGATCATCATGCTGCCGCTGATCGTGTCGGCCCTCACAGTCGAGCGCATCGCCGATTCCTTCATCAAGGAACTGAGCCTCAGCTTCGCCCTCGTCGGCTTCGCCATTCTGGCGATGCAGCCGGTGATGGCGGCCCGATTGAAGGCCATAACCCACCACTACGGCTTCGACATGGTCATGCGCTTCCACAAGGCAATGGCGGTGGTAGCAGTCATGCTGGTGGTGGCACATCCGATTCTCCTCGCGATCGACGCCGGAAGCCCCCGTCTGCTCATCTCGCTGGAGGTTTCCGGGATCGTATGGTTCGGAAGAATCGGCCTTCTCCTGCTGCTCATCATGGGGGTCATGGGCATATGGCAGCGCCGGCTCATCGACTTCCAGAGGTGGCGGCTGGGTCACAACTCCGCACCGATCATTCTGGTGCTGGTCTTTGTCCACAGCTGGATACTCGGCTATTACGTTCAGGACACACCCATGCAGACGCTCTGGGTGGTGCTGCTTGGCGCGGCAGTAGTGGCGTATGTGATGCACAAGGTCGTCTGGCCGCTCAGGCGAAAGGCCAATCTCTGGAACGTGCGCTCGGTGAAACAGGAAACACATAACGCTTGGACGCTGGAGATCGAGCCTCCCGAGGGCACCGAGCCTCTGGAGTACGAGCCCGGGCAGTTCCAGTTCCTTACGCTCTATCGCGGTGATGACCGTTATGACGGCGAGGAACACCACTTCACTATTTCCTCGAGTCCCACGAGCGGGCCTACTCATACCTCCACGATCAAGGTCGCAGGCGACTTCACCTCCACCATCGGGGAGACCAAAGACGGCGACAAAGCGATGGTGCAGGCTCCCTTTGGTCGCTTCAGCTACACATTGAACGAACCGGGGGACCGCTTCCTGATGATCGCGGGCGGAATCGGGATCACGCCGCTGATGAGTAACCTTCGGCACATGCGCGATGTCGGACTGGATGTGGATGTGACGCTCCTATATGCCAACGACACCGAGGCCGATATCGTCTTCCGCGAGGAACTGGACGAGATCGCTGCGGGCGAGAAGCCGCGCTTCAGAGTTGTGCATGTACTGTCAGAGGAAGACTGGGATGGCCGCACGGGCAGGGTGGATCGAGATCTGATTGCCGACGCCGTCGGGGACGATCTCAGCCGCCACATGGTCTATCTATGCGGTCCCGAAGACATGATGAATGAACTGATGCCGGTGCTGGAGGATATGGGCGTGACTCCGGACCGGCTGTACAACGAGCGATTCTGGCTCTGAGGAGGGGTTTCCATGCCGCGACGGAACAGACGGCTTCGGATGATCGTGGCGCTGATCTGCGTGCTGATAGTGGTGGCGACTGTGGCTCACGCCATAGCAAGATCAACCGGCGGCGATGAGTATAGTGCGGGGTTGGGCGCGCCGACGACCATGGAGGCGACAGCTCTGGCCACGGCGAACTCGCCATTCGACACCCACCTTCCAGCCCCGGTCATCACCGCATTGTAGCCGGGGCTCCGCACGGAGGCCCCACACGTGGCAGTCAAGCATCGCTTCATCGTCCTCGACGGAGTCGAGGGCGCGGGCAAGTCAACGCAGATTCAGCGCCTCGCCCAGGTCCTGCGCGACGCGGGTGAGGACGTGCTGGTGACCATCGAGCCTGGCGGCACTACCATCGGCGAGCACATCCGCGAACTGCTGCTCTCCCCGGACTTCCCCGCGATGACGCCCCTGACCGAGCTTCTTCTGTTCTGCGCCTCGCGGGCCCAGCACTGCGACGAGATCATCCGTCCGGCGCTCGAAGCCGGAAGTGTCGTCCTGTGCGACCGCTTTAGCGCGGCGACCTTCGCCTACCAGGGCCACGCGGGCGAGTTGGGGGAGGACCTCGTGGTAAGCCTCGACGCCGCCGCCACGCGCGGACTGACGCCTGACATGAAGATCATCCTCGATCTCCCGCCGGACGAGGGCCTGCGCCGCAAGTTCAAAGAGGAGGGGGCCGCGAACGCGGATCGCATCGAGCAGAACGCGCCCGCCTTCCATGAGCGCGTGCGTGAGGGCTTTCATCGCTACGCGGAGCGCTACCCCGACCGCACCGCCATCGTGGACGCCTCCGGCAGCGAGGACGAGGTATTTGCAGGGGTGTGTGAGGTGCTCGGGATTCATCGCGGCCCCAGGTAAGAACGGGCTTCCCTGCACACCAGAGAATGAAGAGCCCGACCTTCCGCGTGGAAGGCCGGGCTCGTGGTATTGCTCAAGCGACAAACGCCCGGGCGGTCAGGGAAGACCGCCCCTGCTGAAAGGCATACGACACAGGCGCGAGCGGGGGTCGCGCCTGTCCGGGCGGCGGCGGCGCTACTGCCCCGCGGTGAA
>PXBW01000318.1 GCA_003566775.1 candidate division WS1 bacterium
GAAATCGTGGAGGTGATCGCGGAGGCGGCGGAGGGATGGCAGGAACTCAGTGCGAGCTTCGAGACGCCTACCGCGAACCTTACCGTCGAGATCTTCGTTCCCGCGCGAGCCGAGGACGACGGCAGGCAGTTGATCGGGACCGCGCAGTTCGGGTCGGTCACGGTTACTCCGGTGAACCAGCAGGGCGACCGGCAGCGTCCCGAGCTTGAGAACGTGGCGCTGGGCAAGCCGTACGAGACGCGCCCCAGCAACTACGCGCTCTGCGCCCACCCTGATGACACCACCATGCACCTGACCGACGGCGAGTACACCGAGGGGTACTTCTGGACTCAGCCCACCACGGTCGGCTGGCGCAGTGGAGGTCCGGAGTTCATCACCATCGATCTCGAAGATGTCTATCCGATCGCCGGAGTGGGGTACAGCACCGCCGCGGGCGTCGCCGGAGTCGAGTGGCCGAATCACATCACGGTCTTCGTCAGCCCCGATGGCGAGGAGTGGTACGCCGCGGGCGATCTCGTGCGGTTGCATACCGCCCGCGAACCTCTGCCGCCGATCGGTGAGTACGCCACCAGACTCATCTGGACCGATGAGCTTGCGACGAAGGGGCGCTTCGTGAAGCTGGCGGTATTCACCAGCGGACCTTACATCTTCGTCGATGAGGTGGAGGTGTACCGCGGGCCGGATGAGTTGCTGGCCGCGGAGTACACGGCGAGGCCGCTGACGGACGTGCAGGATCACGTGATGAGCGAGCCGATCTTCGAGCTTCACCGCCGGCACCTGGCGGCTATCCGTGAGCAGATTGCGCAGGCCTCCGCCGCCGACCGGGCCGGGTTCATCGAGCGGGCCGATGCGCTGGAGGCGGAGATCGCCACGCTGGATGCGATCCCGATGGAGAGCTTCCGCCCGATAGTGCCGATCACCGACCTGCATAAGCGAATCTTCGCGCTGCAGGCCGAGCTTTGGCTCGCCGAGGGCAAGGATCGGGTCCGCCTGTGGCAGGCGCACCGCTGGGACCCGCTGCTGCCCGCGCAGGAGCCTGCGGGCGGTGAAGAACCGCGCCTGAGCGTGGAGATGATGCAGAATGAGACGCGCGCGGATGTGCTCAACATTACCTCCGCCAACCCGAGCGCGATGCGCATGCAGGTGCAGATCACCGGTCTGCCCGGGGGCACGAGTCCCGACTGGATCACGGTGCGGCAGGTGGAGCATATCGGCTCGCGCTTTGTCCCGACCGTGGCCTCACCGCTGCCCGAGGCAGACCGCGTGGGGGATGGGTGGAACGTGGAGGTGCCTGCGGGCATGACGCGTCAACTCTGGTTCGAGATAGACTCAACCGACCTCGAACCGGGCACCTGGGAGGGCGCGATCGAACTGCGCTCCGCCGCCGCCGGAACGCAGAGCGTCCCGCTGACGGTCACGGTGCATCCGCTGACAATGCCCGAGGAGAAGACGCTCTATGTCGGCGGCTGGGATTACACCGATTCTGACAGCCACCGGGCACTGACCCCGGAGAATGTTGACCTGCTCATTGCCCACCTGCGGGAGCGCGGCGTCAACACGCCGTGGGCGCTGACCTCCACGCTGCACTCGGGGCGCTACGATGACGAGGGCAGCATGGTCGAGGAGCCCAACACCGAGCGCTTCGATCGGTGGGTCGAGAACTGGCCGGACGCGAGAATGTACATGGTCTTCGCGTCGGTGGGTGACCGATTCGCCGGGGCGCAGATGGGCACCGAGCGTTTCGACCGGCAGGTCGGGCAGTGGGCGAGCTTCTGGACCGAGTATATGCGGCCGTTGGGCCTTGAGCCGGAACAACTCGGCGTGCTGTTGGTTGACGAGCCGCGCAACGTCGAGCACTACGAGATCACCACCGCGTGGGCGCGGGCGATCAAGGCCGCCGCGCCCGAGATGATCGTCTGGCAGGATCCGTTCAAGATCTCCGAGACCGAGGTGATGCTCGAATCGTTTGAGTACACCGACATCTTCTGCCCGATGTGGAGGCATTACATCGCCGACGAAGAGTGGCGGGAGATGATGCACGAGCAGCAGGAGAGGGGCGGCGAACTGTGGCTGTACTCGTGCAGCGGCCCGGCGCGGACCTTCGGGCCCTACGAGTACTACCTCGCCCAGGCGTGGCATGCCTTCGCGATCGGCGCGGTGGGCTCACACTACTGGGCCTTCGCCGATACCGGGAATGTCTCCGGGTGGAACGACTTCACGCTCAGCAGAGCGGGTTCATACTCGCCGCTGTTTCTCGATGAGACCAGCGTGACTGCGGGAAAGCCGATGGAGGCGATCCGCGAGAGCCAGCAGGACTTCGAGTATCTGATGATGCTGCGCGATCGGGTGGAGGAGCTTGCGGCGGCGGGAGTTGCGGACGCGGAACTTGCGGCTGCGCGGCGGCTGCTGGAGGAGGGGCCGATGCGGGTGGTGGGCGACGATCCCGGCGAGTTCGGCTGGGACAGCGAACGCGACCGGTCGGTACAGGACACCGTGCGCATCGAGGTGCTGCGGATGCTGGTGGAGCTTGAGGGGCGGTAGCGAAGGGCGCTGCTGAATGAGTGTCGTCAGCCGTTGTTGTTGTGGCCCCGGCGCCCCACCGGGGGACTCGCAATTGCGCCCTGGCTTACGACGCCTGAACATACTCGCGAGCACCGGTGGACTACATTCTTCCCCGGCATGGCTCTTCGAGTCGCTCCGTTTCGCAGTCGATCTGCTGTGCGGGTGAGATACCTGACTTACATGCCACCTCAAGCTCCACCTCCGGCAACAGAATCATCGGCGTCGGAGGAACGCCATATCTCACGCCACATGAACGGTATTGCGGCAGGGTCGAGCGGGTGTGCTGAGGATACGGTATCGAGGGCTTGATGGGCACCTGCGAACCACATCGGCCCCCGAACATTGAACCTGTCCGGGGGCCAGGTATGGCCTTCATCGGGTCGAAGAGTTCTGGGAGCATGTGTGCCGCCCTACAGTTGCACCTCTGTCCACTCGCCGCCTTTACAGGGGTTGTCGTGAAGATAGAGCGCTTTCCGTTCGGCGCAGATGCCGATCATCGAGTACTCGGTGAAACTGAGGTCGTCCCCGCCGTGCCTACAGATGCTCGGATCGCCGTGATGGGCCAGTATCCGCTTCATCGCCGCAAGGTCGCGCCCGCCCCGGCCGCCCTTGAACTGGGCATCGAGCGTTGCCGCTCGGGCGATCGCATTCGGCTTCCGCTCGGGCTTGCGCCAGTCAACTTCGCTGAGCAGGTCTATCTGGTAGTAGTTCGAGCAGTTGAGGTAAGTCTCCCGTGGCTCAGGCCAGCGCACCTGCGTGAGAGGGCACGGAGACTCGAGTGAGCACAGAACGCCGTCGGCATCGACCAGAAGCGAGGAGTAGCCCTTGCCGAAGGTAGGCAGGTCGCATATATGCCGGATGAAATCGGCGGCGTTACGGCTGCGGAACAGTCCCTCGTAGGCCCAGAGGCGGATTGGGACGTGATGTGCGCTCTTGCCGAAGAGGCTCCCGACCGACGAGTGACCGAATGCAACACCGTCAGCGTTGAAACCGTCGATTGTCGCAAGCAGACCGCAGAACGTCCAGTTCAACTGCGGGATGCCGTCATCACGATGGATCAACCGTGCAACCGGCGGCTGATGCGGAGGGCTGCCATCGTTATTCTTGCCCCAAATCGGTCCGTCCGGTCCTTGACTGAAGGCCACGTTCGTGCATTCCTGCGGCGGGTCGAGTGTCCGCTCGTAGCCCGGAATGTTGAGCTTGAGAATGGTGTCCAGAGGCAGATCCGCGCCCTCGGCGGTACCCTCCATCTCCTCCAGAACGAGAGGCAGATGCTTCCTCATCGCCGCTTCGGTGGCGGGCCAGCGCTGTTCCCAGTCAGGATGTCGCTTCTCAACCTGGACGATCTCTGCGTACTCGCGAATCTCCTCTCGCAGCGCTTCTCCAGTAATCCGGCCGATTGTCCGAGCATCTCCGCGTGCCTCGACAAGCTTCACGATCTCTCACTCTTTCGCACGCCTCGCGGATATTTCACTGCTGTTGGATGCGTACCTGTCGCCGCCTGAGCGAGGCCACAGAGGCCGCCTTCGATCAGTCGAGCGGCCGCAGCAGCCACCGCTTGACACTGAAGATCATGTTGGTCGCATTTGGATTCTTGCCGATGATCCGGATGGTAAGCTCATGCTCGCCATCAAGATCCACCTCGCCGAAGGATTGCCTGGTCCCTGAGCTATCGACGCCCGCCCAGTATCCATCGAAAGGTTCGCCGACAACCTCGTCGTCAAGGAGTACCTCAACGATCCCGTAGCTGTGCGCAACAACGAAGTCACCGATCAGTTCGTAGCGCCCCGCCTCCACCTCGGGAAGGGCGAAACGGAGCCAGTCCCCGGGTTCGGTGCTGCCGACAAACTTCGAGCCCAGGTTGTCGAGACGCCGTGTGTATGTGCCCTCGGAGTGCTCGAAGGGCAGGTCACGTGCGTCGAAGACGAGACCGTCGAAGGGCTCACGCTCAATCGCGCTCAGGCGGACCGTGTATTCATCTGTGTCATCGAACGGCATCACCAGTACGATCTTAGCGTGGTTAAGCCCGGAGCTTCCATCTCGCGTGTACGGGTTGTAATGAAGCGCGGGCCAGCGGACTGATGTTCCCTCTGGAACGGAGACGCGCAGGTCGGAGTGGATGAAGTGATCGCCGATCTCCTCACTGGTGAACTCGACAAGATCCTCCAGCAGGGCGACGCTCTCACCGTTGGCGAAGTCAAGACGGGAGCCGCGCAACATCAGCGGCAGGTGGGCCTGCGCATCGACACCCGGCGTGGCACGATAGGTCAGGACGAGGTCGTCTCCCTCGCTGCGCACCTCGACAGAGCAGTCGGCGCTCTCTTCATCGAGATCGTCGGGCATGAGGCGCCCAACGGCAACGCTATCGAAGTAGCCCTCGGTCGTTGACGCAATGGCGCTGTAAAGCAGTATGGTGACCTCCGCGGCGTCTTCAGGTGCTCGCGTCGAACTGCTGCGCCTCTCCCATTCCCCAGTGCCGGTGCATCGGAAGGTGCGAATGTCGTCCTGCATTCGCTCTCCCTCCTCATCCCAGAACTCGATATAGACGACCGAGTTGTTGTCCGACGCCCCGAGCCACCATGCTTCCGCGAAATAGAGTTCACCGGGTTCGACCGGGGTGCTCGGACTACGCAGGCCCAGGCTGTTCCCGGCATCGTCATTGATGAAGAGGAGTGATCGCTCTGCCTCATGCGCCTCGTCGCTGGTGACCTCCATCTCACCGGCCAACCCGCCGAAGATGCTCCAACCTTCGGGCAAATCGCCGACCGGCGTTTGACCAAAGTCCTCGCTCAGCAGTATCTCCCGCTCAAAGCGGGCCCGCGGTACCATGGTCGCATCGAGGCGATCGACGTCCCTATCGGCGTCAACCGACGCACTCTCCGGCACCCACGATAGATCGATCTCGGGGGTGAAATGCGGCTCCTCCTCACCGATATGCTGAAGCTGCGTCTCGTCGCCAAGGGTGAAGGTGGACCAGTAGGGCTGCAGCTTGGTGTTCCCACCGCCCGCCACCAGGCCGAGGTCTATGTGAAAGAGATCCACGAGATTGTGCCGATCCTGTATCCAACGGTTGTTGGGTACTTCCGCGGTATATGCCGAGAATGCCCGACTCCATGGTTCGCCCCGGCGGATCAGCGCGTCGTTCTCACCGAGTATCGATAGACCGTCATCACCGATCTCCTCGGGCATGATGACCTCACCCTCGCCGCCGTAGAGCAGAAGGGCGGCGGCCATATCCGCTGCGATGGTCCGCATCTGCTCACCGGCGTGGCGGCGCAACTGCGACAGCAGATAGCCGCGCCCCTCAGGCGTGTGTGAGAAGCCGGGGTTGCCGATGCGGATCCCCGAGGAATAGAGATTGCGTTCATCTATGCAGGAGACCGAGGTACCGTCCGGCCAGAGGATTGCCGTGTGAAAGCGCGCGGCGCGGTCGAGAGCGTCGAGCACCAGCGGGTCCTCCGCGAAATGATAGTAGATGCCCAGAGAATCGGAGTAGACGTAGTTGTAGGCGACTACCGGCCCCTCATTCTCGGACCAGAAACCGGTGGGATCCTGCGCCTCCACTACACGCGGCATGAAGTTGCGCGCCCGCTCGCGCCAGTCTTCGTTATCGAAAGCGACGCCGGCGATATATAGACCCATCGCATGGTGCGCGGGGATGTTGTGCACGCCGGTGTCGGGGTAGGGCCGCGCGATGTTCTCGAAGCCGAGTTGCAGCCCCTCCTCCCAGATCTCGCGCATGTCATCGGGAAGAGCATCTCCGACCAGCACGTAAGCGCGTGCCCAGCGTGAGTAGGTCCATGGCTGGTGAATCTGTCCCCAGTAAGACCCGTCCTTCTTGTCGAAGCGCCAGCGACCAAGCTCATCCTGCGCCTCGACGAGTGCGATACCTCCACCGCCGATCGCGGTGAGCACGTCATCGCACTGATGGTGAGGATTGTCCGGGTGATCGAGGCTCCAGGCGGCTGCGAGCGGGAATATGCGATTCTGATCGGTGCTGATCCATGGCTCGGTGCCGAACTGCCCGGTCTCAGCGTCGTATGATTCCAGGATTCCCGGAACTTGCTCGACGAGACTGCGCACAAGATAGTCACGGGGCGGCCATTGCTCGAACTCTTCAGCGACCGCGCCGGTCGCGAGGATGAATGCAAATGCAATTACGGCTATTGCGCGTATCATATTGTCCTCCGTTAGCCAAGGGGTGTTACTCGACTGACGTGAGCATATTCGTCTTACGAGGGTCGATCTCCTTCGGATGGAGAGCGGACGAGGTCAGATGGGCGCAAATGGTGGATGGCCGTGCAGGATTGATGACGATGCCCGGCACCCTGGTGTTCGTGCTGGCAGGATGGCAACTGGCCCAGGAACTGTTCATCAAGGACCGCCAGCCCCGCCGGGGTGCCGGCGGGGCTGGGTGGGGCCTCTGCAGGACTCGCGTTCCTGTCACCTCACTATGCTCAGGGATTGCAGCGACATATTTTGATCCGGCTTGAACCAATTGTGGCACCCAAGGCCGCTTGAACTCTCGCTGATGACCTGCACGGTTGTTGACTTGAACCTGTCAGGCGTACCGCCGACGAAATGGAGGGATCTGTCTTGGCTCGCTCTATACAAATGCCCCCCATCCACCTCCTCCTGATTGTCAAGCTTCACACCGTCAATCATCACCCGGTCATAGTCGATGGACCGCCGATCAACCAGGACCGCAGGACGCAGGTTCATGGTGAATGATTCAGTTCCGGAGTAAGCCAAATGACATTTCAGGCCATACCTGTACAACCACCTCGCGTTACACCTGTGTGCCCCATAGTGGTCCCTTGCGCAACTGGCAGACGACCAACCCGACATCGACCGACTGGCGACCGGCGGTGAGAACTTATCCAGGGTACGCGCGACCATCTGTGTGAAATCCCGGTAAGGATTGGAATCGATCAAATGAAGATCCTGCACCGAGCGCGCAAATCCCAGATATGATCCGATCGGCCGCGCGCTGTAAAGCGCATGTCCGAACCGGATCGAATCGCCGCCGAGTTCCGAGTTCGCAGGCGGCAGTATCTCTTCGGGGTGGACCTCCCAGCCACCAGGTCGGCTGCCGGTTACCCGGTACGCGGCGGCATCGATGGAACCCGCCTCTCTGAATCCCACGTAGAGCTTGCGATTGACCCGCGTTCCGTCCTCGGTCGTGTATTCCAGGGGCAGCCTCTTCATGTTTCTCCGATAGAATTGTATGTAGTCGTCAGTGCCGATCCTCAGCCCGTCGTTGTGGTCCCCATCGAATTCGGCCGGAAGCGATGTGAAGCTGTGCCGGGGAAGCAGCGTCCCATCGAATGTCGCGCCGCTCGGGATCGTCAGATATTCCCGTAGATACTGCGCAGGGGCCTGGGCAACGTGAATCGGATCTCCGATTACGTGCACAATGAAGATGTCTTCGCCTGTCTCCCTCATGCTGATGAAGTGCTCATCAACGTAAGAGAGGACCTTCACAGCCGTCAGCGTGGCTCTCTCGAGCATCTCCTTCCCACCTTCGGGGAAGACGCGCAGATGCTTTTCGGGCACACTCCCCGAATAGAGCCAGTGATCGGGCACGTCCATCACGCCCGTGCCATCAGGTCCGGCGTCGGCCGCGAGGTTGATGTTGTCAACAAGCATCAGCTCGGCACAGCGTAGAAACTCGAGCGCCTGGAGGCGTATCGCGGGTCGGAGGTCTTGCTCGAGGTAGCTCTCCGGAGGCTGTTTACCATCGACCGCCCCCTCATTCGTCTGCTCCAGAACGTGATACGCTTCCCTGTACAGAATGAACCCGCGAGCCTGATAGTCCACAAGCTCAAGGAATGTCTGCTCAAGATATGCGATCATGGCGTCCAGAGTGGCGGGCTCACGCGAATCGCGAGGGTTCTCATGGATCAGGAACGCAGCGCATGACTCCAGCAGCCCTCGATGAGCGGCCTCAATAGGCTTGTCCGTCATGAAGTAGTGGAGTTCGCTCAGGTCTTCTCGCACGCCAGTGGGTTTCACGATCTCCGTCCAGTAGGCTTCATCGGGCTGATCTTCCGGGCCGTCAGGGCGTCGCGCGCCGTCGATGGGGTTGATGCCCAGATAATTCTGATAGTGACGCCATTGTGTCCTGATGTTCTTTACTTCTGTGGAGATTGAGCCGACACTCTGGCGCCAATCGATCATGGCGACCTGTCCCTTGAGTTCATCCAGACTGTTCTGGATGTCCGCGGTGTCTTTATGGATCTGGGTCAGTGAGTTCTGGATCGCCTCCGCGTCATCTGCCTCGCCGTCCCCCCGGAAGTAATCGAGCGCCCTGCTTGTTCCCCACGAGACCGCCTTATCACCCGCTGCCTTGAGTACATAGAATCCGGCCGCGCTCATGGGACCTCGAATGAGTTCATCGTGAGATCTCTCACTGCCGCCGCAGCCAATCCCGATCAACATCGGCAGCAGTATCAAGAAAGCAATTGTGATGGTGAGTCTTCGCCTCATGTTCCTCCGACCTCCGGTGAAGTTAGCAGTAGTTGGCATGCCGTTTCCCTGTTCCGGAGTATTATTCCTCCGCTAAAGGCTCTGTAGCAAGATATTCAGGTTGGTGATGCATACGATTGAACAGAACTGTCCGGTATTCCCCGAACGTGTGTTTGCCGGGGCATGAGCATATAGCGGCGTGGTCGGAGTCGAAGTCCCGGGATACCGAGAATTGCCGCGCTGATTCTGACCAGAAAGAGCCTCAACGCGAATCCTTAGCACAGTCACGCTGCGTGTACGACTCTTCCATCGAATCTCTATTGCCACTGAAGGATCATGTTGGACCTGGTGTCGCACAGCAGCGTTTCGGGGCCAGCAGAGCATCGCACGGAGGAGTGCGGGCAATCTACGTCGAAGTGTTTGCAGTGGAGGAGAGACGAACCAGGGAGGCTCACCTATGAGAGTGCTCATAATCGGTGGAACGCGTTATCTCGGGCGCGAGATCATGATGCGCCTCAGAGAGCGCGGGGACGACGTTATTGTGCTCAATCGCGGGCGCACCGACTGCCCGCTGCCCGAAGAGGTTGGTTGCATTACTGCGGATATCATGGAGCCCGCATCCATCGTGGAGGGCCTCAAGGGTCCCGGTGGCGAGGTGATGACTTTTGATGCCTGCGTTCACATGATCGCGATGGATGGACCGCGCGCCGAGCGTGTCATAGACGCCGTCTGGGGACTCGTGGGCCACTACGTGCAGTGCGGTTCAACGGGTGTGTTCATGCCGCTGCAACGCTGTCCGGCGGATGAGCACGAGCCCGTCGATCCCCCGCCCCCTGAGTGGGGTGGTTTCGGCGCCAAGGCGGAGTCGGATCGAGTTGCTCGCGAACTGTGCGAGCGGTACGACCTGCCGCTCACCATCCTTCGGCCCACGAACATCATGGGGCCGGGCGATGTTCCGATCGACCTCTGGGGCGGACGCGATGAGCAGTTCTTCCAGGAACTCGTCGATGGTGGGCCGGTGAAGATACCCAATCTCGGTGAAGGCCTGGTGCAACCCGGAGACGTCCGGGATATTGCCAACGCATTCCTTCTTGCACTCGACCAGCCGGAGAAGGCGGACGAGTATAACATCAGTTCGGCATATGCCATCACTCACAACTACTACCTGGAACTGCTCGCCGATGCAATGGGGGTTACACCGGCGGTGGCGCATGTGCCGGTTGAGGACCTGATCGAGGAGTACGAAGGCACCGACCGCATCTCCGTGCGCGGACTTCGCTTCTTCGTTGAGCACATGTGCTTCACGATTGAGAAGGCGCGTGAAGATCTTGGTTACGAGCCTGAGTACACCCCCGAGGACTCGGTGGAGCAAACGGTGCGCTGGATGTTCGACACAGGCGTCATATCGGGCAAGTGAGCGCGCGATGACGCTGTCAAACACGGTGCGATCTATCTGCCGCGCCTGCTGAGCGGCACCTGCAGGCGCGGTCAACCTGCGCCATCGCGTTGCGATGTGTGCGGGAGACACTCAGGCGGACAGTATCACAATGTCTCACTTACTCAGGGAGGATCAGAGATGAACATCGACATTCCGACAATCACGCTCAAGACCGGCGACGAAATGCCGCAGTTGGGACTGGGAACATGGAAGCTGACCGGCGATACCTGCGTTGAGGCCGTGGACCTCGCGCTGCAGATGGGCTACGACCATCTCGACACCGCGGACGTTTACGGGAATCACCGCGAGGTCGCCTCAGGCATGTCCGGGCATGATCGCGAGAGTATCTGGATCACCTCAAAGGTTAACCGGGGGGATCTGCACTACGATGATGTGCTCCGCATCGCCGATAAGAACCTGCAGGAGCTTGAGACCGACTACGTGGACCTCTACCTGATCCACTGGCCGGACCCGGAGGCGCCGATGGAGGAGACCTTCAGCGCCCTCAAGCGCCTCCACGAGGAGGGCATGGCGCGCAACATCGGCGTCAGCAACTTCATGGTCGAGCACCTCACCGAGGCGCTGGAGGTATCCGAGGTGCCGATCGTCAACGATCAGATCAAGTTCCACCCGGCGCACCAGCCGTGGGACGTGGTGGAGATGTGCCGGGAGAACGACATCTCCGTCACCGCTTACTCGCCGCTGGGGCACGGCGATCTGCTTGAGAATGAGACGATGAAGCGTGTCGCCGATGAGCTTGACCGCACGGTGGCGCAGGTTGCGATACGCTGGCTGCTGCAGCAGGACATGATCGTGATCCCGAAGGCCTCCAGCGAGGGGCACCTGCGCGACAACCTGCAGGTCTTCGACTTCGAGATCACTGCTGAGCAGGATGAGGCGATCCGCGGGCTGGCGTAGCTCGGACGTCGTCGCACCTCGGACCTACCCCCGGCTCCCTCTCCGTCCCGGCGGAGGGGGAGACGGACGTGAATCCTCCGGAACGGAGGGCGGGGAGGTCCGCCGTTCGCCGTGATCGCACACCGAAAGGACTGACGTGCCATGCCCGCAGATCGTCGCCCGAACATCATATTCATCATGAGCGACGACCACGCAGCCCACGCGATGACCTGCTACGGCAGCGTGGTGAATGAGACGCCGAACCTCGATCGCATCGCCGATGGCGGCGTGCGGATGGACAACTGCTTCTGTACCAACGCGATCTGCACGCCGTCGCGGGCATCAATCCTCACCGGCAAGTATTCGCACCTCAACGGCGTGCGCGGCTTCGATGACATGGACCAGCGGCAGATGACCGCGCCGAAGCTGTTGCAACAGGCAGGCTATCAGACCGCGATGTTCGGCAAGTGGCACCTCGGTCACGGCGGCATATGCAACCCGCAGGGCTTTGACCGCTGGTGCGTGCTGCCCGGCCAGGGTCTCTACCACGACCCGGAGATGTTCGACCAGAGTGACCAGAAGACCGTCTTCGAGGGCTATGTTACCGACATCATCACCGACATGTCGCTCGAATGGCTGGACGATCGCGACCCGGAAGAGCCGTTCTTCATGATGACCCATCACAAGGCCCCGCACCGACCGTGGGACCCCGATGAAAAGCACATGGAGATGTTCACCGAGCCGATCCCTGAGCCGCCGACGCTGTGGGATGACTACGAGAATCGCGCCACCGCCGCGAAGATCGCCGAGATGCGCATCGGGCGCGACTTCATGGAGCGCGATTACAAGCACGATCCTCCGCAGGGACTCTCCAACGATGAGTTCAAGAAGTGGTGCTACCAGCGTTATATGCAGGACTATCTGCGCTGCGTGCAGTCGGTTGATGACAACGTCGGCCGAATGCTCGATTACCTCGATGAGGAGGGCCTCGCCGAGAACACGGTCATCATCTACACCTCCGACCAGGGCTTCTTCCTCGGCGACCACGGCTGGTACGACAAGCGCTTCATGTACGAGGAATCGCTCCGCATGCCCTTCGTGGCGCGCTATCCGGAGGAGATTGAGGCGGGCGGGCCGAACGATGATATCGTGCTGAACATCGACTTTCCGGCGCTCTTCCTCGACTACGCGGGGGTGCAGACGCCTGCACAGATGCAGGGCCGCAGCTTCCGCGAGAATCTACGCGGCGAGACGCCCGAGGACTGGCGCGACAGCTTCTACTATCGCTACTACGTGCATCTCGACGGCGGTCACAATGTCTTCGCGCACTACGGTCTGCGCACCGAGCGTTACAAGTTGATCTACTACTATCGCAACGATCCCGGGCCGCGGGAGTGGGAACTCTTCGACCTGCAGGAGGACCCGCTGGAGATGTGCTCGGTGTACGATGATCCTGACTACGCGGAGGTGGTGGCGAAACTCAAGAACGAGCTTCTCCGCCTGCGCTCGGAGGTCGGCGACCAGGAGGATCCGTGGAGAGAGTAGAATCAGACGGCACACCGCGGCATGGTGGATGCAGGTCCCGTGTGGCACACTACAGGGCGCACTGTCATCTCTCGCACCGTGGCAGGCCGGACATGCAGGCGGAGACTCGTCCCGCGTCGTAAACAGTATCGGTGAATCAGAGATTGGAGCCGGGAGGCGAGGCACTTGCGTTACCGAGAAGCCGCACTGCTTGTTGCGATGATCGTCACAGTGATCTGTATCGGATGCGACGCCGACTCTTACAACATCAGGGGGACTTATGACGCGGGCACCGTCGATTTCAGCTTCGGCGGCGGGGACTTCTGGCGGCTTGAGGACGTTGAGCTATACGTCGACACCAGTGAGCGCAAGGTACACTTCTCCGGTTACAGCAGGGCCGGGGACCTCTGGGAGTGGGCAGGTTCATACCGCCGGACGGGGAATCGCATCGTCGCCCAGGATCTGCCCGAGGTGCTCTACGGTTCCTCCGACCTGATCGATCTGCATCTCGAGTTCAGCCGGGACACATTCAGTGGCGCGGTGATCAACTGGGTGTACACCGAGCGAGACTTGCAGGAGGTGGGTGCTGCGCGGATCAGCGGGAGGCGCATCAGCAGATTTGCCCGCCGTGGCCTTTCCCCTTCGGATGAACAGGACAGGCCTGTGCCGAAGTTCGACAGCGCGCAGTGAATCTCTGCACGTAGCATCCGCGAGCCCGACCATCCGCAGCGGATGGTCGGGCTCCTTCCAGCCGTGCGATTGGAGTTCACCGAATACGTCTGCCCCGCGTGAGTGGCTTTCGCTTCATCGAAGATCGAAATACTCGTCGGTGGTGAGGTCACCGTCTTTGTCGATATCTCCAAGGCTGTTCTCCCGGAACACTTCCGCGTCGAAGGCATCCCCCCACCCGAATGTGCCGGTACGATAGACCGGCACCATGGCTGAGGCATGCCCATCTGCCCAGACGATGTTACCGACACCGTTATGCCGCCCGTGGAAACCGGGGTAGTCCTGCGAGGGCGGTTCGAGGTAGGTGTTTCCCTCTACGGTGGTCCCATCCATGAAGTTGATGCGGGCGGCATCGGCGAAAAGCACTGTCTCCGACGGATTTCGAATGCTCGCAAGCGAAACCGTGCTCAGTGATGGCGTCCAATCAACCGGATCGTAGTCGATGGGTGAGAGGTAAACGTAGTTATATGCGTAGCCGGTGAAGCCGATGCTCGCACGCATATCGTTGGAGAAGCTCGGGCAAACGTTGATCTCGTTGTTCCTCATGTAGGGGTAGATCAGACCTGCCTCGGGAATACGCGTGGACGTCGCCTCGTTGAAGGCCGTCCACCAGTAGTACTTCACTTCGCCCGGGGTGTGGAGTTCCACCGGCATGACTCGCTCGTTGTAGTCGGTCGCGTACATCTGCCATCCAAGGCCGATCTGCCTGAGGTTCGACAGGCAGGTGGTCTGCCGGGCCCTCTCGCGGGCGCGTGCGAAGACCGGGAAGAGAATCGCCGCGAGGATCGCGATTATCGCGATCACCACGAGCAGTTCGATGAGAGTGAAGCCATGCGACTTCCTTAGCATTGAGATCTTCCTCCTTGCGCGCTCTGGAGGGAGGATCGCGCCTCGTCCGAGCGCCTTCTGATGCCGGGAACACAAGCGATAGATCCCGCCATAGAGGGCGCGTTAAACGAAAACGGACCGCCCGAGGGCGGTCCCTGTTGCGAGTCTCTATGAGGCGCCTCCCGCCCTCGGGGAGTGGGCGCGTCATTGCGAGCAGGCTCGTCTCCTGGCTTCCGGGTCAATCTCCAGCCGCGCCTTCCAGAGGGCTCTGTCGAACTCTCCGTGGCATGTGCGGCCTTCGTCGCCGGTCACAGTTGCGGGGCAGCGCCGGATTCCCACCGGTCTTCCGTGAGGCTCATCCGTCAGCCTCAGGTGTGCCCGCTCACGTAAGTTGTATCGCTGCTGGACGTCAGCCTATCAGGATGAGCACGGGGAGTCAAGCCACCCTCGGGCAGAGGCCGCCTCGTCCTATCTCGGCATTGGACAAGGGCATTCCACCAGACATGGGACTGCCCGCGCAGAGGAATACGACGCCGCAGCAGGAAATGGAGACCAGTGAGCGTTGTCCCGGACGGTCAAAGGCTGCAGGAGGAGTTGCGCAACTGGTGTACGATCCCGGCTGGACCAGGCTCGGCGAGAGGTTTCACGCGGAGTTCGGCGCACCGCGAGGGCTTTCTCTTCAGGCATGTCACATCGGCACCGACGCGACTGTCGAGATGGCGCGCTTCCTCCGCTCGCAGAGCGTGTCACGGTGTCTGCTGGTGACGGATGATAACTGTTACCGCGCGGGTGGAGGGGATGTAACGCGCGCCCTGAGTGCGGCGGGTGTGAAGGTGAGCGAGCACCGTTTCGGCGCCGAGGCATTCGACGCATGCGAGAGACTGGTGGATGAGGTTGCGTGTGCGGGCACCGAAATGGACGCACTCGTGGCTGTTGGCGCGGGCACCATCTGCGATCTTGCCAAGGCCGCTGGAGACGAGTTGAAGAGGCCGGTGGTGCTGTATCCGACCGCCGCTTCGATGAACGGTTACACCTCGAGCATCACGGCGCTGAAGGTGCGTGGGTTGAAGCGTACTCTGCCGTGCACCCCGGCAACAGGCATCTTCGCGAATCCCGAGCATGTCGCCACCGCACCACAGCGCATGACGGCGGCAGGGGTTGCGGACTTTCTCTCGAAGTGCTCGTCAAGCACGGATTGGCGCGCCTCAAATCTGCTGCTGGACGTGCCGTTCGATCCGCGCTCTCGCGAGTTCTTCGCGGGCATCCAGGAGAAGCTCATCGCCGATGCGCCACGCATCGGCCGGGGCGAGCCCGAGGCCATCGCGGTCGTGCTTGAGGCGCTGCTGCTCTCGGGCTTCTCGATGGTGATCGCCGGATCATCCGCTCCAGCCTCCGGCGGCGAACACCTGATCTCGCACTACCTCGATATGAAGTCTGCGCTCTACGACATGCCGCACGACCTGCATGGTGCGCAGGTGGGCGTTGCGACCGTGTACTGCCTCAATCTGTGGGAGCGCATACTTGCGCTTCAGCCCGAGGAGATCGATGTGGACGATCTTCTCGCAATGCAGCCTCCCGACACGCAGGTTCGGGCGTGGATCCGTGAGGATTGGGGGGCGGAGGTGGGCGCTGAAGTCCTGCGGCAGTGGGAGGCGAAGAAGATGGACGCCGCCACGCTACGCAGGTTCCTTGAGCGGGTTCGCGCGCGGTTGGAGCAGATGAGACAGGAGTTGCCGCAGGATATGCTGCCCGCCACCCTCGTAGCCGAGGTAATCAGTGAGTGCGGGGGACCTGTCGAGCCCGAGAAACTGGACGCACCCATTGCGGAGTACCGTAACGCGCTCTCTCGGGCGCGATACATCCGGGATCGCTTTACCGTGCTTGATCTCGCTGAAGACCTTGCTTTGAAGTAGCGGTCTCAGCGATGGTCATTCACAAGAAACAGATCAGACACACCAGCAATCCTTGCCATCTGCCGAAAATGATCTATGCTCCGACGAAGAAGATGGCTCGTTAATGCCTGAGAGGCGTTCGCTGATCACTCAACCGGAGGTGTCTTTTGTGAGCCATCTCAATGTGCCGATGATCATTGCTGCGAGTATCTGTGTCTCTCTGACGGCCGTGGTGGGGGCGCACGAGCTTGTGCGCAATCCCACTTTCGAGCCGACCGAGGACCAGACAGAGCCACGTGGCTGGAGCTTCAGCCCCTACGGGACCGACGCCGAGGCGCTCTACGAACCGGAGGGCGGCCACGACGGCCGCGGCGCGGTCGGAGTGCACAGCCGCGGCGAGAGGGAGCGCGGCTCGTGGCTGCAGGTCATCGAACTCGGCGAAGGGCGGCACCTGCACCTGAGCGGCTGGTACCGCACCGAGGGCATAGAGGACGAAGAGGCGGCGCTTCTGCGCGTGACCTGGCGGCGCGAGGACCGCGATGACCTCGTCATAGGCTCATCGCGACCGTGGTTCGAGCCTGCGGAGGAGTGGACACGCTTCGAACTGCTGCTTCGCGCGCCGGATGAGGCGGTCGCGGCCACCATCGACCTGTTCAACTACTACCGCCCGGGAGTCGTCTGGTGGAGCGAGGTGCGGGCGATCCCGGCGCTCACCGCCGAGGATGATCGCCTGCGCGCATGGGCCGAGCAGGTGGAGTTGCTCGAGGGCGAGCCCGCGACCGACGGCAGCAACCTGCTGCCGAACCCGAGCTTCGAGCTTGACATCGCGCAACCGGGCACCCCGGATTTCTGGGAGCGCGGTGGCAACGACGGTGAGGGCTACCCGGTGCCGTCGATCACCATCCCTGACGAGCGAATTGACTACGCCTGGGGCGACGAACGGGCACGCACGGGTGAGCGCGGCGTCTCGGTGACCTGCCACGATGATCAGGCGCGGGCGGGCTGGGTCACGCAGGTGCCGCTGGTGCCCGGGCCGTGGCGGCTCGAAGCGTGGTATATGACCGAGGCGATGGACCCCGAGCCGAGGCAGGGACCGGTGGCGCGGGTAACGGCCCTCAACGAGAACAACCGCGTGATCCTGCACTACTACGCTTACGGTGGCGCCTCCGAGGGAGACTGGTCTCAGGTGGCGCTGGAGTTCGACGCCCCGCCGGGGACCGTCGCCGCTCAGGTGCAGCTTCGCAACGCGTGGGCGGCAGGCACGGTACACTGGGATGATGCGCACCTCGGGGCGAACCTTGAGCGTCGCGCGGAACTCGAACAGGAGCAGGCGGAGGACCTGCAACTGCTCGCCGAAGCGAGCGAGATGCTGCCACGGGCGCGCGAACAGGTGCAGCAGGTAGCCGAGACCCTCGACGGCGACGCGGCGCAGTTGCTCGCAGCGGCGCTTGAGTGGGCCCTGCGGGACGCCGAGCTTGCCATCGAGGCGGAGATGGGCCGCGATGCCCACGCGACGCTGACCGACCTGCTCGACCTGTGTGGGCGGGCCGGGGAGATTGTCGCCGATGTGCAACTGCCTTCCGCGGACCCTGAGCGTGACGCCAATCCCTACGTGGCGAACCTCAACGATGCCATGGAGGCGATGGCGGAGCGGACCACGCTTTACCCGAAGGCATACGAGGAGATCGACGGCGCGTGGGTCTTTCGCGGCGTCGCGACCAGCGCGCATGTGCTTGCATGGGGCCTGCTGGAACCGCGCAGCGACCTGATGCACGACCCGCGTCTGCTCGAGCGCGCCTTCACACACCTTCAGATGATAGTTGACCATCACCTCGACGGCAGCCTGACTCCCCATCGCGATTCGCGCGACTGGAACATCGATCGCTTCGCCCTTGCGCCCGCGCTCGACACCTTCCTGCTGATCGACCAGATACTGCCGTGGGCGATTCTGCCGTCAAAGCGCGAGGCGTGGCTGAACGGCCTGCGCCGAATGGTGGACTATCAGTACGACACCTACGGCTTCCGCTGGTACGAGCACGGACCGGACCAGCCGCGGATCTATCCGAACATGGACGTTCACTACCTGCTGCTGATGGAGCTTGCGCATCAGATATTCGGCGATGAGCGCTATGCGGTCGAGCGGGACCGCTTCGTGCACTTCATGGACGAGGGCCTACTGCCGATGGGCGGGTGGACTTACACGCGAATGCAGAACGAGTGCTACCAGTATCACCGGCACAACACGATGCTGCTGGCGCGCTACGTGGAGATCAGCGGCGACGAGCATGCGCGGGACATCCTCTATCGCTCGCGGCCCTTCTACCCGCTGATGCACAATCCCGAGGGGATGGTCGAGCATTACACCGATGTGTCGTGGAAGCACACCTGGGTCGCCGCCAGCCCCGCCGGTGCCGAGGTAAAGGCGGGGATGTTCGACTGTGCTGAGAACAAGCGGGCGGCGCTCAACGCGGCCCATCGCGGCCACGAGGGCGGCATCGCGGCGGTCTACGCCTCGGCGTGGTGGAAGGACATCGAGCCTGTCGAGGTGCGCGACAACTGGCTTATCTACGACGAGAACACGCTTGGACCGCGCGGGCAGTTCGGCACATTCTCGTTCGCGGGCACCTCGCGCGAGACCCTGCCCACCGGCAGGGGCCGCTCCACCTTCGTCGGGTGCATGGTGAGCGACCGTGAGGTCGAACGTCGGCCGCTCGACGCGGCGCTGCAGATCGCCACCATCGAGTACCGCCTCACCCCGGACGGGAGGCCGATCCGCCGTAACTCGCGCCATCACTCCGGCTTCGAGCGGCACAGCGTGATCGTCGAGGACGAGTTCGCCTCACAGGCGGTTGGCTACCTCGTCTGTCCCGCGAGCATGCCACGCGATCCCGATGGGCTCGACTGGGCGGCCTCACAGCAGTGGTTCATGACCCCAGACCGGCTTGTCGGCATGCTCTCGATCCGCGCCCTGCGCGACAGCAGCGCCGCGGGAGTCTGGGGGCGAATGCACTTCGGCATGGACCGCGAGTTCGAGCAGGGTGCGGACGGCATGTTCCGCTACGGGAGCTTGATCGCGCGCATCCACGAGCATACCTTCGCGGGCTTCGCGACCGACCGCCCTGAGTCAGAGCCGGGGATAAGCGAGCGCAGCACGATGCTTCTGCTCGGCGATGAGCATGGGCTTTCCGGCGAAGAGGGGCTTCGCGAATACTCAGCGGGCGAGGAGCACTTCTACGTGGTAGAGGTGCTGCCCTACTGGTCGGACCTCTCCACCGCGGTCGAGCCGATCCGCGAGGGCCGCGTGCGCGGCTTCCTGCTGGAGGAGCAAGACCGCCACGTGCTGCTTCTGCACAATGAGGGCGGCGAGGCGGCCGCGTGGCGCGGGCCCGCCGCGGGTGATAGCGTGACGGTGTACTCTCCGCCCGAGGAGACCGACGGCCCGCGGGCGCGCCTCGATATGCTCAACGGGCGCTTTGCCTGGCCCCCGGAAGAGGTGCGCGCCGATCCGGCACAGATCCCGGTGGAGCAGGGACGGTTCGAGGTCGCGATAGCCGGTGACTCACACGTAGTAGTGATCGTCGAGCAATAGAACCGTGCGAGGGTGCCTCGCACAGTCAACTCAAGCGGAGCAGACGCGCCTCTCCTGCGGGTAGCCGTACCGCCGCGCTGCCATCGGCAACATCAAGCAGATCGCCGGTCACGACATCACTCAGGGAGTCAGCGGCGACCGTGACCGTGGCGCTGCTGTCGCCGAAATTTGCGGTGAGGACATAGCGAAGCGCATCCGCGCCGATGATCTGAACCATGCGAACCTCTTCGTGGGCGCACTGCAACCGCTCAGCGCCCGCTGCGGCTGAGGCCGTCTCAGCTGCGTCTGCGCCGGAAAGCACCGCAGTGCCGCAGTCGAGCAGCACCTCGCCTGGATCCGCGCAGGTAGTTTCTACCTTACATGGAAAGCACAGTTCGTCGTAGAAGAGGCTGTCCCCATACTCCGCGGCGCGCCGCCGCCCCGCCTGATAGACCGCGAAGCTCTCCGCGCCGTAGATCCCTACGGCACCGATCCTGCCATCCACGCACACCCAGCGGGAGTTCAGATCGGTCGTGCCCGTTCCTCTGCCGGACAGCTCAAGCGCTCCATCCGCGACCTCATAGCGCCGGCGCCCGCCGTTGAAGATGTCGTTAGGCAGGTTGAGCTTGAGGCCTTTCAACTCCGAGAGCCAGCATCTAATCGGCGACACGCATCTCTGAAGCACGATCATCGTGCGGTCATCGGGCAGCGCGGCGACAGCGTAGCGATGAATCAGTGGCTCGGGCATCGTCCATCCCTCGGCCAGCCTCGCGCCCGCAGCGTCGTCCATCGCTCCCCACGTTACGAAGCCGCCCTCAAACTTAGCCTGCGCGTGTTCGAGTAACTCCGGCGCGGCGTTGGCGTCGAGCATCACCACAGTGCCCGCCATGTTCCGGTCCCACTCAGCGAAATCGCCGGCATCCGGCGGCAGGCAGAGGCCTTGAGGCCTCGTGCGGGCCCGCCAGCTCCATGATGCGATCCGCCGCCGCGAGCGGTGCATCATCGCACCGTGTTCAGAATCGCCCCAGGCTCCCGCGACGGTTCCCTCGTAGTCCGCGCCGGAGATCGCGGACGGAATCTCCAGGGTGCGTCGCCAGCAGGCATTCATCCCGAGGCCCATGATCCTGTCGGACTCGATTCGGCTGTAATAGTACGGATTGATCGCGGCAATCGTCTTCAGCCGTCGAGAGAAGAAGCTTCCGTCGCCGCAGAATTGCTGCTCGAAGCGGATCCGCTTCAGAGCTTCAGCCTCAAGGCGCGGCGCATGGTCATCACCGAAGTGCTGCGCGGCAAGCAGCAACACGGGCAGCAGGTAGTCCTGAGCGCGTGAGTAACGCTGTCTCGAGTCGCCGCCGATTCGGCAGAGCCGCCCGTCATCGAACAGCAGGCGCCTGACCAGCGCCCAGAGTTCCCTTCCGTGATGGTAGAGTCCCGGCGACGGCTCCCATCCGTGGCTCAGACAGGCGAAGTGCATCATTGCCGTGTTCGAGAGGCAGGTGAGCATATAAGCTATGTTGAGGTAGCCGTGATGGTCGAGCGCGTAGCTCTCAAAGAAATTGGGCCCGACGTGCCACTCACGCAACGGACGCCCCTCGAAGATCGCATCATCATCGGCATCACCGGGGACGGAGATCGCGTTGAGCGAGAAACGCGTGCTCTTCTCCCGCCAGTCATCCGCGTGCGGCTCATCGGGGAACATGCACGCGGCGCGCCACAGAGTCGCACCGTTCCAGGTGTTCGCCTCCGGCCGATTGCCGCCCTCGGAGTTCCACTTCGTCGCGGTGATCGGCAGTTCGAGCAGCGCATCTGCTTCGGATACAATCATCCGGCGCAGTCCCGCGCGGTCGCCGTCGGTGAGGTGCTGGTCTATCGCCTCAATTCCGTGCATCATGCGCTCGACGCCGAGAGCGGAGATCCACGTATGCCCCCAGCGAGTGCCATCGGAGCATTGATGGTCGCCTGAGACATGGCTTGCGATCGAGAAGCGCAACGCCCGAAGGGCGCGATTGAGAATCTGTTCACGAGCGAGGCCGCTCGCGCTCTCGTCGAGGTCGGGGTCGGCAGCGAGGACGGCCATCGCGCCTGCGTACTTCTGATTCGTCTGCACCCCCCAGTTATCATAACCGCTGCCGCAACAACCGAGGTCTGGACGCGCGGGATCATCCCACCAGTACCGCTCCGAGAAAGCGACCCATGGCTCGAGAGTCCGCAGGAAGTCAAGGTGTGACAGATCACACACAGGAAACGCCTCCGGTGCGTCAGAATCGTCCCGGTTGCCGGAGATGATCAACGAGGGGGACTGGATACCCTGGCAGAGGCTGACCCCTCGTGCATTCTCACGGTACCCAAAGATCCGGTGCTCTCAAGAGCCACTCAATGCGGCGTGGACGCAAGGTCGGCTGCACCTCGCGTTTATGATGGCCGATACAACGTGTCATCCGGTTGCCGCGTGATACGTCCATTGCCCGCCAAGGCAGAGCGCCGAAACAATCGCACTGGCGATTATCACGCCCAGTGTGATGCACAGTAGCGCGCGCCACAGATCCATCTCAAAGACCGACGCCACCATCGCTCCCGTCCATGCCCCAGTGATCGGCAGCGGCACCGCCACAAGCAGAGTGAGGGCGTATATGCCATGCCGATCAACCAGCGGTTTCTTCGACCGTGCCCGCGCCAGTAGCCGCCGGACGATCCCCGTGAGAACGCCCTTCTCAATCATCCAGTCGGCGATCGGATTGAACCAGAGAAGAACCGGAACTATGATCAGCACATTCGCGGTGATCGCAACCGGCAGTATCTGCAGCAGCGACATCTGGTACTCGAAGATGCCAAGCGGGATGCCTCCGCGCACCTCCGAGATGGGTAACGCCGAGGCGATTGCCACCGCAACCGGCCCCGGAAGGCCCGTAAGTGCATCGAGTACTGCCTCACGCATATGCTTCCTCCGTGCATGATATCAGGCGACCTCGCCCTCCACTGGCAACCGATGGCGGTGCCGACGAGGAATCACCTCAGTAGATGGTCAACTCTCTCGCCGGAGCATACCACAGAAAGGGTGAACTGTGATAGACCTCGCGACAGAGAGCTTCGATGTATGTGCATTCGGCGGCGCGTGCTGGGACCTTCTGAGCCTGGTGCCCCGCTATCCGGAACTCGACGAGAAGATTCAGATCGAGCAGCTATCGATGCAGGGAGGCGGCCTCGCCGGAACAGCCGCTGCGACCGTCGCCCGTCTCGGCGGCCGCGTTGCCATCTTCTCACGCATCGGCGATGACTCATTCGGAGACAGCATACGGCAGAGCTTTGAGGACGAGGGCGTTGACACCACCTGGCTGGCGGAGATCCCCGGCGCCCGATCTCACTTCTCGCTCTGCATCGTTGACGGGGTTACCGGCAAACGTACCATCCTCTATGACTACGGGGGCAAGGGCACCTTCGGCGTCGATGAGATCGACTGGGAAGCGCTGCTCGACTGCCGCTGCCTGATGTCGGACAGCCATCACGGTGACACGTCTCTCACCGCAGTGCGCCGGGCGCGAGATGCGGGGATCCCCGTCGTGCTTGATCTCGAGCGCGAAAAACCGCTCAGTACCGAACTGCTCGCGGCCGCGAGCCATCCGGTGCTGCCCCGCCGTTATGCCCTCGAAGCAAGCGGTTGTGACAGTGTCGAGGATGCCGGTCGCGCGTTGCTTGCGCGGGGCCCCGAGGTGGTAGTCATCACGCTCGGACCGGATGGCGCCACCGGCTTCCGGGGCGACCAGATGATCCATCAACCGGCAATTCCCGTCGCACCTGTCATCGACACCACCGGCGCGGGCGACGTGTTCCACGGCGCGTTCGCGTACGGTGTGGCCCTGGGCTGGGACCTTGGGCAGAATCTGCGCTTCTCGGCAGCAGTGGCGGCCCTCAAGTGCCGCAGGCTCGGCGGACGGGCGGGCATACCCACCATGGACGAGGTCCGGGAATATCTACCCTGACGCACGCGCCCTACTCCCCCACCGCCTCGCGTACCTCTCGGGCGTAGCTGCAGATGGCCTCGTCTACGATCATCACATCCGGTTTCAGTGCGATGAAGTCGAAGCCCTCATCGACTCGTCGCTTCACATCATCGGGCGCCACGCAAAGGATGCCCGCGTGCCTGCCCGCGTCTCGCGCGACGTCCAGACAGCGGCTGATGGCGGCAGCGACCTCCGCATCATCAACCTGGCCGATCTTCCCGTAGCTGATCGAGAGGTCGGACGGACCGACGAAGAGGGCGTCCCAACCATCTAGAGCCGCGATCTCCTCGATCCTCTGCACAGCCTCAGCCGTCTCGATCTGCAGGATTACCGCTACCTCGTCGTTCGCACGAGCGAAATAATCATCGACCCCGGTTCCCCAGCGTGTGGCGGCGATATTCGGGAAGTAGCCACGATGCCCCTCCGGAGGATACTTGCAGGCGGAGATCGCCTGCCTGGCCTCCTCCACGGTGTTCACCAGCGGAAAGATGATCCCACGCGCGCCCTGATCGAGCACCCACTTCACCGCCCAGTCATGCACTCCGGGCACCCGCACGATTGGAGTCACGCCCCGGCCTAGGCAGACGGGCATCGCGTTGCTGATATCCTCCATCGTATGGGGTCCATGTTCCATGTCCAGCCAGACATAGTCGAAACCTGCGGCGCATATCTGCTCCACCAGCAGTGCATCCGGCATCAGGTTGATCGGCCCCAGCATGGGCCTCTGTTTCATCTGATCCGCAAACGGCGAAGGTATTGTCAGAGCCATCTCATTATCCTCCCTGTGAATGATCGCGACGGATACACTGTTCACCACCGACCTCTCTGAGACCTGCGCCGATTCATTTCGGAGTTTGGCAAAATGTGCTGGTCGTCATTCGGACTTGCGTACAGGTGCTGAAGGTGCTCGTGAGATCGATGCCGAATCAGCGGTCCAGCAGGAGGTTCGTGATGCGTGATGGCAGGGCCACAACAGATCGGTACCCCACCCCACGGTACCGCGATGCCGTAATCCTCGCGCTGGCTGCGTCTGCGGCGCTGGCGCTCTATCTCTCGCGCACAAGCTTTCACCTCTATCCGCGCGAGGATACCATCGAAGCGGTGGTGGCGGCGGAGGCACTGGCAGCGGGCAGGGGACACACGACGCGAGTGACGTCTCCCTCGGTGCTGACCTTTCTGGATGAACGGGACAGGGCCGAGCCACCGTGGCCCAATCTCCTGCGCTCACCCCTACCCTGCATGATGATCGCGGCTCTCGCACGCTTTAGCTCTCAGCCCATTGCCGTGGCGCTGTCATCCGGCGTCTTCTTCATATTGTCGGTGCCGCTGATCTATCTCATCGCTGATCGTCTGGGCGGTCGCGCGGCCGGTGTCTTCGCAGCTATCACCTACATACTCTCCCGCTCAGGACTCTGGTTCGGCGTGACCGGTCTGAGCGAGAGCAGCACGATATTCGCGCTTGCGGGCATAGTTTACTGCATGATGCTCCCGGCGGGCGTGAGGACCAGCCTCGTGGCGGGGGGCTTCGCCGCAATCGGCTACCTCGGACGCTCCACCTTCACGATCTGGGCGGTGCCGATAATCGTCTATCTTGCGTGGCACTCACGCAGGGATGGTGTCGGGCGAGTCCTCCTGAACGTGACCGCCTTCGGCATTCCACTGGCTATCTCAGTGCTCTGGTGGGGCACAACGATCGGAGCGCTCGCCGGCGATTTCGGCGCTTCCGGGCAGCCTGATATAGTCGTCAGAGTGGACACGGATCTATATCCGGGACGCTCACCCGCGTTGACCCTGGAGCACTGGGGCGTGCGCGAGTTCATCATCGCACATCCAATGGAGATGGCCCGAAAAGCGGGCAGACAGATTCATTCCTCGTGGCCCTGGTTGATCAACATTGGAGCGATGCCGTTGCTGGTCGCTTTCTTCTTCGTAGAGGCGTTCATCGTACTTGCGCGCGGAAAGAGAGTACAGATCCATTGGCTGATCTATGCGCTCCTACTCCTGCAGATGCTGCTGCTTGCGATCGGGTCGCGCGGTCACGGCGGCGTCGGACCGAATCGCTACCTCGACCCGTTCGGTCCCATCGCGGCCGCTATCGGGGCGGCCTTCGCAGTGGAGTTGTTGCGCGAGCGGGGCCTGCCAATGGGCCGAGCGATCCCTCCGATGGTGCTTGTTGTGCTTTTGACCGCGCTGCCAATCCTCTTCGATATGGCCGTCGGCCCCTTCCATTCCGATCGACTGAGGCGTCAACAGGAGATTGGCGCCGAACTGGAACGGCGCGCCGATCCCGAAGATGTTCTGGCCTCGACCTCGGCGGCGGCTGATGCGTGGACCTCGGGGCTTCATGCCATATACCTGCCGATGACGCCGGTTGATCTGCAGCGAATGCGGCGCATCGTAGAGGTTGACTGGATCCGTGTCGGGAAAGCCCCCACTACCCTGAAGGAACGGACAGAGGCCTGGGAGAGCGTAATCGATGGACACCGTGAGCCCGCGGGATTCCGCCTGGTACATCGCTTCGAGGACGGCAGCGTGCTCCTTAAACGGGTGGAAGACGATGACAGACGCGGTCCCCGCCAGATATTCCTGCGCTGAGGCTGCATCCTGCATGACCGGATAGATCTTCTCCTTCTTTATCAAACGTACGCCGCGGGACGGCCGGCATAGTGCCCGCCGTCCGGACAGACTCCGAGGCTGTCACGCGGTCAGTTCACATTCGACCTACCTCCACCGCCTCCCTGTCCCCCTTCACGCATGCCACGGAACCTCCCCTCGGGATACACGATGTGTTCTCTGAGATCGGATTGCAGCCTGCGCATTCTGCCGATGAGACCCCTTATCTCGTCGATATCCGCCGAGATGTCCCCACCAGCTTCCCAGTCAGACTGAAGTACCGAGAACTCCCAGATCGCTACGTGAAGCTGCTCCTGCAGTTCACCCATCTCCCGCCAGAGCTCCTCCGAGGTCTCATTGACCTTGAGATATGCTCCCGGTGGAAGGAGCATTTGACCATAACGCAGTTCGCGTGAGCCCCCGGAGCAGTCATCGTCACAATCGGTGCAGTGGCTATCTGCAGCCGCGGGCATGGTGATCGGAGTCCATGCCAGCATCACTATCCCCGCCGCCAGCATCGCTACCACAATTCGAGTCAAACCCTGCTTCATCATAATCACCTCCGTGTTCGTTACCGGTCACTTCATAGGACGGGTGAAGAAATCCGTTGATTCCCACTGTTCCGCAAGTGATCGGACCCCCGCGGAGGCACTCTGACTTGTGTGCGCGTACAAAGAAGAGCGACGAGATGCTTCCTCGTCGCCTGAGTGCTCCAGCCATATCTTTCCAGCAGCCTACTCTTCCGCGTCACCTCGGGGTCCGCCCTCGCGCCGCTGGCGGATCTCGCGCAACATGCCCTCGGGCATCACGATGTGGTCCTGCAGTCTCTGGCGCGCCTCCCGCATCTGCATGTTCAACTCCCTGATCTCCCGCATCTTCTCCCGGACCTGGTCCTGGTCGGCGTCCCCTGAACGAAGCTCGGACAGTTCCCACGTCATCTGGTGAATCCCGATCTGAAGCTCGCCGATCTGATCCCATATCTCCTTCGAGGCCTCAGACGTCCTGATGTACGCCCCGGGTGGAAGTCCACCTGTCATGCCTCCGCGATCGACTCGTTGGCCGCGCTCTGCACGTTCACCCCAGTCACCACGCTGTCTCGGTGCTCGCTGCTCGGCCTGGCTCCAGGCCAGCGCCATCAGGCCGACGACCAGCAGAGCAACAATGAACCACGTCCATATCTGCTTCATCTTCGTGTCACCTCCGGGATGCCCTGTTGACTATACTGGTGACGTTGAAGGTAGAGACCTGGTTCAAGTCTTATGTCACGAAGGACCCTGCATTCCGTCGAGGATACGCTCTCGCTGCTGTTCGCTGATCGGGCCGATCACTATGACCATCGTTCCATCGATTCGGCGCCTGCTCGCATCACCACCGACTCCGCGCATGTGCCGAGGCCCCATCTCGCTCACTTCCTGGCGGTCATACGTGACACGCGGAGGTGAGGGCTCACGCCCTTCAGGCCCGGGAGGATCCCCTCTACCCGGTCTCTCTTCGTGCTCAAGGCGACGTTGCTCTCGCTCCTGTCGAAGCTCTTCTCGCGGGCCCTCGCGCTCGGTACTGTCCCGGTCCGGATCGCGAGGTACGTAGCCACGCTGGATGACAGTCAGTGGACGAAGCCCGTCGCTGTAGCGCGCCTCCACCATCGACCCCATTGGATGCTGGGGACGTTCCACGAGATACCAGCGATCGAGTTTCCAGCCTGCGGGGATCCACGTCGGCTCCAGCACGGAAAAATCGACCGACGCGCGCACTTCCTCCACGCTCACGTGACGGCGACGACGATCCTCGCGCCTTTCGGGTGGATCGACAATCGGCGGCGGTTCGACGTCGAAATCGACCTCCGTCCATGTTGTCTCGCTGATCAACTCGTCGTCAGGTCCCTTCCGGCTCATGTGGAGTGGAAAGTGCGTCGTGGTGTCCAACGCCATCGTAAGCGAGCCGCCCGGACCTGTACCGCGGACGACTGTAGTGCTCCGCCCGCCTACCTGGCGTGTCCCCACTACGGTGAAGCTCCAGTTACGCCGGAGCAGATCGGCCTCCAGGGCTGCTTCGCCTACATCCGCCTGCCTGCGCCTCCGCCGATCCCGCTCCTCATCGTTCTCTCGTCCTTCTACCCAGACTATTCCGCGCTGACGATGTACCTTTGTACCCTGTGCAGGCCCGCTCAGATAGTGGATCACGAAGCGCCCCTCGCCCCGATGCATCTCGGCACTAAGCTGCCGTTCACCTTCAGGGACCCGTACCGTAGTAATCACCGTGCCCTTGACCGAGGTCTGCTGCAGCGCTCGTGCCGCCTGCCGCACCAGTTCGTCTGCATCATTCGAGACCTCTTCGAGACAGCCGGTTGTCCCGAGTGCGAGCATAGCTACCGCCGCAGCAATCGCCGTCACACCCGCGGTCTTCCACGGAATCCGCCTCACTGCACATCACCTGTATCATAGAGTCCGGCGTAGATCGCTCCAAGCGCCGCGTCGTCGGCCAGTGGCTGGGACCACTGCGCGACCACATGCTGCTCCTGATAGTCGGAGGCAAGCAGATTGTAATCTTCGGGGTCACCCGGTCTGCCGCGCAGGCCGAGCCACAGACCGGCTACCACCAATAGCATTGCTGCCGCGACGGCGATGGCCTGTCGCGCCGGCTGCCGCCAGAGCTGCCACAGCGGTGCGCGCCGCGGCTCCATGCGCCGCTTCACCCCCGACCAAAGATTCGCCGGCGCCTCAGCCTCCTCCATCGGCTCCAGCAATCCATCGAGCTTCTGCAGCGCCACAAGCTCGGCACGGCAGTCCGCGCACTCGGCGAGGTGCGCCTCGACGCCGGCGCGCTCTCGATCTTCCAGCAGATCGAGTTGATACTCCGTCAGTCTGTCACACACCTGTCTGCAGCGCATCGTCACTCCTCCCCGCATCATCGATGTAAGGTGCCAGGCGACGCCTCAGGCTCTTCCTGCCCCGCGATAATCTCGAGACAACAGTTCCCTTCGGCAGATCGAGGGCTTCCATGATCTCCGTCACCGATCTTCCCTCCAGGTAATGCATCCGCACAACCTCGCGTTGATGATCGGGAAGGTCCAATATCGCCTCGCGCACCGAATGATCTGCGTCCGCCTGCTCGACCATCTGCGCCGGCCCATCCTCGCCGCTGGGCATCGGGTTGCTCTCATCCAGCGGGCGCTCGTCACGATTACTTCGAAAGTGATCCCGTACAAGGTTCATGGCTGTCGTTTTCAGCCATCCCTCGAATGCCCCGGGGTCGCGCAGCTTCGGGAGCCGCTGCCACGCCCTGACAAAGGCATCCTGCGTCACGTCCGCGGCGACCTCCGGGTCGCGACAGAAATGCATCGCGAGTCCATAAACACCGTTCTGGTAAGCCCGGAAGAGGGCCTCGAACGCGCGCTCATCGCCCGCCTGTGCGGCTTCAACTGTCTGTATGAGCGCAGATCGTTCCACGGATCACCCTCATCGATACAGACGCACCCGGGCGCCGACTGATTCCGATATTCTGCGAATCCCCCGAAGACACCTCCGCCGTTCTGAGCCATCGCAAACGACCGGGAGCCGAATCACGCAATCTCACATGGCGTACTCACGCCGACGGTGTAACAGGTAAAGGAAGAAAGGAGCGCCAAGCAGGGATGTGATAATGCCTACGGGGATCTCAGTCGGAGCAGCGAGAGTGCGCGCGACAACGTCCGCGAGCACCAACAGTGTCCCTCCGGCAATCGCAGAGGCGGGCAACAGCGCGCGGTGGTCCGGTCCGATCATTATACGCATCAGGTGAGGTACGACAAGACCTATGAAGCCGATGAGACCGCTCACCGCAACTGCCGCGGCGGTGAGCAGCGATGACAGTGCGAGCAGGGTCAAGCGTACCTGCTCCACATTCATCCCCAGGTAGTGAGCCGTCTCATCACCAAGTGTCAGAAGATTCAGGTCGCGCCCGAACAGGTAGGTTAGCCCCCCTGCGATACCGACATAGGGCGCGATCAGGCCCACATGCGTCCAACTGCGGCCTGCGACGCTGCCGAGCATCCAGTACACAACCTGGTCGAGATCACGACGGGCAGGGTCCTGCCCCGTTACCAGCACCAGAGCGGCAAGCGCCGACATGAGAGCCCCCATCGCGATCCCGGTCAGCAGCAGCACGCCCACCGGTGTGCGTCCACCGCGCCTTGACAGCACATAGACCAACGCAGTCGCAAGCAAAGCGCCGAGGAACGCTGCCAGCGGAACGGCTCCGAGGCCTGCCACGCCGATAGAAACCCCGGCAACGATCGCGAGAGTCGCCCCCAGTGATGCTCCTGCTGAGATGCCGATGATCGAGGGCGCCGCCATCGGATTCTGGAAGAACGCCTGCATGACCACCCCGGCGACAGCAAGCGATGATCCCACCAGCAGTGCCAGCATCAGCCTCGGCAGACGCAGTTCGAAGACAATGATCTCATGCGCTGAGGACAACTGAGGATCGAGTGCTTCCATCCCGGGCAGCCTGCTCAACAGGGCAAGTGCCACGGCACTCGGTTCCACGTAAGCCGCGCCGAATGACATCGACAGAGCCGCTGAGGCGAGCAGGGCGAGTACCAGCGCAGCCCAGAGCAGTCCTCGTCTGGTCATGATCCTTGCTCACCCGCCGCCGATCCGACAGCCGTCACGCGCGGGCGGCCTCCGGGGCCCGTGTCCACCTGCACAGTGCACCGGTAGAGCGCCCCCATCCGCTCAGCAGTGAGCACTTCGCCGGGCGAGCCTTCCGCGACCACCCTTCCCTCCTCCATCGCGATCAGGCGATCGCAGTATCGTGATGCGAGGTTGAGATCATGTGACACACACAGAATGCTCCGCCCCTCATCGCGGTTGAGTCGCCGCAGAAGCTCGAAGATCTCCACCTGGTGACCGATGTCGAGATGCGCCACCGGCTCATCCAACAGCATCAGCCGTGCCTCCTGCGCCAGGGCCCTCGCGATGACGGTGCGCTGAAACTCACCGCCCGAAAGCTCCGTCACAGGTCGACCGGCGAGACGCCTGGTGTGAGTAAGCGCCAGCGCGCGGTCTACCGCGGTGCGATCGTCCGCACCCTCCGACTGGAGTCTTCCGAGATGCGGGGAACGCCCCATCGCGACGATCTCCTCCACGGTGAACTCGAAGGGCGGCACAGACATCTGCGGCACCACGGCGAGCCTGCGCGCCACCTCACGACGCGCCTGCTGTCGCATCGGCACACCATCCAGCATGATTTCTCCCGCTGACGGCCGCAACTGCCCCGTAAGCGCGCGCAGAAGAGTCGTCTTCCCTGACCCGTTCGGCCCGATGAGCCCGAGGAACTCGCCGCGGCGAAGCTCCATTCCAACGTCATCGAGCACCTCACGCTCCTCGTAGCCACAGGTCACATTAACGGCGGCGAGCACTCCATCACCCATCAAGCTCGCCCCCGCTGAGGGCGTCGGAGATGATCTCCTCCATCTGCTCAATCGCATCGAAGAGTCGAGGCCCCGCCCGCACCGCAAGGTCCGGGTTGATCGAGTAAACTCGGCCTTCACGGACTGCTGCAAGCTCGCGCCACCCCGGTCGCTCCGCGAGCATGGCCGAGCCCTCAACCATCTCGCCCGAATCGTCTTCTATTGCAGTAATCACGATGTCCGGATCGAGAGAGATCACAGCCTCCAGCGAAAGACTGGGCCATTGACCGGAGTTTTTGCCCTGCACGAGCATTGCGGCATTCACCGCGCCGACAGTATCTATCATGTCATCAACGAAGTGTTCTTCACCGGCCACGAATACCGGATCGAGATCGATGACAAAGAGCAGACTCGGCCTGCCCTCCCTGATGGTGCGCTCGAAGATTCTGTCGCTGACTTCTTCCACTCTGTGAGCGAGTCGCTCGGAGAGCCTATTGGCGTCGGACTCCACGCCCAGCACTCTGCCGATCTCGCGGAAGAGGGAGAGCACCTCGGAGATGGAAATCGGGTCGTAGGCCAGCACCGGTATTCCCACCCGCTCGATGGCGTCTATCACGTCCGTTGGCGTACCGCGCTCGGTCAGCACGAGTTCCGGCTCAAGGTTCACGATCGCCTCGAGGCTCGGATCGACCAGCCCGCCAACTGAGGGAACATCTCGAACCTCGGGAGGATAGTCGCTGAAGTGTATGCGTCCGACCACGCGCTCGCCCGCGCCCATCGCGAAGATCGCCTCTGTGATGCCCGTTGAGAGGCTGATGATCCGCTCTGGAGGGCGATCCAGCGTCACTTCGTTGCTCAAGGCATCGGTGAAGACGCGCGGCCAGGCGGGCTCAAGCGTCGGATCCTCAACCGGTTCTTCAGTTGGTGGGGGTTCCACGGGTCGAGGGCATCCGGCGACCAGTAGAACCGGCATAAGAAGCGACAGGACGAAGAGATATCTCGGCTTCATAGGCGGCGCAACTCCTGTGATCCGAAAGGGAGAGTTGGATGCCGTCACAGTCCGGTCGCGCCACCAGAACATCAGCAGCCCCGCATCGAGGCTGCGGGGCCTTACGGTATCTGCACGGTCACCGTCCGCCCTCGCGGGATGATCCGTGGCGCGTATCTCGGTGTCTGACTGACGGTCGCGGCGCGACCGAACACAGTTGCGGGGCAGTGACGGACTCGCACCGTCTTCCCGAGCGACCTCCAACGGCCGCCTGCGACACGCACCTCGTTCACTGACCGGAGCATTGCTCCGGCCCTCATCTAACAGTACGATAGCACAAACGGTAGATATCGGCAAGCAAGATCGGCCCGGGGAAGGGATCGTATTCGCGCCGATGAAGGATGCATCCGTGCCCCGGACACCTGCGCGCCTTAGTATATGCAGTCAACTCGGAGACTTCGGAGGTACCCAATGCCGCATATCGAGCGTCGGCCGAACCTGTTGTTCGTCTTCGCGGATCAGATGCGCGCACGGGCCTGCGGTTTCATGGAGAACGAGCAGGTGCGCACACCGAACATGAACCGGATGGCCCGCGAGGGCGTGGTCTTCGAAAACGCGGTCTCGACCTGCCCGGTCTGCACGCCCTACCGTGCCTCCCTGCTCACCGGTCGCTATCCGCTTGCCTGCCGCACCGCGATGAATGACGTGCGCCTGCCCGTCGATGAACTGTGTATCGCCGAGATACTGCGCGATGAGGGCTACAGGACGGGTTACATCGGTAAGTGGCATCTTGATGGGCCCTTCAGAGGCGGCTTCACCCCACCCGGACCGCGCCGCCAGGGTTTCGAGTTCTGGGCCGCAAACGACTGCACCCATGCATACATGGAGACCTTCTACTACCGCGACGACCCGGAGCCGATCTATCTCGACGAATACTCGTCCGATGGCTTCACCGGCATAGCCATCGACTTCATTGCCGAGCACGCGGCAGATCCCTTCTGCCTGTTCCTTTCGTGGGCACCGCCGCACAATCCCTATCACGATATGCCCGCGGAGTACGATATCTACGATCCCGCAACGCTTGAACTACCGGACAACACCGAGGAGTTCGCCCGTGATGATATCGCCGGATACTACGGGCACATCACCGAGCTGGACCGCAATCTCGGAAGGCTGTTGAACAGTCTGGAGGAGTCGGGAATCGCGGACGACACGATAGTGGTCTTCACCTCCGACCACGGTGACATGCTGGGGGCACACGGTCTGCAACGCAAGCAGAAACCATGGGACGAATCGATCATGGTGCCCTGGGTGATGCGATGGCCGGGCGAACTCCCGAGGGGACTGCGTACTGACACCCTCCTCAATTCGCCCGATGTAATGCCGACACTGCTGTCGTTGATGGGTGTGGAGATCCCGGACACCGTGCAGGGATCCGACCTGTCAGGCGCGGCGCGCGGCAGTGGCGGCTTCGAACCGACCTCGGCCTACATCGCAAATCCAATGCCCTTCCCCGGCGACCACCACGAGACCGGTCCGTGGCGCGGAGTGCGCACGAAGACACATACCTATGTCGAGGACGAACACGGCCCGTGGCTGCTCTACGACAACGGGGCCGATCCGTGGCAGCAGACGAATCTCATCGGGGCACCCGAATCGGAAGATGTGCGCAGGCGGCTTGCGGTGGAACTCGCAGCGTGGATGCAGCGAATCGGCGATGACGGAGCCCCGAAGAACGTCTGGGTTGAACGCTTTGGCTATCAACTAAACGAACGCGGCGTAGTTCCCTATCTCACCGAGGTTGGCACAGGCCCGGATGAACAGATATAGCCCGCAGAGTGCCCCAACCCGTCGCACGCAAGCGGCGAGTCACCGGCTTACTCAAGTTTTTTCTAAGTTTGTGCTTCGAAAACTTAACAAAGCTGTGTAAGCTGGTAGAAATCGGGGTATGCACTATAGCGAAGGAGTCGCGGGATGGAACTCGGCCGAGCAGATAGTGAGGCGCGAGGAGGTACCACGATGAATGCTTCGCAGTTCAGGAACGGTTTCGCCTACGCCCTGGTAAGTGCGGTTCCTGTCAGGGGAGAGCAAGCAACGCGGATCGGGATAATACTCAAAGCGCACGATCGCAGCACGATTGCCTCACAGTGCCGCATGCTCGAGGGGCTGGGAAGGCTTGCGGCCACCTATGAGGCGTTGATGACCGTACTCCAGAGAGCGCAAGTGGTGAATGCGCGGCGGATCACGATCTACGTCGATGACCCCATGGTGATCGAGCAGTTGATCGAAGACTGTGAGGTGCCGCGCGAACTCATCGGTGCAAACCTGCGCGCGCGTGCTATGCTGCATCAGTTGGGCCGGGTGCGGCTGAAGGCGGCGAACTCACCGCGTTTCTCAGCGAGGATGCTGGCTCAGAACGCCTGCGCCAGTGACGCCATCAGAGATGTGAGATCGGATCGACAGCTTCCTCTTCTGTCGAAAGAGACGCGGGTGTAGAGAGCCCATGGTGTATGATGGGCTCTAAGTCGCGGCGCGAGTGATCTCCACCTCCACATGGTCGATCAACCCGCCGAGTGGAACCGATGCCTTGCGAACGCGAACGGTCACCTGTTCCACCCCGAACTCGCTCAGAATACTCTCCGCAATCCTGTGAGCGAATGCCTCGATCAGTTGGAAGCGGTTAGATTTCTCGATCTCCGCGACGAGTTCGTACACCGCCTTGTAATCGACAGTGTCCTCGATGCTGTCGCTCTCCCCGGCGGGGTGCAGATCAAGGCCGAGTTCGACATCAACGTAGAACTTTCCCCCGAGATCACGCTCTGACGCATCGACCCCGTGGTAGCCGTAGAAGCTCATGTTGTGGATTCTGATAGTATCCATGGAAGGAGGGCAGATGATGCGATTCCTGCTCGCGGTATGCGGCGGGAGCGAGAAACACGATCTCCGGCCATCCGCGATGTTCGACCCTGTGTGATACGGACAGGCCGAGTCGGTTTCAGGCGTCAGATGGCGCAACTATCACCGCACCATGTCCTACAGGCAGGTGAGGCATGCCATGCTCCAACTACGCTAAAATGGCCATTGCCGTGGCTCACCGCTCCCCGTCTATCTCTCGGGGCGTTTGGGTATGATGGAGCGAAAGGTGCTCCCCTCGCCGACGGTTGAGTCGATCTCCATTCTGCCACCGTGGGCCTCGGTCACACGACGCGTGTAAACCATACCCAGTCCGATGCCTCCCGCCTGATCCTTGGAGAGATCGGTGCGGAAACCGGCCTCTTTCCCTATCCTGGCAAGATCCTCGGGCGGGATACCGATTCCCTGGTCGGTCACTTCAATCGCGATCTCGCCATCATCGATCTCGTGGATTGAGACGGTGATTGTGCTGCCCGTGTCGGAGTACTTGGCCGCGTTCTTGAGGTAGTTGTCAAAGATCGAGATGATCTTGCCCCGATCCCCCTCTATGATCAGTTCGTCAGGAGCGTTGATGTCCAGTTCGTGGCTCATGAGATAGTCGGCCAACTCTTCCAGAATCTGGTTGAGAGCCTCGATCAGGTCGAACTCCTCCACCTCGAGTTCGAGTTCCTTTCCGGCGTGTATGCGCGAGATATTGAGAGTTTCCGCGATCAGCCGGAACATACGGGAGGATTGGATCAGCGCAGTCTCGATGAACTCCTGGATGATCTCCTGATCTTCCGGCTGCACGCCGGCCTCGATCATAACCTCGATGGTCTGCAGGTTCCCCTGAATCACGGTCAGCGGCGTGCGAAGCTCGTGTGCGACCTGACCGGTGAGTTCCTCCGCGGCGGTGCTGAAGGGCGACTGAGTGAAGGCGATGATCGTCTGCCCTTCCTGAGTGAGTTGTGCGCTGACTGAGTAGTTCTCGTTATCTACACTCACGTAGGAAGCCGCGGCGTTTCCCTCATCGCTGGCCCGCACCTCGTTCATCAACTCGGTAAGCTGATTGCCGTAGTCGATGGCCTTGATCTCGCGGCCCTGCAGGGGATCGGCGCCGATGATACGCATCGCCGCTGCATTCGCAACCATGACTCGATTGTCGGGGCCGAGCAGCATCAGCCCGACGGGGACTGTCGCGAAAGCGGCCTGAATGTCGTCGAACTCGTCGAGTTGCTCCTCGACGAGCAGCGCGGCGGCCTGCCCGGAGAGCGTCTCAACGAGCTTGTAATCATCATCGTCGTAGCGCTGGTCACGCTTGGCCCAGAGGGTGAGGATGCCGACGGGACGCCGGACCGGCTCCTCTTCGCTTTCCAGCGGGTCCCGCTCCCATATGATCGGCATGATCAGAACGGGTGGATCGACCGTAAGCTCGTCGATCTGTGTGGGCTCCGTGAGCACCACCGGCCCCTTCTGTCCGAGCGCCTCAGTCACCGCTTCGGCGAATGAACCATCTGCGTCGATGTCCACATGTCCGAGGGAGTCACTGGTGGTGCCGTCACGACGACTGACAATCGCCTGGGGATGCAGACGATTGTCGGCGACACCGATGGAGAAACATGCCGCCCCTTCGGTCTGGATGATCTGCGCGACTTTCTGCACGAAACGATCAAGTATTGCGGAGCGCACTTAGGTCACCTGTGTTCAGGGATGATGAGATCCGGTCATGATGAAAGACCATGGATAAATCTAACCGAATCGAAGCGATTGCGTCAAGCACAACTCAGCCGAATCGGCTCCAGCGTCCCCCTCCTCCCTACAATTAGTATTTCACCACACTGCCGAAGTAAACCTCCATCAGTCTTGCACAGATTGGACTTCTCCCGCGCCCGGAATGCGCCTTGATGGCCTCCGCGAGACTTGTGCCGAGCAGGCCCCGGAGAATGGCGTAGGTGAACGCGGGGGACATGTACGCGATGCCACAAGCACTCGCCGGGTACGAGAGTCGCTTCAACTCACCTCAAGCATCCGCTCCACTGCTCGCCTGGCACGCTCAGCGATTGCCTCATCAACCTCTATCTCGAACTGCATCTTCTCCAGCGAATCAACCACCTTCGCTGCACTGGTCTTCTTCATATTCGGGCAGATGGTATGCGGAACCACATAGAAGGTCTTCTCGGGGTTCTCGCGTCGCAATCGATCGACAAGTCCCTCTTCGGTACCCACGATGATCTGCTGAGCATCGCTTTCGCGCGCAAAGCTGACCATGCCTGCCGTGGAGGTCACCTCATCAGCCAGATCGATCACCTCGTGCCGAGCCTCCGGATGTGTGATGAATACGGCCTCGGGGTACTGTTCCTTCATGTACGCTACGGTTTCGGGATTGATGCGGACATGGGTAGGACAGTAACCGGCCCATGCGATGATAGTCTTGTGCGTGTGCCGTGAGATCCAGTCGGCGAGGTGCTCGTCAGGAACGAACAACACGGTGTCTTCCTCGAGCGAGTTGACCACTTCCACGGCGTTCGAGGAGGTGCAGCAGATATCCGACTCCGCTTTGACCTCTGCGGTGGAGTTCACGTAGGTAACCACCGGTGCACCGCCGTGCTGAGCCTTGAACTCGCGTACCTGCTCGGCAGTGATCATGTCGGCCATCGGACAGCCCGCACTTGGATCGGGCATGAGCACTGTCTTCTCCGGTGACAGCAGCTTCGCCGTCTGAGCCATGAAGTGAACGCCGCAGAATACGATGACGTCGGCATCGGTATCCGCCGCCTGTTGTGATAGTCCCAGCGAATCGCCGATGAAGTCGGCGAGAAGCTGGACCTCTTCGATCTGGTAGTTGTGTACGAGAATGACCGCGTTGCGCTCCTCTTTGAGTTCTGCAACGCGCTTCGCTGCCTCTGATTGTGTCATGGGGATCGTCTCCCGTCAGGGTCCTGTTGCACGTCGATAGTCTCTCAGTCCGCGCGTACATCGCATCGGCCCACGCAGCGTCTCAGGAGATCGGGCGAGTACCACTGAAGCTGATGTGCGGGCGAGGCCTTCTGCGTGTCCTGTTATATAAGAGTGCATCGCCTCGGCATAATTGTCAAGTCAGGGAGCGGCAGCAGACAGCATACGTCCGCAATCGACACCGGGCCCACCTCTGTGAAGCTAACGTCGACTACTCAACTCAGGTCCGATGGTTCAGGCACGAAGATCTGCTCGTCGGGGACACCTGCCTCAACGAGGAACCCGGCGGCATCCTTTGCCCACTCCAGACGGTCGATGTCATGCGCGTCGGAGCAAAGCGTAAAGGTCACCCCACGCTCGCAGAGATCCGCCAGGTACTCCCGGTAATCGTCCAACATCTGCTGCTCGAAGTGCGGATGGTGGATGATGCCGCCTGCGTTCATCTCCACCGATGTCTCGTTTTCGACACAGGCCGCTGCAAGCTCCTCAACGTGCCACGGCGGAATCCGGCTCATATCCGTGAACCACGACATTGTTCCCTGCTCGAACTCGCGCCGACTGAACCACCATGGATGCACCAGCACGTCTATGATCGGATTGCAAACCGTCGCCAGCATCAGCCGATGCTGGGTCTCTATGATCTCATCCGGCTCGGTGGCCTCGTATCTTCCATGTGGGCCGCCGATCACAAAATCGTACCCAAACTCGGCAACCAACTCTTCCGTAACGGTGTGGGTTTCGGCCTCCGCATCCGCAATCGTGCATTCAACACCCCACGTTACTGCGACAGGGCTGTCGTAATCCCGCAGATCCTCCTGTATTCTCTTCTGCGGCTCGTCGTGCTGCTCACCGTTGTAATGGTCGGTGATCGCAATGTGCCGATAGCCCAGTTCATCACAACGTTCCAGCAACGCCGGGACCGACATCGTCTCATTCGCGCAACCGCAATGCGTCGTGTGAATGTGAAGATCTATGTCGTCTCTCATCAGCAGAGGGCCTCCGCATCTTTGGGCTTGGAATTGACCTTCAGGCCGCGTTCGCGCAGCCACACGGCATATCTTCGACAAAGCATCCGCGCCACCTCCTCAAAGGCGACGCCGTAGAGCATCACTGTACCGACGATTGGTATGTACAGGTAGAAAGGAAAGATGTTCGCAAACGGCATCGAAGGCAGATACAGGATAATCCGCCATACCCAGATTACGCCGAGCACACGCGGCGCCCGCAACAGCAGCACCACGTTAACGAAGATAAAGAGCAGATCGAGAAAGACGGCCTCGTAGAAACGGCGGCTCAGAAGAAAGTACCATGATTCTGCAAGCGTAGGATATACCATCACGATGTGCTCGTAAACCGGAGCAAAGAGCATTCGCACGAAGACCTCAAGCTGGCGGGCCAGTGGGAAATCGACGTGCCGAATCGGTGCGCCAAGCAGTGGATGCCCAAGGAAATGCACCCGCATGAGCCATACCGCCGCGGCAAGGCCGAAGGCGCCACCGATGGCCTTCACGGTGCGCAAATCCCTGCGCACGAACAGGCATGCCACCGCGAAGAATGCGGGCCACGCGAACGACACTTCCTTGAAGCCGAGCGCCACCAGGAGCATGGCCAGCATGAATATGAGACGCTGCCGTCTTCCCTCGCGCAGATAAGACAGCCCCGCGCCGGTCGCGAGGATGAGAAACAGTGCGCTGAGTAACTCAGTGCGCCACGCGGGGAAGCTGACCATCTGATCCAGCGGGCGGAACCAAGGCAGCAGGCCGGCAGTTATCACGCCCGCCCACGGCCTCCCGAAGCCGACCGCGAACATCCAGACAAGAGCGGGCATCGTGGCCGCGATTATCAGCGCGTTGACCAGTCGCCAGTAAAAACCGTCATCGTCCGCGAGCATGAAGTTTGCCCAGTGAACGAGGCTGCTCAGCGGGCGGTAGTACATATCGTCCTGCACCCAGGATCCGGTGAACCATGAGAGCACGGCAGCGAGCGAGTGATCCGCCTCAAGCTCGGCGAGGATCGTGGGCATGTCGTGGTCGCTCATTGGCCCGGGGGAGATACGTGGGACCCTCACCACCAGATACACCACTACCACGACAAGGACAATGCCCCAGGGGCTGGTCACGAATGATCTCAACCTGCCGATAATCCGCTCCATACAGGGACGTATTTCGCCGGCCAGGCGAATGTACCCTGCACCGACCTTCACAGGGCACACAGCAGGGAAACGCCCCGGAGCGATGCAGCCCCGGGGCTTAGTTTCTGTCGGCGTCAGATGGGGGCCAGTTCAGATGCGCTCGAACGTGAGCACGACGTCCAGGGGATCACCGAAGTCGTCCAGTAGCGTCAGTTCGGTGGTGAGGACATTGCCTACCACATCCCAGGCGTTCATCACAACGGGTTCATCGAGGTTGAGCGTCAGCACACCGGCGTCGCTGTTCCAGGTGCCCACCTCACCACTCACGAGATCCTCCCCTGCGTAGTCAGTGGTGACCACGGTTCCATCGGGGTAGAAGTGAATCAGCATGCGATCGGTGCCATCTTCCTCCGCCCAGTCGAAGATCAGTCCGAGAGGGACGTCCTCGCCATCAACCGTGGCGGAGATTGTCTCCCATTGGCCGACGAGCGAAGCGTCCCGCTCCCCCGCCGGAGCGAAGGCCTCAAGTCCGAACTGCACAGTAGAGCCATCAACGTTGAGGAATGTGAGTGAGGCGCTGTTGATGGAGTACGTACCGAGCATGATCGCCCCATCCACGATTAGGGCTATCGCGCCTCCGCCGGTGGCCCATGAGCCCGCGGCGATCCCCTCGATGTCGATGCCATCGAGGGCATAGATGACGAATGAGCCATCGTCGTTGACCGCCATCACGAAATCATCCGCGTTACCCATTTTGAAGAAATCGGCGGGGGCAACGTCGACTCCGTTCACCCGGACGTCGGATACATTCCATCCGCGCACCAGGGCCTGATCCCGCTCTGTAAGCTCCGCCACTCTAACCCAGCGGAGGAGGAGTTGCTCGCCGGGTGCCTCAGGCGGTGCATCAATGGTTACAGTGAGGATGTTCTCATCGACCGTGTAGGTTCCGGCAACCGGATCCTCATCCCCGAACTCTATGGCAAACTCTCCAGCCTCCGCTGTCCACGTTCCGGTGCTGGTGTCAGCCACACTCCCATCGGACTCGAAAAGACGTTCAGTGATGCTCCCGTCTGCACCGAAGTTGATTGTCATCCTGACTTCATTCTCGTCCCAGCCCATTGCCTCCCCGGGAGCCACATTCTCGCCGTCCAGCAGAGCCTCGAAGATCTGCCATTCACCGACCAGTGCCTGATCGATGGGATCGCCGTTTATGGGGTCACCATTAACAGGATCACCGTTGTCACTGCCCCCGCAGCCCACCAGACCTACCACGAGCACAAGTGCTGCGATGATGTAGAGAGACCTGCGCATCCTAAACAACCACCTTTCTGCGGATTGCTGCTGCTTACACGTTGCATTGGCATTTGCATCGCTATTCCCCGCACTTACTCGCGGCACATTTCGTGCCATTGCGCACACATTGCCACGTCCGCGCGGGGAAGTCAAGCTTCACCGCTCCTGTGCAGATGGCAGTATGTGACACACTCAGGGATGGAGCGAAGCCGTGGCAAGCTCTCAGTGCACGAGTCGAAGCACAGAGGGCGTGCTCCGTCCGAACTGGACGGCTCCCGCGTCAGGGGCGTCACCGTCGAAATACCCGGGCTCCATCCCGGGCAGCGCGTCACTGCGATGACCCATCACCTCGAAGGGGCGCGAGAGGTCGAGGCCAAGGTTCCGCGCAGGGCTCTCCGCAACAGGCTCGAAATCGAGTGGCGCGTCGAATGACCGGGAGGTGTCACCGTCCACGATCGCGTTATGCTGTCCCACCCATGCAGCGCCGCCGTGTGCAATCGAGCCTATTACCAGGTTATGATCGACCGGCCCCATCATCGCGGGGTCGGTCACGAAGTCCGACGCGCCTCCAAGCGCGGTGTCAGCGGCGAAAACGTTATTGAGCAGCCAGATCCCGGGCGTGCCACCGGCATCTACCGACCAGCCTGAAGGGCTGAAACCGATCCGTCCGCCGACGAAACTATTGTGATAGAGGTAAAGCTCGGGGTGGTCGGCTCCTTTCGCCATCTCCCGCGCGGTCCAGTGGACAAAGACGTGTGTTCCCAGGCCGGGCCGTTGCCAGGAGAGGTTGCGGTAATGATACTCTCGCCGCTCGCCCGGCAGCGTGTTGTTGTAGTGATGGAGGCGGAAGTTGATATTGCAGTCGTATACAAGGTTGTCATGCACGTGCAGGTCCACCGAGCCACGTTGCCCCGCCTGCGACGTGAGAATACCGATACTCGACATGCCATGGATTGTGTTGTGATGCACCCGCGTGTCACGATTGTCACTAAGGGAGATGCCTATCAGTCCCGAGTAGATATGATTGCCCGCGATCTCGTTGCCGGGGCCGGCGCCGCGCACGAGCACCCCGCGATCGTCGGAACTGCTCGGCCCCTGTATGTACTTGAAGACGCGGTAGATCCGGCAGCGCGTGGCGGTGTGTCTCGTTCGCTCCCTGGTCCCCCATGCCCCGGGATCGTCGTGGCCATGGTAGTTGAGGGTCATCTCATTATTGCGCACGGTGTTGTGTGCCGCTCCGGCGGTTATCACTACACGATTGTGTCCGTTGGACAGGAAGCAGTCCTCGACAGTATTGTGCCGTGCATCCTCGCCCCGAATCACCACGCAGTCCTCGGCGTTGGTTATGCGAATGTCGCGGATCGTCCAGTGGCTTACATCTTCAAGACGAATGCCTCCACCAGCGGGCGCGGCGCGCAGGTCCATTCCCGTCGGATCATCCTTATCGCGAAATCGGATGTAGGTCACACCCTCATACGCTCCGTAGATCACCTCAATGCCGTCCCAGAAGCCGAGTTCATCAACGTAGTGACTGACCTCCTCCTCGACGGGGGCGTCGGAGGGAAGAGCGAGGTACTCGAAGCCGATGCCCGGCTCCATGACGCGCCTGTCGTGCATGCGCAGCACCTGTCTGCCGTCGAGCGTCATCGAGTACGGGACGAAATCAAGCTCTGCGGTCTTGAAAACACCCTCACCTATCTCCGGCGCGGGTCGCCAACCGGTCACCGGCACTCCGATGTCCAGAACGGTAAGCCACTCTCCGTCAGGGCCGCGCTCACCTTCGAGTGTGATCGGGCGGTCCGGCTCGCCGGATACAGTCGGTGTGATGATCTCCCCCCAGATTCCGGCATGAATGCGAATGGTGTCACCGGGGCCCACAGCTTCGAGCGCAGAGGAGATGGTACGCAGTGGTGCCTCATCGGTGCCGGGATTGTCCTCCGCCCCTTCGTGTGACACGTGTATTATCCTCGCCTGTGCCGCCTCTGCGCCAAGAAGCAGTGCGGCGATGCAGAGCACACGCGTAAGCCTCTGGGTGAGATGCCATTCGTGACCCATGATGAACCGCCTCTCCGATTCCACATCTACGCCTGGGCCGGGGCCTGGAGTTGAACTTCCTTGAAGGCGGTCCGATTCCTCCTGCACCACTCCCCATTCTGACCCGTGCCATGCCGTTGGCTCATCCTCACGACATGGACGGCCTGGCATCGGCGCTGATCCCTCGGTAATCTGCATCCAGTGAAGGTCAAAGGCCGACTTGCCAGCACGGTGCACACAAAAGCGGAGCGCCCAATTGAGGGCGCTCCGCATGTGTGCTGTCTGCTTCTACTGCACGACGGACCTATGGGCCGTCGAGTGTCGCTTCAGTCGCCTGCCTTGTTCTGGAGCTGCTCCCACTTCCAGTCAACCCACTCCTGGACGGCTTTCCGCACCTCGGCACCCTCATCGGTCCGGAAGAGGTGTCGGAAGCGCGCCTGAGGCTCGAGGAACTCCTCGATGGGCTTCTTCTCCTTCGGCGTGTACGTGATGTTGTACTCGCCGTACTCCACCTCGTAGAGTGGCCAGATGCAGGTGTCCGCGGCGAGCTGGGAGATCTCCGGAGTCAACGCGCCCTCATGGCCCCAACCGAGCGGACAGGGGGCGAGCACGTTGAGGAACGCCGGTCCCTCCAGTTCGAAGGCCTTCTCAGCCTTGCGCGTGATATCCATCCAGCGGCCGGGAATGGTCTGCGCGACATACGGAATGTCGTGCGCGGCCATTATCTCGGTCAGGTCCTTGCGATCCTGATTCTTGCCGGGGATCACAGTGCCCGCCGGACTGGTGGTGGTGTGCGCGCCCTTGAGCGTCGCCGATGAGCGCTGCACGCCCGTGTTCATGTACGCCTCGTTGTTGAGACAGACGTACACGAAGTCATGACGTCGCTCCGCGGCGCCGGAGAGTGCCTGCAGGCCGATATCGTAGGTGCCGCCATCGCCAGCGAAGGCGACGAACTTGTAGTCGGCGTCCTCGTCGATCTCACCCTTGGCCTTCCGCGCCTGGTACATCGCCTCCACGCCGGAGATCGCGGCAGCCGCATTCTCGAAGGCTATGTGTATCCACGGGATCTTCCAGGCGGTGTACGGGAAGATCGTGGTTGATACCTCGAGACATCCGGTGGCGTTGGAGGCGAGCACCGGCTGCTCTGTGGCCATAAGTATCTGCCGGACGGCGATCGGCTCGCCGCAACCCGGGCAGAGGCGATGACCACCAGTGAGAAGTTCCTCTCGGTGTGACAGTTGCTTGAGGTTAGGCATGGTCTATCCTCCTACTCCCTCAGGCCCAGGAAGCTGACAGGCTCCGTGGGCTGCCCGGCTTCTGCGACCTCATGCAGATCGTCAAAGACGCTGCTGAGGTCCTCGGGCAGAATCTCACGGCCGCCCAGACCGTAGATGTAGTTGTTGGTGGGAATGATGTTGCTGTAAGTGACCTGCGCCGAAGTGATCTCGTGGTAGAGCGGACCGGCATGTGCGCCGAATGATGACGCGCGGTCCAGCACCGCCACCGCAGATGCGCCCGAAAGCGCGTCGGAGATCTCCTCGGCAGGGAAGGGCCGGAAGGCGCGGATCTTGAGCATCCCGGCCTTGACCCCATTGTCACGCTGTGCCTCCACGACGTCACGCAGCGCGCCGCAGGTCGAGCCCATCGCCACGACGATGAAGTCTGCGTCGTCGGTCATGAACTCCTCGATCAGGCCATACTCCCGGCCGAACGCCTCACCGAAGCGCTTGCCCTGATCGATGATCGCCTGCTTGGCAGGCGGATACGCCTCCATCTGCGAGCGCTTATGCTCGAAGTAGTAGTCATAGAGGTCGAGCGGGCCGTACGTCTGCGGATTATCGATGTCAAGCATCGGATTGTCCGGCTTGTACGGGCCGACGAATTCCTGAACGTCCTCGTCCTCCTGGACCTGAAGCAACTCGTACGAGTGCGACAGGATGAAGCCGTCGAGACAGCTCATCACCGGAAGGCGCACATCCATGGTCTCACCGATGCAGACGCCCTGAATGAGGTTGTCGTAGGCCTCCTGCACATCCTCGGCGTATAGCTGGACCCAACCGGTGTCGCGCGAGCCCATGGTATCCGAGTGATCGCAGTGGATGTTGATGTTACCTGAGAGCGCCCGGTTCACCACTGTGAGGATGACCGGCTGCCGCAGAGAGGAGACCACATAGAGGATCTCCCACATGAGCGCGAGACCGTTCGCTGAGGTGGCGTTCATCACACGACCGCCTGCGACGGCGGCGGCGAGACAGGCGCTCATCGCCGAGTGCTCCGACTCAACGGCGACGAAGTTGGTCTCAACCTTTCCATCTGCCACATACTGAGCGAATGTCTGCACGATCTCAGTTGACGGGGTGATCGGATAAGCTGCCACCACGTCGGGATTGATCTGGCGCATGGCTTCCGCCACGGCTTCGTTGCCCTCAAGCGCAACCTTGTTGCCCTTGACCGCGGCCTTTGTCTCTGCCATTGTTAATCCTCCTCCGCCTCGAAGGTCTCTTCCGGCTCGAACTGGCCACCGGCGACCATCTCTATGCAGTCCTTGGGGCATACCTCGGCACAGATCCCGCAGCCCTTGCAGTGCTTGTCGCTGATCGGGAGACCCTTGACTGATTCGTCCTCAACAGCAATTGCGATGTCGGGGCAGTAGATCCAGCAGAACAGGCAGTCGATGCACTCCTCGTCATCGCGGACGGGATGCTCATTGCGCCAGCCACCCACGCTGTACTCCTCCGCGTTGCCTGCCTGCGGTATGATGCCGCCGCGCTCCATCTCGTGCCACTTAGCATCCGGAGCGTACACCTTCTTCATGAGGTTGCCTCCTCGTAGGCCCGGTCGAGTGCCGCGTAGTTCGACTCAATGGCCGACTTTGAGAGCTTCTCGCCCAGGCGCTTGTCAACAGCGTTCTTGAGCGCCTGCAGCGGCACAAGTTCAACCGCCTTGAGCATCGCGCCGAGCATCGGCGTGTTGGGGATCGGGCGGCCGATCGTGTCCATCGCCACCTGCGTGGCATTGACGACGAACACATCCACGTTGGGATTCGCCAACTGTTCTCTAATTTCGTCGGACGTCTTCTCGGTGTTCACAATCAAGACGTCACTGTCGTCCATCCCCTCGGTCACATTCTGCGTCTCCAGCAGCGTGTCGTCGAGGACGACGACGATGTCCGGCTCACGAACGCTCGACCTTACGCGGATCGGGGCGTCACTTATGCGGACGAACGACCTGATTGGGGCGCCGCGGCGCTCAGCGCCATATTCGGGGAAGGCGTTGATGTTCCAGCCTTCCTCGGCGGCGGCCACGGCCAGGATGTATCCGGCGGTCTTAGCGCCCTGCCCACCCCGCCCGTGGAAGCGGATTTCGGTCAATTCTGCCATGGACTACCCTCCTCGGTTGTCACCTTCACTCCAGCGGTTGCTGGTTGGTGGCAGTTACTGCCCGGCGAGAACGAGACTCTCCGCCGGGTTGCGTCATTCGGACATCTCTGTGCGTCCCTGCAAAGCCCGCGCCACGGTCACCTGATCGGCGTAGTCGAGATCGGCACCGACCGGCAGACCCAACGCAAGACGCGTCACGCGGATGCAGCCCATCTCAAGCAGCACCTCGCGCAGAAATTCAGCGGTGGCATCCCCCTCGACGGTTGGCGGGGTGGCAAGGATCACCTCACGCACCGCAAGATCCTCCACCCGCTCCAGCAGTTCATTGATGCGCAGATTACCCGGTCCAACACCCTCGACAGGGGATAAGACGCCGTCGAGCACGTGATAGAGGCCCTCGTACTCCCCGGCCCGGTCGAGGGCGACGAGGTCCTTGGCATCCGCGACCACGCAGATAACGTCGGTGTCACGCCGGTCATCGGTGCAGACCGGACACAGGCGGCTTACCGACCAGTTCCCGCATTCGCCGCAGCGCCCGATATCTCCGTGCAGATCCCCAATCGCACGGGCAAGCCCTGCGGCGTATTCAGGACCGGCACCCAGCAGATGAAACGCCAGTCGTTGCGCGCTTCTCGGGCCGATGCCGGGAAGCGTCTCAAGTTGATCTATCAACTCCCGAATGGGTTCGGGATAGCTGAGCATCCAGGTTCTTCCGCCTCAGTAACAATACTCATAAGACACGATCAAATGCGTCCGATGCGTCCGGACAGTGTCGCTTGCCGGGTCCACACCGGCCGGGCACAGTTCAGAGGAACTCGGGAAGCTCCATTCCCATGCGAGCGAGCGGCAGTGCCTCAGAGAGCTTCTCGCGCTTAAGCTCGGTGGCCTGGCGTATCGCCTCGCGCATGCCCGCGCACACGAGATCCTGGATCAACTCGCAGTCTCCCTCTTCGATCACTGCGGGATCGATCGCGACATCGAGTATCTCACCCAGACCGCTTACGGTCACTGTGACTGCGCCACCACCGGCGCTGCCCTCAACCTCCACCGCGCGCAGTTCCTCCGTGGCGGCCAGCATGTCCTGCTGCACACCCTGTAACTGACTCTCGATCATCTTCTGAAAGGGATTAATCATCTGTCGCTCCACATTTCGTCGTCTGGAGTCAACCCCCGAGGAGTCATTCTTCGCGATCACCCTCGGGACCTCGTTTTCTCTGCCTAATTTGGTTCGATCTCCTCGCTGCCGTCGAAACTGAACTTCAACGCCTCAATCATCTTCTCCTGCTCGTCTTCGCTGGACGAAGCGCTTTCTTGGGCCTCATCCGCCGCCTCCCCGGGCGGCGCCGCCAGTTCGCAGAAGATCTCCAGCCCGCGCCCGCACACCCTTTCAAGCGCTTTCGTGACCTCGCGCCCCCAGGCATCTCGCGTTCTCCGGACTTCAAACTCGGCATCTGCGGGGAAACACAGGGAGAGCCTCTCATCATCGAGTGACACAGGCTGTGCCCGGGAGATCACCGCGGCGATACCCGCGTGTCCGCCTTCGGTAAGCACCTCCAGCACGCGAGGCCAACCGGTCTGCACGTCATCAATGCTCAGTGGTTCATGGCTGTCAGATGCAGGCGGAGCATCGACAGGCCCAGATCGGGACTCGTCCGCAGATTGCTCGGCAGCGCTTTCCCCAGATTCCGCTGAAGCTTCTTCGGCAGCAGCGCCTCCGTCGGCGGGTCTGTCCGCCGCGGGCTTCTCATCGTCATCCCTCGACGCCTCGTCGTCCCGCCTCTTCGCCCGGACCGCCTTCTGCCCGGCGGTCTGCGATTCCTGCCCTGCCGTTGCATCATCGGTCTCCGCTGCTGCAACTGGTGAGCCTGCAGTCTGTTCGCCATCTGCGGCGGCGAGGTGCGCGAGCGTCACCTCCAGCAGAAGCGGCTTCTGGCTGGTGTCGCGTATGCGCGCCGATGCCTCGCCCAGTTCCTCGATGATCGCGCCCAGGCGCCGCGGGCCCATCATTCCTGCCTGCTGCTGCATCTCCTCCAGGTCCCCGGCCGCACTCTGCATCCACTCCGGGGGATTCGCCCCGAGAGAGATGCGCAGCAAGTCGCGAAAATAGAGGGCGAGATCCTCGAGAAGTTGGCCGATATCCCTTCCGCCGGCCACTACCTCGTCCACGACCCGAAATACGCCTTCGATGTCATTTCGGGCAACAGCGTCACCGACTGAGACAAGCAGGTCGGCGTCGGTCACCCCAAGGATAGAGTTCACAACCTCGAGGGTGACCTCACCCCGCCCGTAGGCGATGACCTGATCGAAGATGCTCTCGGCATCGCGCATAGCGCCGCCAGCCGCTCTTGCGATTGCACCGAGAGCCGCCTCCTCCCCCCGCACACCCTCGTTCTCAGCGATCCCGCGCAGAGCCTCGACGATCTTTACCTGTGGAATCGGTCGAAACTCGAAACTCTGGCAGCGTGAGCGGATGGTGGGGAGAATGTTGTGAAGCTCAGTGGTGGCCAGGACGAAGTAAACGTGATCCGGGGGCTCCTCGAGGGTCTTGAGCAGCGCGTTCGATGCTTCGTTGGTGAGCATATGAGCTTCGTCGAGAATGTAAAACTTGCAGCGCGCCTGGGTGGGCGCATAACCTACGCGGCTGCGTAGTTCTCGGATGTCATCGATGCCACGATTCGAGGCGGCATCGATCTCAACGAGGTCAAGAGCGTTGCCGGATGCGATTGCCTCGCACATGGGACATTCGCAGCATGGGCTGGGAGTGGGGCCCAGATCGCAGTTGAGGGCCTTTGCAAGGACCCGCGCGGTTGACGTCTTGCCGGTGCCGCGCGGTCCTGCGAAGAGATAGCCGTGCGCCACGCGTCCCTCACTTAGCGCATGCTTGAGGGTAGTGGCCACGTGGTCCTGCCCGATGATCTCATCGAAGGTCTGCGGCCTGTATTTGAGCGCGAATGTCTGGTACGCCATCAAAGCCCTTCCGTTCCGGGCCGGGGGTGCCCGGACTGAGTCTCGCGCGCAGTGCTGACCCGCCGTCCAGTTGTTCTGTCGTTAGTCCTATCGTTCGTTACTGCCGTGAGTCGGTTGTGCACCCACCGTTGACAACGCAGCCCAGCCGTTACCCTCGCAGCCAGCTCCGGCCAGGTGATCTGCGGCACAGAAGACCTTCTGCCTACCGCTGCTCCCTTCCGGGCCTGACGGGGTTCAGCAGACGTCTCCTTGCGCAGGACCCAACCTTCATCACCGCTTACGTGGGTCAGACGCCAAACTGCGAAGCCGCGGGCGGGAATTCAGCCCCACTATGGCGGATTGTGGGTGCAGGGTACCGCCA
>PXBW01000119.1 GCA_003566775.1 candidate division WS1 bacterium
AGAGGGCGTCCGCGATCCGGTGACCGCGACTGCGCTCGTCTTCGAGCAGGGTGACGAGCACGCGGTCTTTGTTACCTGCGACCTCTCGGGCGCGTACGAGGAGTTGACCGACGCGGTGAGGTCTCAGGTCGATGCGATGGAAGATGGCCCCTCGTCGGCGCGACTGGCGATCAGCGGCACGCACACCCATGCAGGCCCGGTCAGTTACACCCGCATCTTCCGCAGCGGCTATGGACCGGAGTATACCGCTGCTGTGGACCTTCCGGCGATGGACCCGGGCGACTACCTGCAATTCGCCACCGATCGCATCGCGGGCGCGATCGCTGAAGCGTGGGAGACCCGCGCTGAGGGCTCAATCGCCTTCGGCCTCGGGCAGGCGGTCGTGGGGCGTAACCGCCGATGGGTCGATATTCACGGAAACTCGACGATGTACGGTGACACGAACACGCCGGAGTTCAGCCACGTCGAGGGGTACGAGGACCACTCGGTCAACGTCCTCGCAACCTACGATGCTGAGGGCGAACTGACCGGCGTTGTCGTCAACGTCCCGTGCCCATCACAGGAGACGGAGCATATCTTCGAGGTAAGCGCGGACTTCTGGCACGAGACACGCGTGGAACTTCGAAATCGGCTGCACGAGGGGCTTCACGTGCTGCCACAGTGCTCGGCGGCGGGCGATCAGTCGCCGCACCTGATCTGGGGCAAGCGCGAACACGAGCGGATGCTCGATCTGAAGGGCCGGGACGGGCGACAGGAGATCGGCCATCGCATTGCGACCGCCGTGGAAGAGGTGCTCGGCTATCTCGGCGGCACGCAGGACGCGTCGCCGCGGCTCGAGCATCGGTCCATCGAACTCAGCCTGCCGATGCGCAGGCTGACCGAGGAAGATGTGCGAGAGGCGGAGGAGTCTGCCGAGGAGTGGCGCGAGCAGTATGAGGCTGAGGTCGCGAAGCTTGAGGCCGATCCGAAGCTGCGCGAGGAGCCGCGCTGGTACCTGCCGATCACGAAGGCCTTCCGCCGAATGCACTGGTATCTCGCGGTGCGCAGCCGCTATGAGGAGCAGCAGAAGGACCCGAACCAGCAGGTGACATTGCACGTAATCCGACTGGGTGATGTCGCGTTCGCGACGAATCCTTTTGAGTACTACCTTGATTTCGGAGTGTATATCAAAGCGCGCAGCCCGGCGGTGCAGACCTTCCTCGCGCAGCTTACCGGGCCGGGCAGCTACGTGCCGAGCGCGCGTTCGGTGGCAGGTGGCGGCTACGGCTCGGTGCCCGCCAGCAATCCTATCGGTCCCGAGGGCGGCCGCGAGGTTGCGGACGCGACGATTGACACTCTACTCGGGCTGTGGGGCGAGACGTAAGAGCTTCGAACGCGCCATGACATGACCGTGCGGGTGGTCGATGAAACGGCACAGGCAATCAGCACGAAGTATTCTCAGGTTGAGGTGCATCATGCGTAAGCGAACAGGTTGGATGGTATTGCTGGCTCTGCTGGGCTTCACCACCATCGGCCTCGCCGACGGGGCCGAGGCCTGGAGGGTTGCCTTCGGAGGCGGCCGCATCATGGGATATGTGGGCCTGCTGGCGAATCACGGCATGCCGAGAGAGTACCTGTCGAATCGGGATCTCGCGAATCCAGACGTATTGGGGCAGTACCGTCTCGTGATAGTCAGCGACGGCGGTGGTCATCACCAGGCTATCTCAACCGCCGTCGAGAGCTTCGTCGCAGAGGGGGGCATCGCAATCACAGAGGCTCGTATCGCCCCCTCAACCGAATTGGTGCCGGGCGAACGAATCGGTCCGAATCGCGCGCCCAACATCGACTTTCGCCCGTACGAGCACCCCATCAGCAGATCGATGCACGCCGCTGGTATCGTCGCCACACACACGCAACCGGGCCTTTCAATCATCCCCGGGGACGCCGATCATGTGACGGTTCTCGCTGAGTACACCGATGAACGTGTTCCGGAGAGGCACCGCGAAGAACTGACCGGCGGACGCGAGCATCTCCCGGCGGCTCTTCTCATCGAGCACGGGGAGGGTTACTGGCTCTACTTCGGACCGCGCGTCAGCTTCTCGCTCGCGCTGCGAGGTTACCATATGCAGCCGGTGATGATCGAAGCGATACGTCTGCTCACGGAAGATACGATCGTCCCGCGCTTCGCAAGCCTGGACGATGAGAGTCGACTCGCTGAGCAGGTCCAATCGCGGCCCGGGTTAACGCAGGAGCTGCCGCGCAGACCTCCCCGCGATGAGCAGCAGGCCGATCCGCCGGACGTATTCGAGGCTTTCGAACTGCCGGAGGGAGCCCCTGCAGATTACGTGCTCACCGGAACCCTGAGTGAAGACTCGGAGGCGGAGGTCATGCTGCCGTGGTTCAGCCAGACGCTCCATCACCGGCTCGAATTCGGATCAGACACCCTCAGCTTGAAAGAGATCAGGGGAGAGCGTCGGAGAGTGGTAGCCGACGCTCCCAGGCCCGCCTTCGACGGTGAGGCTCAGGTTGACATCAGGCGCCGCCCGGCGAGTGTGACGGTGTTCGTCGATCGCCGAATCGCACTGATGGCACCCCTCCCCTCGGTCGCGGGAGCTCCGGCGGCCCATGGCCTCCATGATGCTTTTCTGCAGCCGGTAGCGCCCGTGACCTTCACTGACGACTTCATGCGCGTTGAGGGAGATCCCACTCAGTGGGAGATACATGAGGGTGACTGGCAGATCCACGAGGGGGAAGGAGAGCCGGATCAGGCTGCGAACCCCTTCTCCTACCGCGCCGAGGCTGGCGACGGCTCCGCCCTGGCCACCGCAGGCTACTGGTTCTGGGATGACCTCGACATATCTTGCGCCGTCCGCCCCGATGCGTGGACGGTCTCACTCATCGCACATTTCGAGTCGATGAACGACCACGTGGCGCTCAGGCTGCGTATGCCCGAAGAAGGCGACAGTGTCGTGCAGCTTGTGCGAGCTTTGCCCGACGGTGAGCATCTGCTCGCCGAGGATACGCTCGAGCCGGCGCGTGACTCCTGGCAGCAGTTGCGACTGCGTATCTCGGGTGGCCACGCCCTCGTGAGCCTCGGTGGGCGCGATCTGATGCATGTGACCGATGATCTGCTGCACGGGGCCGGACAGATCGGCCTGCGGGTAGCCGGAGGCAGCGCACTCTTCGACGACGTGCGCGTCGGCCCCTGGGAGGCCCTCCCGCACGCCCCGGACCCGGAGGCCAACTGGATAGTACAGCGTGGCCGGGTCCGCCCGGACGGCGGCGCGCTGATCCTCGATCCCACAGGGACGCTCAGAGCGCTCGCTCCAACAGGCGAACTGTCGGACTTTGAGGCGGCCGCGACATTCCACCCCGGCGGAGCATTGTGGGCGGGTATGTTGCTCCGCTACCAGAGCCCGCGCGATCACTACGCGCTCGGCCTCGCCACCGAAGGCGACGCACCGCGCCTCAATCTCACCAGGGTGCGTCGTGGCGAGGAGGACCTGTTGGCCTCCGTGCCGCTGCAGGGCGGTGCGAATGACGCGCACGAGATCCGTGCTCGATTGCGCGGACGACGCATCAGTGTGCTTCTCAACGACCGTGAGGTCATCGATACCGCGGACAATGCATTCGCCGCAGGCGACTTCGCTATCGCCGCTGAAGGTGGCGAGGCAACCGTCCGCGATGTAACCTGCTGGCCGCTCGATCATCGGCGCTTCACAGCGGACCCGGGGACCCCTGCCCACGCAGGCATCATTGACCGACACACCTGGGCCGGCCCGGGAAGCGGCTGGGATCCGATGCCCACCGATCTCGACACCTACTGGCACCGCGGACTCTACGTGGACGACGTCACGGCACGCCTCGGAGTCCATCGCACCGACGACGGCGGGGCCGCGGCGCGGCTGCTCATTGGAGACGGGGAGGACATCTCAGCCGGATACGCACTTGTCGCGGACCAGCCGTCCGTAACCGATCCGGTAGAGGTGAAGCTCATGCGCAGCGGCGAGAGGGTCGCCGGCGGCACTGCGCATACCTGGTCCCGGGACGGATATGCGCTGAGCCTCGTTCGCGTCGGGGCCCTGTTGGTCGGCAAGATCGATGGTGAGACCGTCTGTGAGTTCTACGATCCATCGCCGCTTGATGACCTGCGACGCGTCGGCTTCAGGCGCGACCATGCGGTGATCGACCCGGCCGATGCCGAAATACTCTCCTCAGCAGTGCGCACCTACACCTTCGAAGAGGCACCCACCGACTGGCTCTTCGAGACCGGAACCTGGGACGTCGCGAGCCGCTGGTCCTGCTCCCCGCAGTGGACCTGGCTCGCCGGGTGGCATCAGAGAGGCCGGGCGATGATCCGCAGCCGCTGGGCGGTGCATGGCGATCAGCGCACAGACATCTACGTCGGGGCCC
>PXBW01000007.1 GCA_003566775.1 candidate division WS1 bacterium
GCGGGACCTGTAGGATCGCTGCTCCCCGCCCACGCCAGCGCCGTCGACCGCTTAGCCCGCGATTACTGGCCCGAAAGAGCAAGCTAAGCCCTCCCTCCGCCCCGCCTGGCGTCTCTACCTTCTCGCCTGCAACGTGTTGCTGACGCTAACCGTCGGCATCCCACCGCCATCCTCGACCGCCTCGTGCGCCACTGCGAGACGGTCACCATCGAGGGCAGGAGCTATCGCGCCCAGAGAGACGAGGCATGAGGCCTCCGGGCACCTCCTCACCGGCGAACCCGGGCATCTTCACGCCGGCGGCGACACCAGACGGATACTTCATTTCGAACAGCGTGGAGATGGCCCTCGCCTCACTCGATCTCGGGCGGGTCCGCGTCGCGGCTATCCCGCACTGGCTGCAGCGTCCAAATGTCCTCAGCCTCTCGCCCCGGCTGCGGACCGTACACCTCATCAATGTCAATCGGGACATCCGTCGTCTCCAGCACGCGCCCAGGATCCTGCCTGCCGTCACCAAAATAGACCGGTCGCGAGTAGCGGATGTCCGGGGTAAGCCGGTTCATTATCCCAAGATACTGCAGGCGCCACTTGCCGGTCTCATCATCAACGGCCAGCACGAAGTTGCACATAACGCGATAGACACCCGCCACTTCGAAGAGCGCACGGCCTATCGCGACGGCATCTTCTTGACTGACAAAATCCAGATGGAACGCTTTCAAATCGGTGGCTTCGCAGAAGTGGTGCCCCGCCTGCGCCCGCCGCCCAACGAAACGGGCTGCGTGGGCACTGGGCGACCTGTCACCCAGAAACTCGACAGCAAAGAGGCGCGTCTCGTAACCCCTGGCCCGGAAGAGAAACGAGGACAAGTTGTCCAACCCGTAGGCCTCGCTCCATCGACGCTCGCGCTCCTGACCCACCTCCAGTGCAAGCTCGATGAGGAATTCCGCATAGTCGACCCCTGAGAGCCGACCGGCCAATCCTTCCGCTAGTGCTGCCCTGAGAGTGCGCAGCTCAAGATCGGGTCCGCGTGCGTACGCACTCAAGGACGTAAACGCAATCGACAGGAGCACAATCCTCAGTGCAAAAAGGCGCATAGCTCACCTCGCAGTGATTGTCAGTGAGATCTCCCAGATCGGGTATCTTCGATGGGGGCGCATGCGATGGTCCACCATCTCAACCCAGAGCCGGAAGTCCGGGATCCCGACTCTAATGCGTTCCCAAGGAATTAGTTCCGCATAACCAAAGTGATGGTGGTCACTCGACACACCGTAGGTCTCTCCCAACGTCTGCACACTCGGCATGAGACCGGAAGCCGTAAACACATTCCACGTGTCGAGGGCTGACCCGATGCGCGTGTAGCGCCACAGTGCAGCGTGGGGATATGGGATGTCGTTCTCTCCCGCGGGGCGCGTCGCCTCCGCAGTCAGCTCATTGCGGCTGCCTCGAGCACGGCTGATGGATCTAGATTCGGAACTTACGATGGGGTATGCTTCAGGAACGGGTCCGGAGCGTCGGTAGCGGGTTGCTGCCCGGAACGTAGTCGCCTCAGTCGGGGTCACCTGCACAATAATCGCGATGGCATTACATCGACCGACCTGTATGCGCTGCTGACCGCCCTGCAATCGTCTTGGCTCCGACGTACGCATCCGAAGCGCCCCGGTACCATCGCGCTGCGACACCTCATTAAGGAACTGGCGAGCTATCCCCGTTCGGCGCCAATGAAGCTCATACCAAACCGCGTTTACACGGGCAGATATCCGGTCGTCGTCATCAGCATCAGTCAATCCGAGCGGATCGCGCCGAGACAGCGGGTCGTTCACCACAAACCCCAATAGGTTCAGGCCTCCCCGCTCCCCAATCGGATCCCGATTCACCCACCTTCCAAGCCCCGGACTGTAGTATCTGTAGCCAGATCCGACACCTGTGCGCGCTACGCAGGCATGCGCAGTTGCGCACTCCTCCTTCCGCGGCCGAACCGCGGCCTCCGCTCTCAGGTGGTAGCCCATAACAGCGGGATGCTGCGCCGACAGCATGGCGCGAGTCAAGCTCGAGACCGTCTTACACGGCGGAGCGGCTCAGGGCGCACCGCGCTATCGCGTGTGGCAGCGACGGTGCGCGTCGGAGCGCCTCCAGCGTCCGAGCGTTCTGCAACGATGAGCGGACCGACCACGGGGCCTCTTGTTCGGCAGGTGCCAGACTCGTTCGCCCTCGCCCTAGTCCCGCCTGTTCGCGAGGGGCAGGAGGCGAACCCTGGAGCGCGCTTCATCCACCGAGATGAGCGCTCCTCGGGAAAGGGCTTCTGCCTGAGCATCGAGAACACGCTGGACTATTCTTCCACAGCGTTCCGGGCTCGGGTCTTCGGTGTGGACCTGCAGGACGCTGGGCGATTCAGCGCCTGTGGCCGCAAGAATAGCGCCGAAGTCCAGATCGTGGGTAAACAGCACTGCGCCCCGGCGCCCGGCGAACTGGAGCACCTCCCGATCCGGGGCATCGGGTCGGCCGAGACTCGACCAGTGCGTCGCGTCATGCCCCGCCTGCTCAAGCTTGGAGACCCAGGCCGGAGATAGATTCATGTCGATCACGATCCTCATGCGGGCGCCAGCGGGACCTCGATTTCCTCAGCCCGCCATGCCGCATACCGAAGCGCCTGGCGAATATCGTCTTCCTCCAGGTAGGGGTACAGATGGAGGATCTCGGCGCGTGTGCGTCCGGTCGCGACGAGCCCTACGATGGTGCCAACGGTCACGCGCACCCCGCGGATACAGGGCTTGCCCCCCATAACCTCGGGATCGAACGTGATTCGATCTATCGTATTCATGTCGCCTCTCCTGAACAACGCTACCACGTCGCGTAGCAGGCCGCGAGCACCCTTTTTCTGGCAGGACCGTCCCGCCTCTACGGCACCGCGTTGCGCTTCCCTCCCGCCCGCGGCCGCGCCGCGGCCTCCGCTCTCAGGTGGTAGCCCATGACGACGGCATGATGGATCGGGCCGGCGGAGCGGTCAAGTTAGAACGCGATTCCAACGAGGCGCATGTTGGATGCTGAGACGTGCCCACGACGCCCCGCCGAGTTTCCGCGCTAGGTACCGGGAGCAATTCCGGCTAGTCGCGCGTCTCTTTGATCTGGTTTTCGCCGTCACGCTTCACTACGCTCTCCTCAGCGAGAATCCGGGGCACAGCAATCTGTAGCTCCGACCAGATGCTCCACAGTTCTTCCGTGATCCATGTTCGTTCCGTTTCCATCCTCCACCAGATCTGGGGTCGGCGTTCTTCGCTCGCCAGGTGATAAGTGAGGCGCAGCGAAATGGATGGGCTCCGGTCATGATCGCGATGCCGGTACAGAAGGTCATCATATGGCGGTATGCGCGATTCCGTTCCGACTTTAGAGAAGCCCAACGCATGGGTAGCGTCGCCGATCAGTCGGAACTCGGCTTCCGATACGCCTTCATCCAGGGCCTGCATGCCTACCGCTCTCAGTCGTCGTTGAGCACCTACGATACCGCAACCACGTCGAGCGGGAAGGGGAGCATCAAGGCAGGAGACAAGGCCGGATATCGAAAGGAGTACCGTCAGAAAGAGAACAGATTTTGCGTCCAACCATCCCATGCTCAGCCCCTTTATCGGTATACCCATACATTGAAGGTAGGGCAACGCTCGGCCATCGCCTCGAGCCTCTCTGCTTCTCGCGTCCAGCGCTGGGAGAAACGGTCAGCAATCCTCTCTGGATCAGGGACCTCTCCACCGACGTCGCCCAAATCGGCGGCAACGGCAGTTCCTGCCACTTCATGCCAAGCCCTGTGCTCACCGTCGACGAGATACTTCGTCCGCCTCTTATGCCCTTCTGGTGTCCTTGCTCGTGCCCATCGAGTAGACCCATCAACTGTGCATTGGCACCGCTCAAATCGCTCTCTGATTTCATAGAAGATAACCACGTCGCGGACAATCCGCCCTTCTGCGGCATAGATGTTCACGGATGGTGGGGGACCGGATGGATAGGTCAGGACTAGGCTCACGCGAAACGAGTCGAGGCGATAATTCCTTGAACATGTTCGTCGTCGACCGCGCCGCCGTCTTCCCCAGCGTTCCTTGCCATGCTCACAGAAAGCAGAAGGCGACTCCAGAGGCTCGGCATAGAGCAACCTGCCGGTTCGCCAGTCGTACACATAGTCCTCAGGATCTGGTGGCCACAATCCAAGCACGTCCCAAGTGCCTATGGGGTGGTTGTGGACAAACGTTGCAAGATTCGTGCCTCCCCCCTCTCCTATGGGATCCCGATTAACCCCCCGCCCAAGCCCCGGACTGTAGTATCTGTAGCCAGATCCGACACCTGTGCGGGACCCGCGCGCATGCCGGGTTGCGCACCCCTTCTCCCGCGGCCC